>NZ_AOHN01000044.1:0-403740 GCF_000510915.2 Pseudomonas sp. FH4 | reverse complement strand
CGAAGACTTCACCACCTTCAAAATGGAGCTGCTGCAGCGGGCCAATGTGCTTAAACAGCGGCTGGACCATGCCCTGGCCCATGGCGACTTGAACGCCATGGAGGTAGTGACCTGGGAGAGCCTGCTGCCATGAACTGGGCGCCGGTGACCATGCGCTGGCCAAGTCAGGCCACCCAATGGATGGGCCAGCTGTCAGCGGCCAAGGATCTGGCCAGCACCGAGCAGGCCAGCACGGCCAAGCGTCTGGCAGACCTGGGCGGTAAGACCAGCACCAACCGGGGGCCGGTCGGTGATGCCGCCCAGGGCGCGATCACTGCAGGCCGTGACGCGCTCGCCTCTCAGATGGGCGAGGCGCCGGCGTGCCTGGTGGTAACGCCGTTTCAAAGCGGCATTGGCCAGGGCCGCGGATATCAGCGTTTCCTGTCAGCGCCGAACTTGCTGCAGCAGCTCGCCGGCAAACTGGTGGACGTGAGCGACACCGGCCGGCCCGATGGCCCCCAGTTCGCCCTGTGTCTGATGTTCCTGGCCACGCGCTTTGATCAGTTGGCCGAGAGCCTGGCGCGCTTCAATGCGTTGTTGCCGATGCCTGACCTGGTGCGAGCCGAACGCCGAGCGCGGCACCTGTCGAAGTTGGAAACGGAAAAGTGGGAGATCCCCACCGCCGGCGCGTTGCCCCGTTGGCAGACACTGCCCCTGGAGCGCTGCACGGTGGTCAAGGCTGCCCAGCAATCCATGGCCGGCCAGCTTTCTGTCCTGGAAAGCTACGCGGCCGACAGCTCGCCCATGGCGGACCTTTCGGCCCTGGCCACGCGCAAGGCCGCACAACAGCAAAGCCGCGACAAACAACTGGATGACCTGAAAGCCCTGCTGGCCAACGGCAACCCCGACAGCAGCATGCGCGCGCGCCTGATCGGCCCGGGTAACGCCACCGAGCTGCGCCAGGCGCTGTTGCAAGGCGAGGCCCCGGGGCATGAGTGGGTGTTGTGTGCCGGCGCGCTGCTGGTGGGATCTGAGCAGGGCCTGAGCTTTGTTCGGGAGCTGGTGGGCCTATGACGCTATTACTCGACGGGCAAGAGGTACGCGGCAAGAACCTCAAGGTCACCGGCAATCTGCGCATTGAGAGCGACGATCTGTCAGGCCAAACCAGCAACACCGACAAGGGGCACAAGGGCTTCAAGCCCAAGACACTGACAGTCACGCTGATGATTCCATTTGTTGACCAGGTGCAATTGCGCGACCTGATGCGCCTGGTGGAAGCGACCGCCGGCGGTGGCCAGCTCAAGACCTACCGCATCGTCAACGACACGGCGGCCGCGTTCGGCATGCGCCAGGTGACGTTCACCGAAGGCGTGAGCGCCCGGGAAGACGACAACCTGCGCGGTTGGCTGATCCAGTTCACCCTGACCGAAAAGCTGTCCAACCCCGAGAAAGTCGAAGGTAGGCGCCCAGGTAACAAGGTGACAGCCCAATCAGGCCCCGGCGGGGCGGTGGGCGGCACCGGCGGCGGTGGTGGATCCAGCGAAGGCCCCGAGGAACTGACAGGCTTTGAAGCCACGCTGAAAAAAGTGGATGGCTGGCTGGGCGGGAGTAACACCCCATGAAGCTGCACAAGGTGTTGGCCATCGGTGGCGTGCCCTATGTCCTGGTCAAAAACGAAGTTCGGCTGGACGCAAAGAGCCCCGGCCGGGCGACATTCACCATCCAGGCTACAGCGCCGGTCAAAGGGTTGGTGACACTCGATATCGGCTACAACGACAGCACGCTGCAGCGTCACTTCATTGGCTACGTCGAACGCTCCACCACGGCCAGCAGCACCCAGCAGGTGCTGTTCTGTCGCGAACTGGCGGCGATCCTGGCCAACCCGCTGCCGCTGAACCTGCGCCACGTTGATCTGCGCGCCGTCCTGGTCGAGATCAGCCAGCACACCGGCTTGCGCTTTCGTGTGCCAGACAAACCCTATGCCGGGGTTAAGGCGCCGTTCTTCTACAGCCTGGCCGCCGGTTACCAAGCGATGGACAGCCTGGCCCGGGTATTCAACATCCCCGACTTCATCTGGCAGCAGCAGGGTGATGGGGAGGTGTTCGTGGGCAGTTGGGCTGACAGCTTCTTTGGCGTTCGCCCGCCACTGCAGCTGCTGGCGGAACTGTTCGACGACTACCAGGGCAACCAAAGCGCGATGATTGCAGCCCTTCCCGGGTTACGACCAGGTGCAACGATTAACCACGGCGAGCGCATCACTAGTGTGGCCCTCGTCGATAACCAGATGGCCATCCGATGGACGACGCAATCAAGCGCAGCGTAGAGCGACAATTCCCCGAACTCACCGGCGGTTACCACCTGCCACGCTTTGCCCGGGTTGTCGCCGTGGCCGACGCCCCGGCCGGCGCCGGGATCTGTGACGACTTTCGGCCGCGCTATGCGGTTGATATCGAAGTCCTGGGGCCGGATGGCGAGCCAGACAGCAAACTGCCGATCCTGGCCGGGGTGCCGTTACCGCTGCCCACGGGTGGCGAGGAAATGGGCATTTATGCTTTTCCCGAGGAAGGCACCCAGGTGGTGGTGTGCTTTGCCTATGGCCTGCCGCACAAGCCCTATATCCAAACCATCCTGCCCCACGGCCTGAGCATGCCCAGCGTGCCGAAGGGTGACCAGGTGTGGCAGCACAGCGAAGCGTGTCAGCAGCGTGTCGATGCCGACGGCAACTGGCTACGCCAGACTGACGGCAAGATCCTGGACAAGGCGATCGAGCGGGAAGTGGAGGCCATGGGCAACACGGAGCGATATCAGAACCACACCAGGACGGTGGACGACCATTCAACCGAGTCGGTAGGCGGCATCAAGACGCTTGAGGCCTTGGGCGCGCTCAAGTTGCTGTCGGGCGGATCTGCGAGCATGGCGGCGGTGGATGATCTGCACCAAGCGACCGGGCGGGACTTGAACCTGGTGGTGGGGCAGAAGCACAACGCCACGGTGGGTGGCGATATGGAGGAAAGGATTGAGGGACTGCGTAAAAGCGTAGCTTCAGTCAGTCAGCGGTTGGTGGCACCAAAGAGCCATATCGGGTCTGAAAGCGTGAATATTTTTCAGATCCTTTGTGATTTGCTCAAACTCGTGGAGCACATGAACTCTCAAATAGCAGTACACACACACGGTCCTACGCCTGCTCCTTCTAATGCAGTTGCTTTTACTCAGTATGCTGAGTCTTCTAAAAGAATGGGCGAAAAAGTTGATTTGATTACTCTGTAATAGCTGTTAGTGAGTCGTAGTGGCAGTAAGGCGGTCAATATCAGCCTCTGCGATCGCTAGTAAATCTTGAAGTTCGATTGTTAGTAACTTCATGGAGTAAGAAGTCCGGTTCATTCGTAGTTTTTTGGCTTCCTGATGGGCATAATAATCATGATACTCCTCTAGTTTTTTAGCAAGCTCCTCATTAAGCTCCTTTCCCTCGGCAATAAATTTGTTTGCAAGTTCTTGAGTTGCATTCCTGCCCGCCTCATATATGGTTTGGCAGTCGGCGTTATTTAGATTGATCATTGAAACTAAACCTTTGACTCTCATGTAGATACGAACAATGTTTGCCGATATTTCTGGATCTATGTTAGCTAGGCATGAGTGCGCGGAGTCGTAAATAGGAAAAGGGTTATCTCCAATAGCGAAAATATCGACGCACGCTTCTCCTTCTGGTAGTTGCAGAAGGTCAGAGCCGTATTCAGAGTAATATATGTCCCATGCTGAGGTTAATTCGACCTTGATCAATTTAAGCGTGTTTCGGGTGTTTTCAAGGTTGTCGGTTTTTGATTTTTCGATTGAGAAGTTGTGAGCTTTTGTTGTCGCCTTGCTGGTTGCCCTTGCCCCTATATATGCGGCTACTAGGGCTATGAATACCTCTGCTGAGAGTGATTTCTCTATGGCTTTTGCAATAAAGTTTAGGATGTCAATTGATTGCATATCTGTATGTGCCTTTTGCTAATGGCTCTGGCTAGAGAGCACGTTCGCGGTAAATTTATATTGAGGGATGTTTATTTGTTACTCGACTTTGTTTGATGGCTCAAATGCCACGTTGAAGATTTCAACTGCCGGCATCATGACGTCCATGACTTCATTGGGCTCATACAGTGTGTAAGCACCAGTATATCCATATATATTCAAATTTAACTTATAGAAGAGAGTCAAGCACCGCATTAGACGACCACGCTCCTTCGCTTCTCTCTTTGCAGTCATTTCAGCGAATTTTGGGTGCGCAGAAGAATTCCTCAAATCTACCCACGCTTTAACTTCGTTTTTTGTGATAAGTCCTTTTTCAGCGAGGATTTTTAATGCAGCATTAGCGTGAATATTTCCCCATCGCATCACATGTGTAATGATAGTCTCTAAATGAATAGAGTTTATTTCGGTTTTTTTTAAAGTTTTAATTATTTCGTTTTTTTGGTTTTCGAAATCGGCATCTGCTCTTTCCGCTTCCAGTTCGGGAATGAACAAATCTATAAGCAGTCCTTCTATTGACACAGTAAGCGTCAACGCTGTAATCGACTGAGTGGCATTGAAGCCCTGCCATACCCGCTTCCATTGGCTAACTGTGCTGTTGAAAAAGCGCGGTAATTTTTTTTGAATTACTAGAATGTTTTGAAGTAGTTTAAAGTGATGAGGATCATTCCACTCATCTAGCGAAAGCATAAGCATGTGATTAATTGGTCTGGGGATTCTGGTTTGATTTATTTTTTTGTTTATGCTTCTGATATGGTGCTTCATATCGTCGCCGGCTCGCGTCGTTAAGACATATGCTGAGGGCATGGTTCCACTGGTGAAGCCGATATAAAACTTTAATGCTTCGAACAAACTGTCTATATCAAAATTTCCATTTGCATAAACTGTTGTGTAGTCCTGTTGATCGATGATTGAGACTTCGAAGTCGCTCAAGTCAAGCTTAGTCTGATTTCTTTTAAATGACTCGCCTGTAAGAGTGTCTTTGATTGTGTTTACTTTGTTTTTTGGGATATAGCTGGATTCTAGACTTTCAAACCAAAGGTAGTTTTGTTGCTGTACTGGAATGGTTTGCTTTGAGCAATGTACTATTTCGCTGAGAAAAAATTCACATTTGAATGGCGGGTCTGCGCTCATCATTGTTAAATGAAGTGCAAAGTTTTCCGCTTCCCATGTCTTGCCCTGGATGTCGACAGCTATGAATTTCAGATTTTTTGAATCATCTTCGTTATCAAATTGGTAGCTTTCACCAAAAGCGTCTAAATTTAGTCCGGTAGCGTTGGTGCAAATAAAGTCACAAAGTAGCGCCCCGGAAGCATTGATTTTTACAAGTCCGTGGCCGCTTAGCTTTAATCCATTGGCGCACGGTTGCCAGATAGTTATAGACACGAAATCGATAAGTAAGTCGTTCTTACGTACACCCTCTGCGTAATCTCTTAACGAAAACATCGCACTGTTCCCTGTAGAAGCTAACGGCACCTGATAACGGTTTTTACGACGTCGCATATGCCTGCTGTGAGTTTCGCCATTGCTGACCGTCCTGCTAGACATGGCAGTACGCCAGCCAATCTTATTGCTGTCAATTAGTCCATTACCCCTCATAGCTCAAAAAACGTCTAAGACGGAAAAAATAGCTGCAAAAAAGCACTTATCCCCCTCCCGCCGACGGGCTTTGTGTCCCTTTTTTGTGCAAACGGGTAGTGGGGTGCAAACGGTGCCCCAGCTCAAGCCCGCTGCGGGCTCTGGGGGAGGTTTCGCAATTGCACAGAGTGCAAGGCTTTGCAAAAAAGTGCAGTGGCCTTGCACATACGCCACGAGGCGGTAGGGGAGTGGTCACGCAGACGAGGTGCCCGGTTTACGGGGGCTATGGCTGTGAAAACCTACTGCAGGCGGTGTTTTCGTTTTCGGAACCGTTCATATCAGGGCTCAACCAGTCGCTTTCGGACCCTACGCAAAAACGACTGTGAGGCCCAGCCTGTCGGGGTTTCCAGCATTCTGCGGCATTGCACAGCATCACCATCAAGTTCAGGCTGTCAGTACCAATCCAGAGCGTGTGGAAAAACAACGCCGAAACGATGGGCGCATGACCATTTTCCAGACGAGGGGTGGGAAAAGGGTAATTTTAGTAATTGGTAGGTCAGAATTGGCTGGAGCCCTTATAGAACGTGGCTTTCAGCTATTACCTCGGAGGGTAATATAAGGTAACGAGAGAGGTAATGTTTTGTTCAGCCCCCCATTTTACTGGGTTTGGCAGCTCACTGGCATTACTGTCTCTGAAAGTAATTTTCTAACCACTTACTTACCTTATTATTATCTCTATAAATTTTACCAACTACCTGATTTTATTGAGGTTTATAAGGTTTTTGACAGCTCATTACCAAAATTACCTTTTTCCCATGGCTCAACATAAATCGTTCAAAACGCCTGTTGTGACCGTTTTCTGCAACCTGGTGCATTTTAGCCATGGGACTGCCATGGGACAGATCTTGTGCGCACCACCGGGCTGCAGCCCTTATAAACCGGGGGCCTTGGTTTCGAAAACCGCGAACGGGTAGTTTCGAATCTCTCCTTCACCGCCACATTCTACAAACACAAACCCCCGGTTTTCCTAGAGAAATCCGGGGGTTTGTGGTTTTTGGTGTCTGCGAAAATACCTCCGCCGCGCCAGCCGGTGTGTCTACGCTCGATCAATGGCGGGCGTTTAGAGTACAGAACATAAATCTGCCCTCTTTTCAGAGCAATGTTGATCGCCGCTTATATAAACCTTGAATCCCGGTACGCAGCCTTTTAGAGGCTGCTCTTTTCTAAACCTCATCAGCTTTTTGAAATCACACGACTCATGTATTGATTCAAGTCGCGTAGATCCTGAATGCTCCAAGAATGTGGCGACAACTTCACACCATTCTCTCGTAGGGTTCTTGGAATCAAGTCTCCATTTGGACGAAGTATTATCGATGAGACAATAACGCCCGGATAATCACCCAGCCGTTTCTTGAAGGCGGTTGTTGTAAGGTTTGGCGTAGGGGGATTGCTTTTATTCGCCAATGGCCCGGTTCCTTTGATATCTGTTCCGTGGCACATGGCGCATCTTTGCAAATAGAGGTTTTTTCCATTGGCATTATCCGCAACGGACAGTGAAGGTTGAATGAGCGATAGCAATCCCAGCGAAGCGATGAACAGTATTTTCATTTTTATAGGGTCTTGTTGTTTGAATCGGGTCTGAGTCGAGGATTTTTTACAACACAACCCCATGATTCGGCTAGATAAAATCGGTGGTTTTTGATTTTTCGGCGCCTGCAAGCACGTGATATGGGAATACGCAGTGAATCTGTTCCGTTATATTCCAACGCTCACTCAGTTGGTCCAATCAAGGAAGATCCATTGAAAGCATCCCTCGGCGCTCTGCTTCTGATCTGTGTAACCACCCCCGCACTTGCCAGTAATAACGCCATTGGCTTCCAGACTTCCACCCTGGCAGACCCAAGCAACGAGCGCCCATTGGAGATGGTCGTCTGGTACCCCAGCGCCACCACCGCCACGCCCGAATTGATCGCCGATAACGCCGTATTCATCGGCGCCCCAGCCGTGCGCAATGCGCCGCCGTCTATCGGCAAGCATCCATTGGTGGTGCTTTCCCATGGCTTCGGCGGTAATTGGGGCAACCAGGTGTGGCTGGCCAGTGCCCTGGCGCATCAGGGTTTTATCGTGGCGGCGGTCAATCATCCTGGTACGACCAGCAAGGACCGTCGGCCGGAGGCGGCCGCGCAGTTGTGGCAGCGGCCGGTCGATATCCGTCGGGCGATTGATGGGGTGATCGCGCAGCCCAAACAGTTTGGGGCAGTCGCTGATCATCGAATTGCGGTGGTAGGTCATTCACTCGGCGGTTGGACGGCGCTGGAAGTCGCCGGCGCACGTTTCGACCCAGAGCGTTACGCCCAGGACTGCAAGGTTCACTCGCAGTTGGCCCCTTGCGCGGTCTACCAGCAGATGAACCCCGCCAGTACTGCGGCTGCGCAGGCGCAGTTGGCGGCAGACTTGAGTGATCAGCGCGTCAGCGCCATTGTGTCACTGGACCTGGGCCTGTCCCGTGGGTTTACCGATGCCAGCCTCGCGGCGTTGCCGGTGCCGACGCTGGTGATTGCTGCGGGCGTGCCTTCAACGGAGCTTCCCGCCGAGTTGGAGTCGGCTGACTTGGCCAAGCGCCTGCCCCCGGCATCGACGCGTTATGTCGAGATCAGCGACGCGACTCACTTCAGCTTCATGGCGATCTGCAAGTCAGGCGGCGAGGCGCTGATCGAAGAGAGCTCGCCAGGCGACGGCATGATCTGCCGGGATGGCGACGGCGCGCGACCGCGTGAGGTGATCCAGCAGCAGACGGCCTCCCTGATCGTCGAGTTTCTGGGGCAAGTCAATCCGTCTCCTGAACCTGTTGCTCATACACAGTCCTCACCGACCCCATAAATGCCTGCATGGCTGACGACTTGATCCGATGCCGCCGGGTAATCAAGCCATACGGCGGCAGGCGCGGTTCAAACTCGATCGGCAGTACGGCCAGCAGGTGTTTGCCGGGGTATTCATTGACCACCGACAACGGTGTGACGCCCAACATGTCGGTCTGCTGGATCAGTGACAGCAGGGTCATGATCGAGGTGGTTTCGACGATGCTGCTCGGGATGTCGAGTTGAGCGTTGTAGAACGCCTGGTTGATGATCGAGCGCATCGGGCTGGGGTGTTGCTGCAAGACCCAGGTCATGCCTTGCAGTTGGCCCCAGCTCAGGTCCTGGGCCGTGGCGCTGGCCAACGGGTGTTGGGCGCCGACGATCACGCACAGGGCTTCCTCGCCGAGGCTGTCGAAGAGCAATTCATCGGCGCGGGCGCCAGGCGGGATACGCCCCAAAACCACGTCCAACTGGTCCTGCAACAGGGCCTGGACCAGCACGTCGCTGGTGTCTACCTGGATGCTCATCGAGAGGCGAGGATGACTCTGTTTGAGGGTGGCAATAGTGCGGGTCAGCAACCCGGACGCCAGTGCCGGAATCGCGCCGATGGTCACCCGGCCCAGGTTGCCGGATTCCAGCGCGGCCAGTTCTTCACGCATGCCTGACAGCTCGGCGAACACCATCCTGGCGTAGTAAATCACCGTTTCGCCAAACGGCGTGGCCCGCATCCCACGGGACATGCGCTCGAACAACTCGACCCCCAGCAGGTTTTCGGCCTCGTGCAGCATCTTGGTGGCGGCGGGTTGGGTCATGCCGATTTCATCGGCGGCCCTGCGCAATGAGCCCAATTCATCCAGAGCCAGCATCAAGCGCAATTGCCTCAGGCGCAGGCGGCTGTGGATCAGGTGCGCTTCGGGAATTCGGCTCATGGACAAGACTCGGGTCAGGAGGAGAGCACCCAGAGTTACAAGAATTGTGCAGGCTTGCCAAGGGGGAAGTGGGGGCATCTGGCGATAACCTCAGTGTATCGCCCTATCATCACCTTTGATTGGACGGTTATCACTCGTAGCGTTGATAGTTCATGCCATCCAACGGGCGATATCTTTTGTAACTGCGCCCCTATACAAGAACAACAATGCACGCCGTTTTAAGAGGAATCCCGCATGACCGCACCCCGCATTGCCATGGTCCTGGGCGACCCCGCCGGTATCGGCCCCGAGCTGGTGGCCCGGTTGCTGGCTGACCCTGTTGTCCGCGCCCAGGCCAATGTGCTGTTGATTGCCGATGAAGCGCAAATGCTGCGTGGTATGGCGATCGCCGGCCTGTCGTTTCCCTACCGCACCATCGACTCTCTGGATGACCTGGTGTTCAGCGACGATACGCCGCTGTTCTACCCCTTCCGAGGCGATGCCAGTTGTGACTTTGTCTATGCCCAGGCCAGCGCCAACGGTGGCCGCTACAGCCTCGACACCCTGCAAACAGGCCTGCGCCTGACCCAGCAAGGCACCACCGATGCCCTGCTGTTTGGTCCGCTGAACAAAACCTCCCTGCACATGGCCGGGATGGAGCATAGCGACGAGTTGCACTGGTTTGCCGAGCTGTTGGATTTTGACGGGCCGTTCTGCGAATTCAACGTACTCGACAACCTCTGGACTTCCCGGGTGACATCCCACGTGGCGCTGGCCCAGGTGCCAGGCTTGCTGAGCCAGGAACGGGTGGTGCAGGCCATCCAGTTGATCGACACGGCACTCAAGCGCAGCGGTTTGCCGCAGCCGCGCATCGGCGTCTGCGGGCTCAACCCGCACAACGGTGACAACGGCAGTTTTGGTCGTGAGGAGTTGGACATCATCGGCCCGGCAGTCAAGTCCGCCCAGGTCCTGGGGATCGATGCCGATGGCCCGTACCCGGCCGACACGATCTTCCTCAAGGTCCAGGGTGATGCCAATGCCTTCGATGCGGTGGTCACCATGTACCACGACCAGGGCCAGATCGCGATCAAGTTGATGGGCTTTTCCCGTGGCGTCACGGTGCAGGGCGGCCTGCCGATCCCGATCACCACGCCGGCCCACGGTACCGCGTTTGATATCGCTGGGCAGGGCAAGGCCAACGTCGGCGCGATGCGCCAGGCCTTCGAAATCGCTTGCCGCATGGGCCTCAACCGGCGCTAGCAACCCAAGTACTCAAGCGCTTCCACAAAAAAAATAATAAGTGGGAATCAAGATATGCAAACCAGCTCCCCGGCGACTACCCAGAGTCCGCCCGTTGTCGATCTTCGTTGGCTACGGGTGATTCCACCGATTGTCATCACCTGCATCATGTCTTACATGGACCGCATCAATATCGCCTTCGCCATGCCCGGTGGCATGGCTGACGAACTGGGTGTTTCTGCCAGTATGGTGGGCCTGGCGGGCGGTATCTTTTTTGTCGGCTACCTGTTCCTGCAAGTGCCCGGCGGCAAGTTGGCGGTACATGGCAGTGGCAAACGCTTCATCGGCTGGTCGCTGCTGGCCTGGGCGGTGATTTCGATCCTCACGGGCTTTGTCACCAACCACTATCAATTGCTGTTCCTGCGTTTTGCCCTGGGGGTGGCCGAGGGCGGTATGTTGCCGGTGGTGTTGACCATGATCAGCAACTGGTTCCCCGACAAGGAGCGCGGGCGGGCCAACGCGATTGTGATCATGTTCGTGCCATTGGCCGGCATCATCACCGCGCCGTTATCCGGCTGGATTATTGCGGCCCTGGACTGGCGGATGCTGTTCATCATCGAAGGCCTGTTGTCGGCGGTGGTGATGGTGTTGTGGATGCTGACCATCAGCGACCGACCGCAAGAGGCCAAGTGGATCAGTGAGCGTGAGCGCGATTACTTGATCACCACCCTGGCCGAAGAACAGAAAGCCATTGCCGCCAAGGCCGTGAAAAACGCCTCGTTGTCCGAGGTCATGGCTGACAAGACCCTATGGCATCTGATCGCCCTCAACTTCTTCTACCAGGCCGGTATCTATGGCTACACCCTGTGGCTGCCGAGCATCGTCAAGGAACTGACCCAGAGCGGCATGGGCAAGGTGGGCATGCTGGCGACCCTGCCTTATATCGCTGCGATGTTCGGCATGCTGATGTTCTCCAACCTGTCGGATCGCAGCGGCAAGCGCCGGGCATTTATTGCCGTGCCCCTGGCTGGCCTGGCGCTGTGCCTGACGTTGTCGGTGATCCTGCGTGAGCAGATCTGGCTGTCTTTTGCCGCGCTGGTGGGCTGCGGGTTCTTCCTGCAAGCGGCAGCGGGGATTTTCTGGACCATCCCGGCGAAAATTTTCAGCGCTGAAGCGGCTGGCGGTGCTCGTGGCCTGATCAATGCCCTGGGCAACCTCGGCGGGTTTTGCGGGCCGTACATCGTCGGCGTACTGATCAGCCAATACTCCCAAAGCATCGGCGTCTACAGCCTGGCCCTATCGGTGGCGCTGGCGGCGGTGCTCGCCATGACCTTGCCACGCAAGTGCGAACAGGCCTAAGACTTACCTTGAAGAGGAATCGAACCATGAATCAGGAAGTGCTCTTGCTGGTGCAAAAATGCGCCCACACCTTCAGTTTCTATGACGTGCAGACGGGGGCGGTGCTCAAGCACATCCGGTTGCCGGAGTTCCCGCACGAGTTTGTGGTGGACTCGAAAAACCGCTTTGCCTACGTCGGCCATTACGGCATCGAAACTTCCAGCCACGAAGGCGAGGGCGGTTGCTCGGTGTTCGTCATCGACCTTGAGCGCGCCGAGCATGTACGCACTCTGAGCATCTGGCCGTTCCGCCGCCCCCATGGCCTGGCGATGGATGATCAGGACCGCCTCTACGTGCTCAGCGAAGGCAACTCGACCTTGCTGATCTTCGATCAGCCCCACTTGCGTGATGTACCGGACCGGGCGATTCCTTCCGGCGGCTACAAGAGCCACCTGGTGGCTATGACTCGCAATGGCGAGACCGCGTTTGCCCTCAACCTGTTGAGCAACACCATCACCCGGCTCAAGCCCCAGGATCCGACGATTGCGCCGCTGCCCATGCAGCCGGGCAGCCAGCCGGAAGGCAATTGCTTCAGCCGTGACGAGCGCACGTTGTACGTGACCACGCGTGGCGATAACAGCATCGTCGCGGTCGACGTCGAGACCCTGAAAGTGACCCATCGTGGGCGTACCGGTGCGGACCCGACTCGGATCTACCGCGACCGCCAGGACCGGCTTTATGTGACCAATTACGGCGAACAATCGCTCTCGGTATTCAGCCCGCAGTTGGAGCAAATCCGCCGTGTCGAGTTGGACAGCACTGCCATTGCCATGAGCCTGCACCCCACGCGAGACCTGGCGTTTGTCACCCTCAAGGACCAGCGCGTGGGCATGCTCGACCTTAATACCTGGACCTTCGAGCGTTACTTCGAAACCCTACTGGAGCCGGATGTCTCCCAGGTCATCGTGCGGTGAGCAGCCTCTGCCTGCACGAACGCCTGGGCCTTGAGATGAACGGGGCTGCACCGATCACCCTGATCGACGCACACCATCACCTCTGGGACCTGGATTGCGGTCGTTACCCGTGGCTGCAAGGGGCGCCGGACCCGGGGTTTTTCCTTGGTGACTATCAGCCTTTGCGCCGGCATTACCGGGCGCCGGATTACCTGGCCGACAGCGCTGCGCACCGGGTGTTGGCCACTGTGCATTGCGAGGCCGAGCACGAGCGCAGCGATCAAGTGGGGGAGACCCGTTGGGTGCATGAGCAATATGCCCGCTACGGGTTCCCGAATGCGGTGGTGGCCCATGCCTGGCTGCATGCTGATAACTGCGCCGACATTCTGGGACAGCACCTGGAGTTTCCACTGGTGCGAGGTATCCGCAGCAAGCCGCTCACCGCTGCCACGCTACACCAGTCGGACACTGTGCGCGGCTTGTCGGGCAGCCTGCAGGACGAGCAGTGGCTCAGAGGCCTGGCGCTGCTGGAGCGGCATGGGCTGTCCTGGGATTTACGTGTGCCTTACTGGCATTTGGAAGAGGCGGCACAGGTGGCCGCGATGTTTCCGGGATTGACCATCGTGCTCAACCACATGGGCTTCCCGTGGGACCGCAGTGAGAGCGGCCTGGCCGGTTGGCGGCGAGGGATGCAGGCATTGGCGGCCCAACCCAACGTCTGGGTAAAGGTTTCCGAACTGGGGTTGCGCGACCAACCCTGGACGATGGAAGGCAACCGCGCAGTGGTTCGCGAAACCCTGGCCCTGTTTGGTATTGAGCGCTGCCTGTTCGCCAGTAATTTCCCGGTGGCTGGTTTGCGCATTGGTTATGACGCTTTGGTGCAGGCCATGGATGCCCTGTTGGATGGCTACGACGCAGTGCAGCGCGAAGGGTTTTTCTGGCGCAACGCGCAGCAGGTCTACCGCATCACGCTGTAGTCCCGAATAACAATAATGACGGTGCAATCCATGAATACTCTCGAACCTGGCCAGCGCGGCGCAGTGCCGTTGCTGCACTTTGAAAATGTCTGCAAAAGCTTTGGCGGTACCTTGGCCGTCAATCACGTAAGCCTTGAAGTCGAGGCCGGCAGCGTGCTGGCGCTGCTGGGGGAAAACGGCGCGGGCAAGTCGACATTGATCAAGCTCCTGGCCGGTGTGCATCGTCTCGACAGCGGGCGGATTCTATTTGACGGCCACCCCATCGAAACCGAGGCCGACCGCAAGGGCATCGCCTTTATCCATCAGGATTTGGGGTTGATCGACTCTCTGAGTGCTGCCGAAAACATTGCCTTTACCTGTGGTTTTGCCCGTCGCGGCGGCCTGATCGACTGGCGGCAAGTACGGCGCAAGGCCCGTGAAGCCCTGGCCCTGGTTGACGACAGCATTGACCCGGATACCCCGGTGGGTGAGCTGGAGCGCACCCAGAAATCCCTGGTCGCCATTGCCCGTGCGCTGGCGGTGGACGCGCGCCTGCTGGTGCTGGATGAGCCCACCGCGAGCCTGCCCGCCGACGACGCCGAGCGGCTGTTTGTGGTGCTCAAGCGCTTGCAGGTGCAAGGCGTGGGCATGATCTATGTGTCCCATCGCCTGGATGAGATTTTCCGGGTGGCCGATCAGGTGGCGGTGATGCGCGATGGTCGGCTGGTGTGCCGCAAGGCCATCGCCCAAACCGACCCCCAGGATCTGGTGCGCCAGATTGTCGGGCGTGAACCCGAACAACTCTACCAGGCGGCACCCTGCAGTCACGGCCCGTTGCTGTTGCAGGTGCGTGATATGGCGTGCGGCGGGGTCAGCGGTCTGTCCTTTGACCTGCACGCCGGGGAAATCCTGGCCCTGGCCGGGCTGCGTGGCGCTGGGCAGGAGCGCGTCGGCCGGGCCTTGTTCGGTTTGCTGGCGATAGACGCTGGCGAGGTGCTGCTCGACGGTGCGCGGTTGCGCACGCATTCGGCGGCCCAGGCCATGCGCCAAGGCTTGGGGTTGGTGGCGGGGGACCGTTGTGGTGAGTCGCTGCCAATGCCGTTGTCGGTGCGCGAGAACCTGTTTCTCAACCCATTGGCCAGCGGCAAAGGGCTGCTGGGCTGGATCTCGCCGCAGGCTGAGCGGCGCCAGGCCGAGGCGTTGGTCCGGCAATTCGATGTACGGCCCAATGCCACTGAATGTGCGGTGGAAACCCTGAGCGGTGGCAATCAGCAAAAAGTGGTGATGGCCCGTTGGTTGGAGATCACCGGGCGCCTGCTGATCCTCGAAGAGCCCACCGCCGGTGTCGACGTGGGAGCCAAGGCCGATATCTACCGGCTGGTGCAACGCGCCTTGGAGCGCGGCCTGGCGGTGTTGTTGATCTCCACCGATTTCGAGGAGGTGGCCAACATCGCCCACCGTGCCCTGGTGTTCAGCCGCTCGACTGTGGTGGCGACCCTGGGCAAGGAGGACCTGTCGCTCAGCAGCCTGTTACACCGCGCTTCGGCCAGCGATGCTGCCTGAACCCCTCTATTCCATTGAACTTTATCGATAACAAGAAGGCCTGCCATGAACGCTGATAATCCTGCCTCGGCGGTTAGCCCGAGGATCCTGACCCGCGACTTTTCGCGCCTGCTGCCGGTGTACGGCATGCCGGTCTTGTTGCTGGGGCTGATCGTGTTTTTCTCGGTGCTGCTGCCGGACTCGTTCCCTACGCTGCTCAACCTCAACTCGATCCTGGGCGACAAGGTGATCATCGCGATCCTGGCCCTGGCGGCGATGGTGCCGATGCTCACCAACAAGATCGACCTGACCGTGGGCTACGGCATTGTGCTGTGGCACATCCTGGCGATCAGCCTGCAGACCCGTTATGGCTTTTCCTGGCAAGCCTCGGTGCTGATCGTGCTGGCGGCCGGGTTGTTGTTCGGCCTGATCAACGGCTTGCTGGTGGAAATGGCCAGGATCGACTCGTTTATCGCCACCCTCGGCACCGGCACCGTGGTCTACGCCCTGGCGTTGTGGCACAGCGGTGGCCGCCAGGTGTTTGGGGATTTGCCAGAAGGCTTTCTGTTGCTTAACGGTGCCAGCCTGTTCGGTTTGCCGATCGCCGCGTTCTACGTGCTGGGCCTGGCGCTGTTGCTGTGGGTGGTGACCGAGTATCTGCCGATCGGGCGTTTTCTCTATGCGATTGGTGCCAACCCGAAAGCGGCCGAGTTGAATGGTATTCCCTGCCGGCGTTATGTGGTCGGGGCCTTTATGGGGTCGGGTGTGTTGACGGCGTTTGCCGGGGTGTTACTGGCCTCGCGTTTGCAGATCGGCCAGGCCAGCGTGGGCCTTGAGTTTCTGTTGCCGGCCCTGGTCGGGGCGTTTCTCGGCTCGACCACGATCAAGCCGGGCCGAGTCAATGTGTGGGGCACGCTGATTGGCGTGGCGGTATTGGCGGTGGGCATCGCCGGTATCCAGCAACTGGGCGGGGCGTTTTTTGTCGAGCCACTGTTCAACGGTGTGACCTTGCTGCTGGCCATCGGCATTGCCGGTTATGCGGGCCGGCGCCGGGTGCGGGTGCGCAATACACCGGCCAAACCCTGAACCATCATTTTTTTGGGAGAACCTTATGAGCCTTGAAGTGTTTCGTCGTACCCGCTTGCTCGTGTGTGTTGCCTTGATCTCGCTCGCCAGTATTGCCCAGGCTGCGGCAGACGAGTTTGTCGAACAGGCCCGGCAACGGGTGGAGGCGGCCACCCAGCCCTGGACCACTTGGCAAGGTCCGGACAGCGGGCCCGTGGCGCAAGCGGGCAAACAGGTGCTGTTTATCGCCTCGGACCTGCGCAACAGCGGTGTGCTAGGGGTCAGTGAAGGGGTCAAGGCCGCAGCGCAAGTCATGGGCTGGAAGCTGCGTATCCTTGATGGCCAGGGCAGTGTGTCCGGGCGCACGGCGGCGTTGAACCAAGGCATCGTGCTCAAGCCGGACGGGATCATTCTGGGTGGCTTCGACGCCCGGGAACAGCTCAGCACCCTGAAGAAAGTCCAGGCGGCCAAGATCCCCGTGGTGGGCTGGCACGCCGGACCAAGCGCCGGGCCGATGGCCGAGGAAGGCTTGTTCGTCAATGTCACCACCGACCCCGGTGATGTGGCGAAAATCGCCGCCTACTACGCTGTGGCGCAATCGGACGGCAAGGCCGGCGTGGTGATCCTCACCGATTCGCTGTACGCGGTGGCCACCGCCAAATCCGACGCTATGGCCGAGGTCATCAAGCAATGCAGCGGGTGCAGCCTGTTGGCGCTGGAAGATTCGCCGCTGGCTGAAACCTCGTCGCGCATGCCGCAGCTGACCACATCGTTGTTGCAGCGGTTTGGCGACAAGTGGAACTACACCCTGGGCATCAATGACCTGTATTTCGACTTTATCGGCTCGTCCCTCAGTCGCCTGGGGCGCAAGCCCGACCAGCCACCGCTGAGCCTGTCGGCGGGTGACGGCAGCGAATCGGCGTACCAGCGCATCCGCAAATCCAGCTACCAGGCCGCCACCGTACCGGAGCCGGTGACCTTGCACGGCTGGCAGTTGATCGACGAACTGAACCGCGCCTTTGCCGGGGTTGGGCCAAGCAACTATGTGACGGCGGTGCACTTGATCACGGCCAACAATATCCAGGTGGACGGCGGCCCGCGTAATACCTTCGATCCGGACAACGGTTATGCCGCGGCCTATCGCAAAATCTGGCAACGCTGAGGGCGAGGCTCATGACCGGTATCGAGATTTTTGACCCGCGGCTGCACAACATTCTCAAGCCTGGCAGCGTGTTGCAGCGCCTTGGCGGCGGCGCCATCTGGGGAGAAGGCCCGGTATGGCTACCCGCCGAACAGGCCCTGGTGTGGAGTGACATTCCCAACAACCGCATGCTGCGTTGGCATGAAGGGCAGGGCGTGAGTGTGTTCCGCCAGCCGTCGCATTTCAGCAACGGTAACAGCCTGGATCGCGAGGGCCGGCTGGTCAGTTGCGAGCACGGTCGCCGGGGCATTTCCCGTACTGAGTCGGACGGTGAGGTGCGGCTGCTGGTGGACCGTTATCAAGGACGACGGCTCAACTCGCCCAACGACCTGGTGGTCAAGTCCGATGGCAGCCTCTGGTTCAGCGATCCGGCCTACGGAATCATGAGTGACGTCGAAGGCTACAAGGCCGACAGCGAACAGGATGGCTGCCATGTGTACCGTTTCGACCCGCTCGCCAACGTCCTGGAACGGGTTGCCGATGATTTCCATAAGCCTAATGGCCTGGCGTTTTCGCCGGACGAATCCTTGCTGTACATCTCCGATACCTCGGCCTCCCATGATCCAGCAGGCTGCCATCACGTGCGCGTGTTTGATGTCGAGGCGGGCCGCAGGCTGGTCAATGGCCGGGTGTTTGCGGTGATCGAACCGGGGCTGCCGGATGGCTTTCGGGTCGATCATCAGGGTTGGTTGTACATCAGCTCCCTGGACAGCATTCAGGTATATGCGCCCGACGGCACCTGCCTGGGCAAGATCCATGTACCGGAGAAAATTTCCAATTGCACCTTTGGCGGGCTGCGTGGCGAGCGCTTGTTTATCAGCGCCTCGACATCGCTGTATGCCATCGACTTGAACACCCGGGGCTGTCAATTCGCAGCCGCTTGAACATCAACGCCGCGCCATAACAACAATAAGCGAGCCAGACATGTTTATGACCCTACCTTCGTGGTTGATCCACGGAGCGCTCCTGTGTGGGGTGCTCACCACCACCGCGGTTCTTGCTGAGCCGGAGCTTGACCGCCAGCAGGCCGCACAGTTGCTGCAGGCGCAGCAGGCCCGTGCGGTGCAGCCGTGGCGTGTGCCAAACGCAGTTGATATCGAACGTCAGCCCAACGCCGTGCTGATCCGCCAGGGCATGGCCTTGCTGCAGAACACCACGCGCCTGGCCGGCCCCTTGGTGGCGGATCCCGGCAAGCGTTTTTCGCGCAACAACCTCAACTGCATCAATTGCCACGAAGCCGGCCCGTCGGGGCTGCCGGGCAGCAAACCGTATGGGTTGGCACTGGTCAATGCGATCCACGACTACCCCAGGCTCGATATCAAGAGCATGCGCGTGATCACCCTGGAACAGCGGGTCGCCGGTATGTTCGGCAAGGGCGAGGCGAGCATGGGCGCGGACACGCCCGAGATGAAGGCGATCCTGGCCTACTTGAGCTGGCTGGGCAGTGAGGCGCAGCCGGGGATGAGCATGCAAGGCACGGGGCTGGCGCGTATTACCTTGCCTGAGCGAGCCGCCGACCCTGGTCGGGGCCAGGCCTTGTTCGGCCAATACTGTGTGCAATGCCATGGCGCCCAGGGCCTGGGGCTGAAGGCTCCGGACTTTGCCACTGGCGGCGGTTATGTGTTCCCGCCGATTGCGGGCGACGATACCTACGACGACGGTGGGCATATGTACATGGTGCCGCTGCTGACTCAATTCATTCACGCCAACATGCCGTTGGGCAGCACCGCCGACACACCATTGTTGAGTGTCGAACAGGCCTATGACATCGCCGCCTACATCAACAGCGAATTACCTCGCCGGCATGCGCCGCAACGGGGCGATGCCTACCCGGACCCCGCGTGGCGCCCGGCGGGTTTTGCCGTTCCTGAACACTTTCCCGATGACCCGACAGGTTATCAGCGTGCGCGTTTCGGCCCGTTCCCGACGCCTTCCGAATAGCCCTTTAACCCAACACTGACGGTTCCCCCGCCTCTGGGTCTTGTCGGCCTGGAAGGCTTCCTTGTGCCTATAAGAAAAGAGAGCAGCCATGAAACTTGCAGTAATCACACCCACGGCAATAGGGCTGGCACTGGTCACACCGATCAGTCCGTTGATGGCCCAGGAACACGGCTTTATTGAGGATTCGAGCGCCAACCTGCTGATGCGCAATTACTACTTCAACCGCGATTTCCAGGGGGCGAGCGCAACCCGCAACAAGGCCGAAGAATGGGCCCAGGGTTTTATCCTCGACTTCCGTTCCGGCTACACCCAGGGGCTGGTGGGATTTGGCCTGGATGTCAGCGCCATGAGCGGTTTCAAGCTCGACAGCAGCCCGGATCGCACGGGCACCGAGTTGCTGCCACGTCACGATGATGGTCGCGCGCCGGACAGCTATGGACGGGCGGGGGTGACGTTCAAGGCCAAGCTGTCGGCCACCGAGTTGAAGGTCGGTGAGTTGCGCCCGGATATCCCGGTGCTGCGCGCCGATGACGGACGCCTGTTGCCGCAGACCTTTGAGGGGCTGGCACTGACCTCCCGCGAATTTGAAGGCCTGACCCTGAGCGGCGGGCAGATCCGCAAGGTGGCGCAACGCAACTCCACCGATGACCAGGACATGTGGGCCAACCGTTTTCCGGGGGTTACCTCGGATCGTTTCAACTATGTCGGGGCCGAGTATCGCTTCAACCAGGAGCGCACCCAGGTGGGTGTATGGCAGGCGCAGCTCAAAGATATCTACCAGCAGCGCTATTACAACCTGACCCATCGCCAGCCTGTTGGCGACTGGACCCTGGCGGCCAAGCTTGGCTACTTCGTCGATCAGGAGCAGGGCAGTGCCAAGGCGGGCAACCTCGACAGCAAGGCCTGGGGCGGGTTGTTCTCCGCCAGCACCGGGCCGCACACGATGTTTGTCGGGTTGCAACGGGTCAGCGAGGGCACCGGCTGGCTGGCCCTGGCCGGCACCAGCGGCAAGACCATGGCCAACGATTCCTACAACAACAACTTCTCCAATTCCGATGAGCGCTCCTGGCAACTGCGTTACGACTTCAACTTCGTCGCCCTGGGCCTGCCCGGCTTGACCAGCCTGGTGCGCTACATCCACGGCTCTGATGCGAATGTCGGCCTGGTGCGTGATGGCACGTCATGGGAGCGCGATTTCGAATTGGCCTACACGGTGCAAAGCGGCCCGTTCAAAGACGTCAACCTGAGTTGGCGCAACTCCAGCGTGCGCAAAAGCTATGGCGAGGATTACGACGAGAACCGGTTGGTGGTGGCCTACAACCTGAATCTGTTTTAACGCTTCTGGTGGCCAGATAGCCGGTCTGTTTTTTTCAAGCCGGCTCTCCCACTAGAGATAACTCAAGCCTGATTTTTTTCTTAAAACGTATTACCCCAGGCTATCACTGGATGCACACAAGTGATTATCCAGCACCCGACCCCGTGGCTAGAGTTTGCGGACTTGAAGCGCTGCGGTGTCGGCGCTCTGCTCACCCGAAGGAGTTGAATAATGAAAATAAAATCCATCCGTACCCGTGTCTTCGAATGGAAGGGCAAGGTCGTGCCGCCCCAGGCGCACTTTTGCACCAATGCCAGCGACATCCTGTTCGAACGCGGTGACGCCATGGGCTCGTTCCGTTTCCATGGCTGGCTGGTGGTAGAGGTAGAAACCGATACCGGTCTGGTGGGCATCGGCAACTGTGCACTGGCGCCGCGTGTGGCCAAGGAAATCATCGACACCTACCTGGCGCCGATTGCCATTGGCGAAGACCCGTTCGACAACGAATACATCTGGCAGAAAATGTACCGCCAGAGCCACGCCTGGGGTCGCAAGGGCATTGGCATGGCGGCCATTTCGGCAATCGACATCGCCATCTGGGACATCATGGGCAAGGCCGTCAACAAGCCGGTGTTCAAGCTGCTGGGCGGGCGTACCAAGGAGAAGATCTGGACCTACGCGTCCAAGCTTTACGCCAATGACAACCTCGACCTGTTCCTGGAAGAGGCCCAGGGTTATTTGAACCAGGGTTTCACCGCGCTGAAGATGCGCTTTGGCTACGGTCCCAAGGATGGCCCGGCGGGCATGCGCAAGAACATTGAACAAGTGCGGGCCCTGCGCGAGCTGGCCGGGCCGGACGTGGACATCATGCTGGAGTGCTACATGGGCTGGACCCTGGAGTATGCGCGGCGGATGTTGCCCAAGCTGGCCGAGTTCGAACCGCGCTGGCTGGAAGAGCCGGTGATCGCTGACGATATCGAAGGTTATATCGAGCTGAAGAAGATGGGCATCATGCCCATCTCCGGTGGCGAGCATGAGTTCACCTCCTACGGTTTTAAAGACCTGCTGGAACGCCGTGCCGTGGACGTGATCCAGTACGACACCAACCGCGTCGGCGGGATCACCGCTGCGCGCAAGATCAACGCCATGGCCGAGGCTTGGTCGGTGCCGGTCATTCCCCATGCCGGGCAGATGCACAACTACCACCTGACCATGTCCACCACGGCCTCGCCGATGGCCGAGTTCTTCCCGGTGTTTGACGTCGAAGTGGGTAACGAATTGTTCTACTACGTGTTCAAGGGCGAACCGCAACCGGTCAATGGCTATATCCAGCTGGATGACCACACCCCGGGCCTGGGCCTGGAAATTTCCGATGAGTATTTGCACGACTTCAACATCATCGAATAAGGCGGGCCTGGCGATGCGATTGATTCAATTTGAAGACCCGCAAGGGCAACGGCAGGTTGGCTGTGTCGACGGTGCGCAGATCCAGGTGGTGCGCGATACCCGCTCTACCCGTGAACTGGCACTGAGTGCGATCCGCAATGGCATCAGCCTGCGGGATGAGGTGGCCAGGCGCGGCACCGACGCGGGGCCGTTGTATGCCGAGCTGCAGGACACGGCACGGGTCCTGCCACCACTGGACCATGAAGACCCGGCCCACTGCCTGGTCAGCGGCACCGGCCTGACCCATCTGGGCAGTGCCGCGACCCGTGACCAGATGCACCAGCAGGCGGACCAGGGTACGGCGGCGATGACCGACACCATGCGCATCTTCAAATGGGGCCTGGAAGGTGGGAAACCGCCGGCTGGCCAGCCTGGTGCGCAGCCAGAGTGGTTCTACAAGGGGGACGGCAGCATTGTGGTACGCCCCGGCGCGGACTTCCCGGTGCCGCCGTTCGCCGAGGATGCCGGCGAGGAGCCGGAGTTGACCGGCCTGTATGTGATTGGCGATGACGGGCAGCCCTGGCGCCTGGGTTATGCCTTGGGCAACGAGTTCTCCGACCATGTGATGGAGCGCCGTAATTATCTGTACCTGGCCCACTCCAAACTGCGTTTCTGCTGTTTCGGCCCGGAGCTGCGGGTCGGTGAGTTGCCGGCAGACCTGAGTGGCATGAGCCGGATTTTCCGTGAGGGCCAAGTACTGTGGGAGAAGCCGTTCCTGTCGGGTGAAAGCAACATGTGCCACAGCCTGGCAAACCTGGAATATCACCACTTCAAATACGCCCAGTTCCTGCGGCCGGGGGATGTGCATATCCATTTTTTTGGCACTGCCACCCTGTCGTTTGCCGACGGGATTCGTGTACAGCCGGGGGACCGTTTCGAGGTCAGTCTCGACGCCTTCGGTGCGCCGCTGCGCAATGGCATCAGGCTGACCGATGACGTACTGGCGATTGGCGCGATCAAGGCGTTGTGAGCCACCCCATGTTTTTCCAGGAGTCATCCATGTCTCAAATCAGTGGTCATAACTACATCGGCGGCGCCTACAGCGCGGCTGGCGATACCGTACTTCAGAGCTTCGATGCGGTGACCGGGGCGGCGCTGGACGGCCAGTTCATCCAGGCGACCCGTGAAGAGGTCGATGCTGCTGCCTTGGCGGCGAGCGCGGCGTATCCGGCGTACCGCGGTATGGCGGCGGCGCGCCGTGCCGGGTTTCTTGAGGCGATTGCCGCAGAACTCGATGCTCTGGACAGAACCTTCATTGACATCGTTTGCCGCGAAACCGCATTACCCGCTGCACGCATCGAAGGTGAACGCAGCCGTACCAGCAACCAGTTGCGCCTGTTTGCCCAAGTGCTGCGTCGCGGTGACTTCTATGGCGCGCGAATCGACCGCGCCTTGCCCCAGCGCCAACCCTTGCCACGGGCCGACCTGCGTCAGTGCCGCATCGGTGTCGGGCCGGTGGCCGTGTTTGGTGCCAGCAATTTCCCCCTGGCGTTTTCCACTGCCGGTGGCGACACCGCAGCGGCACTGGCGGCCGGCTGCCCGGTGGTGTTCAAAGCGCACAGCGGGCACATGCTCACCAGCGCCTGGGTGGCGGCCGCGATTGGTCGGGCGGTGGAGAAAACCGCAATGCCTGACGGCGTGTTCAATCTGATCTATGGCGGCGGTGTCGGTGAATGGCTGGTCAAGCACCCGGCGATCCAGGCAGTGGGGTTTACCGGGTCGTTGAAAGGCGGCCGGGCATTGTGTGATATGGCTGCGGCACGGGCGCAGCCAATCCCGGTGTTTGCCGAGATGTCGAGCATCAACCCGGTGCTCCTGATGCCGGCGGCATTGGCGTCTCGTGGTGAGGCATTGGCGGCGCAGTTGAGTGCGTCGGTGACCCAGGGTTGCGGCCAGTTCTGCACCAAACCGGGATTGTTGATGGGGGTGCGCTCAGCCGACTTTACGGCGCTGGTCGAAAAGCTCGGCACCAGCCTGGCCGCCTTGCCAGCGCAGTCCATGCTCAATGCCGGGACGTTGCGCAGTTATGAGCAGGGAGTGCAACGCCTGCATGAACACTCGGGGGTTCGCCACATCGCGGGCGCACCACAGCAGGGGAATCAGGCATGGCCTCAGTTGTTCCAGGCCTCGGCGCAGTTGCTGCTTGATGCCGACAAGGTGCTGCAAGAGGAAGTGTTCGGTCCCGCGACCGTGGTTGTGGAGGCGGCGGATGACGCGCAACTGCAGCACATCATCAGTGCCTTGAACGGTCAGTTGACCTTCACCCTGATCGCCGATGAAGCGGATCTGGGGCAGTGCGCGCCGCTGATTTCGCAATTGGAGCAAAAGGCCGGCCGCTTGCTGCTTAACGGTTACCCGACCGGCGTCGAAGTGTGCGATGCGATGGTACATGGCGGGCCTTATCCGGCAACCTCCGATGCCCGGGGTACCTCGGTGGGCACGTTGGCCATCGATCGTTTCCTGCGCCCGGTGTGTTACCAGAACTACCCGGACGCGTTGTTGCCGGCGCCGCTGAAAAATGCCAATCCGCTGGGGATTGCGCGCCTGGTGGATGGAGAGACCACGTCTGCACGCTTGATCGAGCACTAGCGCTGCTGCCAGTGCCGGATGATCCACCCGTACACCGCCAGGTTGACCAGCAACACCAGTGCGCCCAGGCCCAACTGGATCTGTGGCGTCAGCCCGGCGGGGTAAATCAGTGTCAGTACATAGTGCTCGATAAACCCCCCGCCATACCCTTCCTGCCCGGCCAGTTGGCGCAGCAGGTTTTCCCAGCGGGTCAGGGGGCAGGGCAGGTGGAAGAATTCGACCGCCATGCCCCAGGCTGCGGCGGGCAGGTGCAGCCAGATGACTCGGCGCCAGCGCAGGGCGAGCAGGCCACCGAACAGTACAAACAGGATAAAACACAGGTGAAACAGCACCAGGCTGTCGGCAGCAATGCGCAAAAGCATGTCGGGGTCGCTTGAACGGATGGGAGGCCAGTCTAAGGGATAATCAGTTGCTTGCAGGCCGACAGGGCCGTTATTGTGCTGAATCCTTTTAGTCCTTTGCCACGGATCTTTTGTGATGAGCGCATCGCGTACTGCTGTCGGCCCGATCAAGGCCGTGATTTTCGATATGGACGGGTTGTTGCTGGATACCGAAGGCATCTACACCGAAGTCACGCAGATCATCGCCGAGCGCTATGGCCGCACTTACGACTGGGGCATCAAGCAGCACATCATTGGCCGTGGTGCTCAGGACCTGGCTGAATACGTGGTCAAGGCGCTGGATTTGCCGATCAGCCCTGAAGAGTTCCTGCGTATCCGTGAGCCGTTGATGAGCGAGCGCTTTCCCAAGGCGCTGGGCATGCCGGGTGCCGAGGTGTTGGTGCGGCATTTAAGTGCGCACAATATCCCGATAGCCGTGGGCACCAGTTCGTCGCGTAACTCGTTCGAGCACAAGACCACGCTGCACCGTGAGTGGTTTAGCCTGTTCGGCACTATCGTCACCGCCGACGACCCGGAGGTCGGTGCTGCCAAGCCGGCGCCGGACATCTTCCTCACCGCCGCCCGCCGCCTGGGCGTTGCGCCCGAGGATTGCCTGGTGTTTGAAGACTCACCGTTTGGCGTGACGGCGGCCAAGGCTGCGCACATGACCGCTATCGCTGTGCCTGATGAAGCCATGGCCGACAGCAAGTACGCGCATGCCGACCAGATCATCCGCAAACTCGCGGACTTCGACCTGGCTGCCTACGGCCTGCCGCCCCTGCGCTGAATCTGTAGGAACGGCAGAAGGTGTTCAGGCGCTGAAACCGCCATCAATGGTCAAGCTGGCGCCGGTGATGTAGCCGGCTTCCGGCCCCACCAGATAAGCGACAAAGCTGGCCACTTCCTCGACATGGCCATAACGGCCAACCGCCATAAACCCGATCAGGCTCTCGGCAAACTCACTGTTGGCCGGGTTCATATCGGTGTCCACCGGGCCCGGTTGCACGTTGTTGATGGTGATGCCCCGTGGCCCCAGGTCGCGCGCCAGGCCTTTGGTCAAGCCCACCAGTGCCGCCTTGCTCATGGCATAGGGGCCGCCGCCGGCGAATGGCATGCGTTCAGCGTTGGTGCTGCCGATATTGATGATGCGTCCGCCTTCGCCCATGTGCCGGGTGGCTTCCTGAGTGGCGATAAATACGCTGCGTACGTTGATGGCCAGGGTCTGGTCAAAATCTTCCAGGGTGAAATCTTCCAGCGGGCCGACCGCCAGCACACCTGCATTGTTCACCAGGATATCCAGGCGCCCGAACGCCTTGACGGTGGCGTTTACCGCATTGCGGATGGCGTTCGCGTCGGCGCTGTCGGCGTGAATCGCCAAGGCTTGGCCGCCAGCGCTGATAACGCTGTTCTGCAGGGCCTCGGCCTTGGCGGCGGAGCTGACATAAGTGAAGGCAACGGCTGCACCTTGTGCCGCAAGGCGCTGGACGATGGCGGCACCGATGCCGCGGGAACCGCCCTGGATCAAGGCAACTTTACCGCTGAGGTTTTGCGTGGTCATGTCGATCTCCAGATCATTCAAGGCGAGGCTGCCTTGTTGTTGGAATTGAGTATCGACCTCGTTGGCCGGTCTCGGTAGACCGTGATTGCTATAGTCTGTGTAAACCAAAAGTTTAGAGTGTGGCGAGATGGAAAGCTTTGGCAGTATCGAATGCTTTGTGCGCAGTGCCGAAGGTGGCAGCTTTGCCGAGGCGGCCCGGCACCTGAGCCTGACCCCGGCGGCCGTCGGCAAAAGCGTCGCCAAGCTGGAGGCGCGCCTGGGCGTGCGACTGTTTCAGCGCAGTACGCGGCGCCTGACATTGACCGAAGCCGGCCAGTTGTTCCTGGAGCAAGTCGGCGCCAGCCTCACGACTATCCAGAATGCCGTGGCAAACCTGGCCAGTGCCGAAGGCCGGCCGGTGGGCACGCTCAAGGTGAGCATGGGCACCGTATTCGGCAATCGCTACGTGGTGCCCTTGCTGGCGGAGTTTTTGCGGCGATTTCCTGATATCAGCCCCGATTGGCACTTTGATAACCGTCAGGTCGACCTGGTCGGCCAAGGCTTCGATGCGGCCATTGGCGGCGGGTTCGAACTGCCCCAGGGAGTGGTTGCACGCAAATTGACCCCGGCCCACCGGATTTTGGTGGCCTCCGCCGATTACCTGGCGCAACGCCTGCCTGTGCGGGCCCCCGAAGACCTGGCGCTGTGCAATGGCATCCTGATTCGTTCGCCGCAAACCGGGCGCGTGCGCACCTGGCAATTGACCAACCGCGCCCGTGAGCAGCGGCCGTTGATGCTCAAGCCGCGCATGACCATGGGCGACTCTGAAGCGGCATGTTGCGCTTGTAGCCAAGGCTTGGGCATTGCGCTGGTGAGCATGCCGATGGCCGTGCCGTTCCTCGAAAGCAAACAGTTGCAACGGGTGCTGCCCGACTGGTACGTCGATGACGGCAACATCTCCCTGTATTACGCCGAGCATAAGTTGCTACCGGGCAAGACTCGGGTATTTGTCGACTTCATCATCGAACAGTTTGCCCAGCAACAGCTGGCGCAGCGGTTCCGCGCGGTGTAGGGGCGGAACTTGTGAGCGGTATCTGTTCTAAGCTGATACGAGCCAATGGGGCTTGCGACTGTCGAGATCAATCATGTCCAAATCACGCGTGTTGATTGTGTTCACCAGCCTGGCGTTGATCGCAGGTTCCCCGGCGCTGCTGGCCGATCCCGGCAATGGCAATGGCAATGGCAAGGACAAAGGCAGTGCCCATGGCAATAAAGGCGGGCAGGGCGGCTCGGGCAATCAGGGCCAGGGCGGCGGCAAGAAAGGCGGGGGTGGCGGCAATTACAGTGCGCCGCAGATTGATATCGGTGGCGTGCGGGTCATCCTCGGTGATAACCGCGACTACTGGCGCGGTGGTTCGTCCCTGCCGCCGGGTATCCAGAAAAACCTCGCCCGGGGCAAACCCCTGCCACCGGGGATTGCCAAGAAACTCGATGGCCGCCTGTTGGGGCGCCTGCCCCATTACGACGGTTACGAATGGCAGCAGGCGGGCACCGACCTGATCCTGGTGACGATCGCCACCGGGATCATTTATGAAGTGCTCAACGATGTGCTGAACTGATCGAAACCGGTCACTCAGCGTCCGAACTTCCCCGGCCAACCGATGACTTTCTTTGGCCGGGGTGTCGCATAGGTCCGCACCTTCGAGGTCGACAAGCCCAGCCTGACCAGTGATTCGGCCAGGGTCACGGCGGCGGTCACACCATCCACCACCGGCACGCCGGTGCGTTGACGGATCTGTTCATCCAGCCCGGCCATGCCGCCGCAACCCAGGCAGATCACTTCGGCCTTGTCTTCGCTGATGGCCAGTTCGGCCTGGCGCACAATCGCTTCCATGGCCCGCAACGGGTGCTCTTCCAACTCCAGCACCGCCATGCCACTGGCCCGTACCGAGGCGCAGCGCTCATACAGCCCGGAGAGCTTGAGTCGGTCTTCGATCAGCGGCACCGTGCGGTCCAGAGTCGTGACCACTGAGTAAGCATGGCCAAGGAACATCGCGGTGCTGGCCGCAGCGTCGGTGATGTCCACCACCGGCACGTTCAGCAACTCCTGCAAACCTTCACGGCCATGCTCGCCATAACCGGCCTGGATCACGGCGTCGAATGGCTGGTCGTAGGCCATTACCCGGTCCATCACCGCAATGGCCGCCAGGTAGCTTTCGAAATTGCCTTCCACCGATTCGGCGCCAAAAAACGGGGTCAACCCGACAATTTCGGTGCCCGCTGCCGCCACGCTGCGGGCCTGCTGGGCGATGGCTTGGGTGATGGATTCGGTGGTGTTGACGTTGATGACAAGAATGCGCATGGAATGTCCTTGATCAATGGCTGACATTGTCGACAGCGATGGCTTCGCCACTGATGTCGGCATAGAACGGTTGGCGCTTGGCGATCAGCAGGTACAGCACCCCGGCAATGCCGGCCCCAAACAACCAGGAGAATGGCGAGACGCTGGCAAACCCCGGCAGCAGCGCCAGCACAATGGCGATCACCGCCGCCGGGACAAACGCTGCCACCGCTCGCAGGTTGACCCCGCGGCTGTAGTAATAAGCGCCATTGGGGTCTTCGCTATACAGTTGCGGCACGTCGATCTGGCCCTTACGGATCAGCCAGTAGTCCACCATGATTACGCCATACAGCGGGCCCAGCAGCGCGCCCAGGCCGGAGAGGAAGTACACGATCACCAGTGGGCTGTTGTAGAGGTTCCACGGCAGGATCAGTACCGCGAGGAAGGCGCTGATCAGCCCGGCGCGGCGGAAGTTCAGGTACTTGGGCGCCAGGTTGCTCAGCACAAAGGCCGGGGCAACGAAGTTGGCCATGATGTTCACCGCCACGGTGACGATCAGGAACGCCAGGCAACCGAGCACCAGGAAGAAGGTATTGGGGATGGCTGCGATGATCTGGGTAGGGCTTTCGATTACCTGTCCATTGAGTTGGAACTGCCCGCCACACAGCAGCACGGTGATGATCGCGAACACCAGGATGTTCACCGGCAGGCCCCAGAAGTTACCGACCTTGATGGTCTTGCGGCACGGCGAGGAGCGGGCGAAGTCGCAGAAATTGAGGATCAGCGTGCCGTAGATCGCCAGCCACAAGGCGCCGCCGGCAAAGATATTGCGCCACATTTCGCCGCCGCTCAGAGGTTCGCGGATTGACCAGGCGATATTGCCGCTGGCCTGGAAGTACATCCAACCGGCCAGCGCCGCAACGGTCAGTAGAATCACCGGGCCGGCAAAACCTTCGTAGCGGCGGACCATTTCCATGCCGTAGGCCAGGATCACCAGTTGCACGAACCAGATGATCACAAAGCACGCCCAGCCCAAGGTTGAGAGGCCGAGGATCGCGTTGTGGTCGTAGTCGGCAAATCCTGGATGAATCGCCACCAACAGCACACGGAATACCACTGATGCGAGGTAGGTTTGAATCCCGAACCAGGCGATGGCGATCACGGCCCTGATCAGTGCGGGAATTTGCGCACCATGTATGCCGAAACTTATCCGGCTGATTACCGGAAACGGCACGCCGGTTTTCTGGCCCATGTAACCCGACAAGTTCATGAAGAAATACACCAGCGCCGCGCCGATCCCCAGGGACAACAGAATCTGCCAGCCGCCCAGGCCCAGGGCGTACAAGCCGATGGCAAAGGAATAGTTGGCGATGTTGTGCACATCGTTGGTCCATAGGGCAAAGATGCTGTAGCCGCCCCAGCGCCGGCCTTCGACCTTGGTGGGTGCCAGGTCCTTGTTATGCAGGCGCGGGCTCAGTACCAGCGGGCCAGGCGTGGTGGCCGTGGGTATTGACGTGGAGGAGGGCAGATCCAGTGCGAGGTTGTTGGAGAGACTTGTACGCATTCCGGCAGGCTCCTGGCATCTGCAGCAGGCGCGGACGCCTGGCATGCGGACACAAAGTGTATGATGGTTGTTGTTGAAGTTGTATACAAAGACTTCAACTCTCTTAGCCACTTGTGTGCCAGGTTTTATCTATCAAAAGTTTGGTTTATTTCGTTTTTGCATACTCGATTAATAAATGGCTGAATTTAAACAGTTATAAGTTGACCATTTGAACAGGTATTTATTTTTATGCGGGAATTTAGGAATAGGTTATGTAGGAAGTTGGCTGAGAAGGGGTGTAACTTTTCGGTGCGTAATTATTAAAGTGCACACAAAAATGGCACGGATGGTTACGTTTATGTGTACATAATGATGGTGTGCCGCAAGCAAATGTGGGAGCGGGCTTGCTCGCGAAAGCGGTGTATCAGTTAGCGAAATAGAGACTGATACACCGCTTTCGCGAGCAAGCCCGCTCCCACACAAGATCACCACACAAGCTCACCCGACATTTGTCATGTGTCGCCAGATCAGGCCTTGCTGATGATGTTCCCCGCATGCAGCCCGCATTCCTTCTGCGTCGCCTCTTCCCACCACCAGCGGCCTTCGCGCTCATGCTGGTTCGGCAACACCGGGCGGGTGCATGGCTCGCAGCCGATGCTGATAAAGCCGCGTTCGTGCAGGCTGTTGTAAGGCAGTTCCAGCATGCGGATATAGCCCCAGACCTCTTCGCTGGTCATTTGCGCCAGCGGGTTGAACTTGTAGAGGGTGCGTTCCGGCGTGGAGAACGCCGTGTCGATTTCCAGGGCTGCCACCTGGCTGCGGGTGCCGGGGCTCTGGTCGCGGCGCTGGCCGGTGGCCCAGGCGCTGACGCCCGAGAGTTTGCGGCGCAGCGGCTCGATCTTGCGCACGCCGCAGCATTCGCCATGGCCGTCCTTGTAGAAGCTGAACAAGCCCTTTTCCTTGACGAAGGGTTCCAGCTTGCTCTGGTCCGGGGAAATCAACTCGATATCAATCTTGTAGAAGTCACGCACCTGCTCGATAAACCGGTAGGTCTCCGGGTGCAGGCGGCCGGTGTCGAGGCTGAAGACCTTGACGTTTTTGTTCAGCTTCCAGGCCATATCCACCAGCACCACGTCCTCGGCACCGCTGAAGGAGATCCACAGGTCATCGCCGAACTGGCTGAACGCCAGCTTGAGGATGTCCTGGGCGGACTTGTTGGCATAGGTCGCGGCGAGTTCAGCGACGTCGAAGGCTTGGTTCATCAGGACGGTTCCTACAGGTCAGTGGCGCTGAGCGCTCTATAGGAGTGGGATGTTAACAAAATCCGCTCTGCGTTGCGGCGGCCAGCGCGAATCGCTAGAGTTCGGCAGTCCTTTTGCTCGCTCAACTGAAAAAAAATCCAAATGGGAGTGTCTTGTGGAAATTGCCTGTCTCGACCTGGAAGGGGTGCTGGTTCCGGAAATCTGGATCGCCTTTGCTGAAAAAACCGGTATTGAATCCTTGCGGGCGACCACCCGGGACATTCCCGACTACGACGTACTGATGAAGCAGCGCCTGCGGATTCTCGACGAACACGGTTTGAAACTGTCGGATATCCAGGAAGTGATCGCCACCCTCAAGCCGCTGGAGGGGGCCATCGAGTTCGTCGATTGGCTACGCGAGCGCTTCCAGGTGGTGATCCTGTCGGACACCTTCTATGAGTTTTCCCAGCCGTTGATGCGCCAACTGGGCTTTCCGACCCTGCTTTGCCACCGTTTGATCACCGATGAAAATGATCGGGTGGTGAGCTATCAACTGCGCCAGAAAGATCCCAAGCGCCAGTCGGTGCTGGCCTTCAAGACCTTGTACTACCGCGTGATCGCGGCCGGGGACTCCTACAACGACACCACCATGCTCGGGGAAGCGGATCGTGGGATTCTGTTCCATGCGCCGGAAAACGTGATTCGCGAGTTCCCGCAGTTCCCGGCGGTGCATACCTTTGAGGACTTGAAGCGGGAGTTCATCAAGGCTTCGAATCGTTCGTTGAGCCTGTAGGTGATTTAGCGAGGCTGGTTGCCTCATCGCGAGCAAGCCCGCTCCCACACTGTGGGCGCGGGCTTGCTCGCGATAGGGCCCTCTAAAACGCTAAAGATCAAGCTCCCGCAAGCAACTGCTCATAAGGAATGCGCAAACCCTCATGCAGGCGCTTGATCATGGCCAGGCTCAACTTGCGCTTGTGGTTCAGCACTTCGGACACGCGGCCGCTGGAGCCGATAAAGGGTTCCAGGTCCCGAGCCGTCAGGCCCAGTTGGTCCATGCGAAACTTGATTGCCTCCACTGGATTGGAAGGCGGCATGGGAAAGTGTTCGTCTTCGTATTTTTCGATCAGTAGCGCGAGGATTTCCAGCTCATCACCTGCCGGCGAGCCGATCTCTGCCCCCCATAGATGATCCACGCGCGCCAGTGAAGCGGCCAGGTCTTCGGGGGTACGAATAGGTTTGATGTGCATCACACAGTCTCCGCGTTGATCTGGTCGTACTGGGCGTGGGTGCCAACAAACCGTATGAAACCCAGCTGCCGCAAATAGTCGATCGCCATGATCACTCGATATTTATTGCCGCCGATATTGAACACCACCCTTCCACCTTTGAGGATACTTGCGGTGCGAAGCTCCGCCTTCAGGTCTTGGGGCCTGTGAAAGGTGGATTTCGCCATATGGCGATACCATTCAATCAGTGGTGTTTTGGCGTCGGTGTAAGCCGGGCTGCTTTCCCAGAACTCCCTCAAGGTGGCTCTTGCGATCAGTCGCATAAATCAAGCCTCCCAATTTGGGAGATATTAGGTGTCACATCTTGGATTTGCAACCCCTGGCAGGGAGCGCGATGCGTAGGAAATGGGCTTTGCTTCAACGGTGCAAGCGATAAAACGATAAAGGCAATAAGCAGTCGATCCATGTGATCCCTCACAGACGGCCAAGTGGAATGCTGATGGACGCTATCCTTGCGCTCCAGTACTGTCCACGGCGCTTCTGATTCAGGTTCTTTCCCTGGGAGGTGCGCTTACAGCCCTTCCAGCGTTTGCAGCAACACCCGCACCTTGGTCATCGATTCCTGATACTCCGCCTGCCACTCGGAGTCCGCGACGATCCCGCCGCCGCCCCAGCAACAGACCTGGCCATCCTTGACCAGCAGGCTGCGAATGGCGATTGAGCTGTCCATCTCGCCGCGTACATCCAGGTACAACAATGAGCCGCAGTACAGTCCGCGTCGGGTCGGTTCCAGCTCGTCGATGATCTGCATCGCGCGGATCTTCGGTGCGCCGGTGATCGAGCCGCCGGGGAAGCTGCCGGCGACCAGGTCCAGGGCGTCTTTGCCGTCGGCCAGTTCGCCGGTGACGCTGCTGACCAGGTGATGCACGTTCGGGTAGCTTTCCAGGCTGAACAGCTCCGGCACCTTGACCGAGCCGGTGCGGCAGGTGCGGCCCAGGTCATTGCGCAGCAGATCGACGATCATCAGGTTCTCTGCACGATCCTTGGGGCTGGCCAGGAGTTCGGCGGCGTTGGCCGCATCCTCCTGGGGGGTCAGCCCTCGGGGGCGGGTGCCCTTGATCGGGCGGGTTTCCACCTGGCGTTGGCTGATCCGGACGAAACGCTCTGGCGACAGGCTCACGACCGCGCCATCGTCCGGCAGGCTCTGAAAGCCCGAGAACGGTGTCGGGCAAGCGGCACGCAAGGCGCAATAGGCGGCCCAGGGATCACCGTTGCAGGTCGCGCGAAAGCGTTGGGCGAAGTTGACCTGATAGCAGTCACCCGCCTGGATATAGTCCTGGATGCGGGACAGGGCCTGTTCATAGGCACTGGCGCTCAGGTCCGGGGCCATCCGGGTGTGTAGCTTGAAGCTGGCCGGGGTGTGGGCGGCGGGGCGGCTGAACAGTGCCAGCAGCCGTTGCCGTTCGCTTTCCAACAGCTTTGGGTGGAACACCAATTGGCTGGTGCGCGCCTGGTGGTCACTGATCAGCGCCCAGGCATACAGGCCAAAACGTGCGTCGGGCAGGCCCAGGTCGTCGATCGCCTGGTGCGGCAGGTGTTCCAGATGGCGGCCAAAATCGTAGCTCAGGTAGCCGATCAAGCCGCCGGCAAATGGCAGTTCATACGGTGCGGGCAGGCTGGCTTCACCCAGTAGCGTGAGGTTTTCCCGCAGTCGTTGCAGAAAATCGCTACCGCTTTCGTCCGGCCACACCGCCAGTGTTGCCTCTGGCCAGGCGCTGAGCAGGTCATAGCGACCACGCTCGGCTGCCGGCCGGCCGCTGTCCAGCAGGATGGCGCCAGGGGCATGGCGGATCGCCGCGAAATACTCGGCAGGGTTTTCCAGGTAGGGCAGCGGGTGTACGGAGCAGGTCGACATGCGGGGGGTGGATCAGCCATGGGCGTGGGGAGGGGATTGTAGTCCCCTCCAGGATTTGCTCCTAGAGGGGATGTCGGGGATTGTTGGGTGGACGGCGGTGTGGTCTGTTGGGGCGCCATCGCCGGCAAGCCGGCTCCTACAAGGAGATCAGCCTTCCACGGGTGGAATATGGCCAAACATTTCCTGGGCAAATTTCACGCGTTCTTCCGCCGTTTCCGTCACGCCCGCCGCTTTCAGTTCTTCGAGGCGCGCTTCCACGGCATGGGTGCGCAAGGTCAGGCCGCAATCGTTGGCGATCTGGATGTTCAGCCCCGGCCGGGCATTGAGCTCCAGGATTAATGGGCCTTTTTCCTGGTCCAGCACCATGTCCACCCCGATGTAACCCAGCCCGCACAGCTCGTAGCAGCCGGCGGCGAGCTTCATGAAACCGTCCCAGTTGGGCAGTTGCACGCCGTCTACTGCGTTGGTGGTGTCCGGGTGTTTGGTGATGATGTTGTTCAGCCAGGTGCCGCGCAGGGTCAGGCCGGTGGCCAGGTCCACACCGACGCCAATCGCGCCCTGGTGCAGGTTGGCCTTGCCGCCGGATTGGCGGGTCGGCAAGCGCAGCATGGCCATCACCGGGTAGCCCATCAGCACGATGATGCGGATATCCGGCACGCCTTCGTAGCTGATGCTCTTGAAGATCTGGTCGGGCACCACCCGGTATTCGATCAGTGCGCGGTCACGGTGACCGCCCAGGGAGTAGAGGCCGGTGAGGATGCTGGAAATCTGGTGCTCGATTTCCTCATGGCTGATGATCTTGCCGGACACGGTGCGATAGCGTCCTTCAAAGCGGTCGGCGATCACCAGGATGCCGTCGCCGCCGGCGCCCTGGGCCGGCTTGATCACGAAATCGCTGCGGCCACCGATGATTTCGTCGAGCTTGTCGATTTCTTTTTCGGTGGAAATGATCCCGTACATTTCCGGCACATGGATGCCGGCCGCAATCGCCCGTTCCTTGGTGATGATCTTGTCATCGACAATCGGATACAGGCTGCGCTTGTTGTACTTGAGCACGTAGTCGGCGTTACGCCGGTTGATGCCCATGATGCCCCGCGCTTGCAGGGCCTTCCAGGTCTTCCAGAACCCGAACATTACGAATCAGCCTTGAGGAAGGCCTTGAAACGCACCAGTTCGGTCAGGCGGTAACCGCGATAGCGACCCATGGCCAGCATGAAACCCACCAGGATCAACAGGATCGCCGGGAAGGTGAACACGAAGTAGATCAGCTCCGGCACGCTCATGATGATGTGTGCCAGGGACGCGGCGAACAGGGTACCGATCGCGACTTTCATCGCGTGGCCGCCACCGCGTTCTTCCCAGGTAATCGACAGGCGTTCGATGGTCATGGTCAGGATCACCATCGGGAACAGCGCCACCGACAGGCCGCGCTCCAGGCCCAGCTTATGGCTGAACAGGCTGATGGCCGCGATCAGTACGACCACAAAGGTCAACACCACCGACAAGCGCGGCAGCATCTGCAATTTCAAGTGCTCCAGATAGGAACGCAGAGACAGCCCGAGCGCGGTAATCACGGTAAACAGCACGATGCCAAAGCCCAACTGCGTCTCGCGGAACGCCAGGGCGATCAGCACCGGGGTGAACGTCCCCAGGGTCTGCAGGCCGATAAGGTTGCGCAGGATCAGGATCACCAGCACGCCAATCGGGATCATCACCATGATCATGAAGGTCTGCTGGGTTTGCAGCGGCAGGCCGTAGAGCGAGTATTCGAGGAAGTTGGCGTCGGTGTTCTCATCCGTCAGCTTGGCCAGGCGAATGGCGTTCATCTCGCTGTTGTTCAGGCTGAAGGTCACGGCGGCTTTCTTGCCGCCGTCGACGGTGATCAGGTTTTCATCACCGGTCCACCACAGCAGGCGGTCAGAAGGCAGGCCCTGTTCGCCGGTTTCCGGGTTGAAGTACAGCCAGTCGTTGCCATTGAAGCTGCGCAGCCACAGTTCCGGGGTTTGCGGCTGGTCGGCCACCAGGCGGAGGGTGTGGACCTTTTCCACCGGCACATGGGCGATGGACAGCAGCAACTCGACGATCTTGGCCTTGTGCGGCGTCGACGGATCGCCCGCGAGCAGCAGCTTGACGTTGTCGTCGTTGAGGTTGTTGGTGCGCTTGATGGCTTCGCTGATAAAGGTCTCGACGTCGGCCGAGTGTTGGCGGATCGGCGCCAGCAGGGCTTCGGCGGCGATTTTTTCCGGGCCTTCGACGGCGATGCTGTCGCGGAAGGTCGGGCCCTTGACCTTGAGCTTTTCACCGCTGTAGCGCTTGGTCAGCACCAGGCGGTAGTAGAGGGTCTGGTTGCCCTTGGCGCGCCGGGCCGACCAGGTGACCTTGCGGTTGCCGTCGATGCGATTGACGCTCACCCCGTAGTTATTGGAGATGAAACTCTCATTGAGGCTGACGAAGTCGCGACTCAGGGGCGGCACGAACATCTGCACCTTGACCGGGTCCTTGGCGTTGGCGACGAACTCGACCTTGGCGTCGATGTTCCACAGGTCGTCAGTGGCGTCTTCGGTCACCGGGATGCCGAGGACGAAGATCTGATAGGCCGTGACCGAAATGCCCAGTACCACCAGGACGGCGATCAGAATCTTCAGGTGCATAGTAAGAGAGCGCATTGGAATTACTCGGCGGTATGAGCGTCGGTGGCGCAGGCAGGTTTGCCTGCTGCGTATTTAAGACTGGGGTCGACCAGCGCATCAAAGCGTTTCAAGGCTTCGGAGCCGATCAGCAGCGGATATTGGAAGGCGCTGCGGTCAGTCAAGTTCACTTCGATACTGCGTAAAGCGGTGCCCATGCAGATATCCAGGGCAATCACCGGACGGGCGGTGTAGTTCTTGTCCTCATCGGGGTCGTAGTCACCGGCGCGGCGCTTGATCTTGCTGACGCGGGCCAGGGGGCGCTCGATGGGGTGCGAATGGGCGGTATCGATGGCCAGGTAGAAGCGCACCCAGGATTCACCATTGCGCTTGAAACGCTTGATATCCCGGGCACTCAAGGACGCGGTCTTGGCGCCGGTGTCGAGCTTGGCGGCGACTTCCAGGTCAATGCCCGCCAGCTTGGCGTATTCATTGAGGCCATACACGGTCTTCTCGGCAGCGAAACCAAGGCCCGGAAACAACAGTAGGCAAAGCAATAGGGGGAAGGGCTTGAGTCTCATAGATCCTGAGGCGGTGCAGTGCGATGTTTGATTCAAGGCGACTGGCATTGCTGCGCAAGCTCCCTCGTGCGCCTTTTCATCAATAGATGTCAGGCAAATGCGGCGGGCATTCTAACATGAAGGTTTTCTGGCGCCAGCGCTGGCAGGCGGCCATGCCCTTATAAGGTGCAAGCAGGGTTATTAGACGATTGTCGACAATGTGTATTTATTCTTTGACTATCTTGGGCTGATTGGCTAGTTTTTGCGGCATTGATTTTAAAGGTGTCGACAATCATGCTGGATCAACTGGAAATTCCGGTGGCAGGGCAGGACGATTCCCAGACGATGTCCGAGAATGTCTTCCGCCGTATCCAGGCCGCCATCGTCAAGGGCGAGATAGCCCCCGGCAGCAAGATCTCGGAACCGGAGCTGGCGCGCACCTACGGCATCAGCCGTGGCCCGCTGCGCGAGGCGATCCACCGCCTGGAAGGCCAGCGCCTGCTGGTGCGCGTGCCCCATGTTGGCGCGCGGGTGGTGTCCCTGAGCGAGGCCGAACTGGTGGAACTCTACGAAATCCGCGAGTCCCTCGAAGGCATGGCCTGCCGCCTGGCCGCCGAGCGCATGACCGACGAAGAAATCGAGGAGCTGCGCCAGGTCCTGCACACCCATGAACGCGATGCCGCGTTCCAGGCCGGTGTTGGCTACTACCAGCAGGAAGGCGACTTCGACTTTCATTACCGGATCATTCAAGGCGCACGCAACCGCACCTTGACCCAGATGTTGTGCGGCGAGCTGTATCAATTGGTGCGCATGTACCGCATCCAGTTCTCCGCCACCCCCAATCGTCCACGCCAGGCCTTTGCCGAGCATCACCGTATTCTTGACGCGATTGCCGATCGCGACGGTGAACTGGCCGAGTTGTTGATGCGCCGGCATATCGGCGCCTCCAAACGCAATATCGCCCGTCACTTCCCCGACGGCGCCCCCCAGACAGTCACTCCACGAGGTGAGTCATGAGTTCCTATAAAAACAGCACCCCAGGCCAGCGTTTCCGTGACGCCGTCGCCAGCGAACACCCGTTGCAAGTGGTTGGCGCGATCAACGCCAACCATGCCCTGCTGGCCAAGCGCGCCGGTTTCAAGGCCATTTATCTGTCCGGTGGCGGTGTTGCTGCGGGCTCCCTCGGTGTGCCGGACCTGGGCATCACCGGCCTGGACGATGTGTTGACCGATGTGCGCCGTATTACCGACGTGTGCGACCTGCCGCTGCTGGTGGATGTGGACACCGGTTTCGGTTCCTCGGCCTTCAACGTGGCGCGCACCGTCAAGTCGATGATCAAGTTCGGTGCTGCCGCGATCCATATCGAGGACCAGGTGGGCGCCAAGCGCTGCGGTCATCGCCCGAACAAAGAAATCGTGTCCCAACAGGAAATGGTCGACCGCATCAAGGCCGCCGTGGATGCCCGCACCGATGACAGCTTCGTGATCATGGCGCGCACCGACGCCCTGGCCGTGGAAGGCCTGGAGTCCGCGCTGGAGCGTGCCGCCGCGTGCATCGAGGCCGGTGCCGACATGGTCTTCCCCGAAGCCATTACCGAGCTTGAGATGTACAAGTTGTTCGCTTCGCGCGTGAAAGCGCCAATCCTGGCCAACATCACCGAGTTCGGCGCGACGCCGCTGTACACCACCGAACAGTTGAAATCTGCCGATGTTTCCATCGTGCTGTACCCGCTGTCGGCGTTCCGCGCCATGAACAAGGCCGCCGAAAACGTCTACACCGCGATCCGTCGCGACGGTACCCAACAGAACGTGATCGACACCATGCAAACGCGCATGGAGCTTTACGATCGCATCGACTACCACACCTTCGAGCAGAAGCTCGACGCGCTGTTCGCCGCGAAAAAATAAAGGCTACGTGCTCACTGTAGGAGCGGGCTTGCCCGCGAAGATCGTCAACGATAACGCGGCCAACCTGAATAAACACGGTGCCCTGGCGTTTTTCGCGGGCCAGCCCGCTCCTACAGGGGGCGGTGGTCGCCCTGATAAATATAAGATTGGAGAAGAACCATGGCTGAAGCAAAAGTACTGAGTGGCGCCGGCCTGCGTGGCCAGGTGGCCGGGCAGACAGAATTGTCCACCGTGGGCCAGGCCGGTGCCGGGCTGACTTATCGTGGCTATGACGTACGTGAACTGGCCGCCGACGCGCAGTTCGAAGAAGTCGCCTACCTGTTGTTGTACGGCCAATTGCCGACCAAGGCCGAGCTGGCCGCCTACAGCGCCAAACTGAGCAAGCTGCGTGACCTGCCCCAGGCGCTCAAGGAAGTGCTGGAACGCATCCCCGCCGACGCCCACCCGATGGATGTGATGCGCACCGGTTGCTCGTTCCTGGGCAATATCGAGCCGGAAAAAGACTTCAGCGTGCAGCGCGATGTCACCGACCGCCTGCTGGCGGCCTTCCCGGCGATCATGTGCTATTGGTATCGCTTCAGCCATGACGGCAAGCGCATCGACTGTGTGACCGACGAGCCGTCGATTGGCGGCCACTTCCTGCACCTGCTGCACGGCAAAAAGCCGAGCGAGTTGCACGTCAAGGTCATGAACGTGTCGCTGATCCTCTACGCCGAGCACGAATTCAACGCGTCCACTTTTACCGCGCGTGTCTGCGCCTCGACCCTGTCGGACCTGTATTCCTGCGTCACCGCGGCCATCGGCTCGCTGCGCGGCCCGCTGCACGGCGGGGCGAATGAAGCCGCGATGGAAATGATCGAGCGTTTCTCCTCGGCAGAGGAAGCGGTCGAAGGCACCCTCGGCATGCTGGCGCGCAAGGACAAGATCATGGGCTTTGGCCACGCGATCTATAAAGACAACGACCCGCGCAATGAAGTGATCAAGGGCTGGTCGAAAAAACTCGCCGATGAAGTGGGCGACAAAGTGCTGTTCCCGGTCTCCGAAGCCATCGACAAGACCATGTGGGAGCAGAAGAAACTGTTCCCCAACGCCGACTTCTACCATGCCTCGGCGTACCACTTCATGGGCATCCCGACCAAGCTGTTCACCCCGATCTTCGTGTGCTCGCGCCTGACTGGCTGGGCGGCGCATGTGTTTGAGCAGCGTGCCAACAACCGCATCATCCGCCCAAGCGCCGAATACACCGGCGTCGAGCAGCGCAAGTTCGTGCCAATCGAACGTCGCTGAATGAGGAGACCGACAATCCAGAATGGGTAACCGAATCAAAAATGTGGGAGCGGGCTTGCTCGCGAATGCGGGGCAACAGTCACGGAATGTGTTGAATGACACACCCCATTCGCGAGCAAGCCCGCTCCCACATTTTGACTTCATTCCAATTCTGGGTCGGCACAGGTCTTCCTTTTGTAATTACCGTGACCGAGTCCTGACGATGAACACTGAATTTCGCAAACCGCTCCCCGGCAGCCGCCTGGATTACTTCGACGCCCGCGCGGCTGTCGAGGCAATCACCCCCGGCGCCTACGCCACGTTGCCCTACACCTCCCGCGTGCTCGCCGAGAACCTGGTACGCCGTTGCGACCCGGCAACCCTCAATGCGTCCCTGAGCCAGTTGATCGAACGCAAGCGCGACCTCGACTTCCCATGGTTCCCGGCCCGGGTGGTGTGCCATGACATCCTTGGCCAGACCGCACTGGTGGACCTCGCCGGCCTGCGTGATGCCATCGCCCTGCAAGGCGGCGATCCGGCCCAGGTCAACCCGGTGGTGCCGACGCAACTGATCGTCGACCATTCCCTGGCCGTCGAGGCCGGTGGTTTTGACCCGGACGCCTTCGAGAAAAACCGTGCCATCGAAGACCGCCGTAACGAAGACCGTTTCCACTTTATCGAGTGGACCAAGAAGGCCTTCAAAAACGTCGACGTGATCCCGCCGGGCAACGGCATCATGCACCAGATCAACCTGGAGAAAATGTCCCCGGTGATCCAGGTGCGTGACGGCGTGGCCTTCCCGGATACCTGCGTCGGTACCGACAGTCACACGCCGCATGTGGACGCCCTGGGCGTAATCGCCATCGGCGTTGGCGGCCTGGAAGCCGAGAGCGTGATGCTCGGCCGCGCGTCGTGGATGCGCCTGCCGGAAAGCGTTGGCGTCGAGTTGACGGGCAAACTGCAACCGGGCATCACCGCCACCGACATGGTGCTGGCGCTGACCGAGTTCCTGCGCCAGCAGAAAGTAGTGGGTGCCTGGCTGGAGTTCTTCGGTGAAGGTGCTTCGGCACTGACCCTGGGTGACCGCGCGACCATCTCCAACATGGCCCCGGAGTACGGCGCCACGGCCGCGATGTTCTATATCGACCAACAGACCATTGCCTACCTGAAACTCACCGGTCGCGAAGACGAACAGGTCGCCCTGGTCGAGCAGTACGCTCGCCACACCGGCTTGTGGGCCGATGACCTCAAGGGCGCGCAATACGAGCGTGGCTTGAGCTTCGATTTGTCCAGCGTCGTGCGCAACATGGCCGGCCCGAGCAACCCGCACGCCCGCGTGGCCACCAGCGACCTGGCGGCCAAGGGGATTTCCGGGCAATGGGACGACGTGCCGGGGCAAATGCCCGACGGTGCGGTGATCATTGCTGCCATCACCAGTTGCACCAATACCAGCAACCCGCGCAACGTGATCGCCGCCGGCCTGTTGGCGCGCAATGCCAATAAGCTCGGGCTGGCCCGTAAGCCGTGGGTCAAGTCATCCCTGGCACCGGGTTCGAAAACCGTGGCCATGTACCTCGACGAAGCCGGCTTGACCCGCGAGTTGGAGCAGTTGGGTTTTGGCGTCGTAGCCTTCGCCTGCACTACCTGCAACGGCATGTCCGGTGCACTCGATCCGGTGATCCAGCAAGAAATCATCGACCGTGACCTGTATGCCACCGCCGTACTGTCGGGCAACCGCAACTTCGACGGGCGCATCCACCCGTACGCCAAGCAAGCGTTCCTGGCGTCGCCGCCGTTGGTGGTGGCCTACGCGATTGCTGGCACCATCCGTTTCGATATCGAAAAAGACGTGCTGGGCCTGGATGCCGACGGCAAGGAAATTCGCTTGAAGGACATCTGGCCGAGCGACGAGGAAATCGACGCGGTGGTCAAGGCGTCGGTCAAGCCTGAGCAGTTCCGCCAGGTCTACATCCCGATGTTTGCCATCCATGAAGACACCGGCCCGAAAGTCACGCCGCTGTACGACTGGCGCCCGCAAAGCACCTACATCCGCCGCCCGCCGTACTGGGAAGGCGCCCTGGCCGGCGCACGTCCGCTCAAGGGCATGCGCCCGCTGGCGGTGTTGCCGGACAACATCACCACTGATCACCTGTCGCCGTCCAACGCGATCATGCTCGACAGCGCCGCCGGTGAATACCTGGCAAAAATGGGCCTGCCGGAAGTCGACTTCAACTCTTATGCCACGCACCGAGGCGACCACTTGACCGCCCAGCGCGCGACCTTTGCCAACCCCAAGCTGTTCAACGAAATGGTCCTGGAGAACGGCAAGGTCAAGCAGGGTTCCCTGGCGCGCATCGAGCCGGAAGGCAAGGTCACGCGCATGTGGGAAGCCATTGAGACCTACATGGAGCGCAAGCAGCCACTGATCATCATTGCCGGCGCCGACTACGGCCAGGGTTCGTCCCGCGACTGGGCGGCCAAGGGCGTGCGCCTGGCTGGTGTGGAGGCGATTGCCGCCGAAGGTTTCGAACGTATCCACCGCACCAACCTGGTGGGCATGGGCGTGTTGCCCCTGGAGTTCCTGGCGGGTACTGATCGCAAGACGTTGCAGATCGATGGCAGCGAAACCTATGACGTGATCGGCGAACGCACCCCGCGTGCGCAGTTGACCCTGGTGATCAACCGCAAGAATGGCGAACGTGTCGAGGTGCCGGTGACCTGCCGCCTGGACACTGCTGAAGAAGTGTCGATCTACGAGGCGGGCGGCGTGTTGCAGCGCTTTGCCCAGGACTTCCTGGAGTCGGCGGCCACCGCCTGACATAAACGAGGGCCGGGGGCTTCAAGCCCCCGGCGTCTTTTGAGGAACACCATGGCACACGTACCGCAAATCAAGATTCCCGCCACCTATATGCGTGGCGGCACCAGCAAGGGCGTTTTTTTCAATCTCCAGGACTTGCCCGAAGTGGCCCAGGTTCCGGGCGCTGCACGGGATGCCTTGCTGCTGCGGGTGATCGGCAGTCCCGATCCCTATGACAAACAAATCGACGGTATGGGTGGTGCCACGTCGAGCACCAGCAAGACCGTGATCCTGGCTAAAAGCACGCGTGCCGATCACGACGTCGATTACCTGTTCGGCCAAGTCTCCATCGACAAGCCTTTTGTCGATTGGAGTGGTAACTGCGGCAACCTGTCAGCAGCGGTCGGCTCCTTTGCTGTCAGCAGCGGTCTGGTAGCGGCTGAGCGGATCCCCCATAACGGCGTGGCCGTGGTGCGGGTGTGGCAGGCCAATATCGGCAAGACCATCATCGCCCATGTGCCGATCACCGACGGCGCGGTGCAGGAAACCGGCGACTTCGAGCTGGATGGCGTGACCTTCCCGGCGGCCGAAGTGCAACTGGAGTTCCTCGACCCGGCAGCGGAAGAAGAGGGCGGCGGTGGCTCTATGTTCCCCACCGGCAACCTGATCGACGACCTGGACGTGCCGGGTGTCGGTACGTTCAAGGCAACGCTGATCAATGCGGGTATCCCGACGATTTTTATCAATGCTGAAGATCTCGGCTACACCGGCACCGAGCTGCAAGGCGCGATCAACAGCGACCCCAAAGCCCTGGCGATGTTTGAGACTGTGCGAGCCTACGGCGCATTGCGCATGGGTTTGATCAAACACCTGGATGAAGCGGCCCAGCGCCAGCACACGCCGAAAGTGGCGTTCGTGGCCAAGCCAGCGGATTACCTGGCCTCCAGCGGCAAGGCGATCAAGGCGGGGGATGTTGACCTGCTGGTGCGAGCGTTGTCCATGGGCAAGCTGCACCACGCGATGATGGGCACGGCCGCGGTGGCGATTGGCACGGCGGCGGCGATTTCCGGGACCCTGGTCAACCTCGCGGCGGGCGGTGTGGAGCGCAATGCGGTGCGGTTCGGGCATCCGTCCGGCACCCTGCGCGTGGGCGCCGAGGCCAGCCAGGTGAACGGCGAATGGGTGGTGAAGAAAGCCATCATGAGCCGCAGTGCACGGGTGTTGATGGAGGGCTATGTGCGCGTCCCGGGCGATGCATTCTGAAACCAAGCACCGGCCAAAATGTGGGAGCGGGCTTGCTCGCGAAAGCGGTATTTCAGTCAGCAGCTGTATTGACTGATCCACCGCTTTCGCGAGCAAGCCCGCTCCCACAGGGGGGCATCGGTGGTTTCTTGATTTATGTACTAGAGCAGGCACTCAGACCTGCCACAAACGACCAGCCATGAGCCTGAGAAGGAACACACCCAACCCATTTTGGAGTACTGCCATGAGCGCCAACGTCGACCAGAACAACCGCCCCGACTACGACCAGGTTTTGCAGGACATTGCTGACTACGTCCTCACCTACCGGATCGATTCCCGGGACGCCCTGGACACTGCCCGCAACTGCCTGATGGACACCCTCGGCTGTGGCTTGCTGGCCTTGCGTTTCCCTGAGTGCACCAAGCACCTGGGGCCTATCGTCGAAGGCACGGTGGTGCCGTTCGGTGCACGGGTGCCGGGTACGTCCTATCGCCTGGACCCGGTCAAGGCCGCGTGGGACATCGGTTGCATCGTGCGTTGGCTCGATTACAACGACACCTGGCTCGCCGCCGAATGGGGCCATCCTTCGGATAACCTCGGTGGCATCCTGGCCGTCGCCGATCACCTTTCGCAAAAGCGCGTGGCCAATGGTGAAACGCCGTTGACGGTGCGCGCGGTCCTGGAAGCGATGATCATGGCCCACGAAATCCAGGGCGTGATCGCCCTGGAAAACTCCTTCAACCGCGTCGGCCTTGACCATGTGCTGCTGGTCAAAGTCGCCTCCACTGCGGTGTGCGCCAAGTTGATGGGCGCCAATCGTGAGCAACTGCTGGCGGCGTTGTCCCAGGCGTTTGTCGATGGGCAGGCCCTGCGCACTTACCGCCACGCGCCGAACGCCGGTTCACGCAAGTCCTGGGCGGCGGGGGATGCGTCGAGCCGTGGCGTGCGCCTGGCGGACATCGCCATGCGCGGCGAAATGGGGATTCCCGGCGTATTGAGCGCGCCGCAGTGGGGTTTCTATGACGTGCTGTTCAGCCATACCAACAAGGACCTGGCCCTCAAGCCCGAGGACAAGCGCGCGTTCAGCCTGCCCCAACCCTATGGCACCTATGTGATGGAGAACGTGCTGTTCAAGATCAGCTTTCCTGCCGAGTTCCACGCACAGACTGCCTGTGAAGCGGCGGTCACTTTGCATTCGCAGGTCAAAAACCGCCTGCATGAAATCGACAGGATCGTCATCACTACCCACGAGTCGGCGATTCGTATCATTTCCAAGGTCGGCCAATTGGCCAATGCGGCAGACCGTGACCATTGCCTGCAATACATGACGGCCGTGCCGCTGGCGTTCGGCAATCTGGTGGCCGAGCAGTACGAAGATGAGTTCCATGCCGCGCATCCGATCATCGATGAGTTGCGCGAGAAAATGGTCATTGTCGAAGACCCCCGCTACAGCCGCGAATACCTGGAGGCCGACAAGCGCTCCATTGCCAACGCGGTGCAGGTTTTCTTCAATGACGGTTCCAGCACTGAGCAGGTGGTGGTGGAGTACCCGATTGGCCATCGTCGTCGTCGGGTTGACGGGATTCCGTTGCTCGAAGCCAAATTCAAGGCCAACCTGGCCACACGCTTTACCGCCCAGCGCAGTGCGCAGATATTCGCCTTGTGCAAGGACCAGGCACGGCTTGAAGCGACTTCCGTAAGCCGGTTTGTGGACCTGTGGGCGATGTGAGAAGGTCGGGTGGCCGGTTGTGAAGTGGACACACTTTGCTATTCGTACGTCCTACATCGTCGGAACCTTATTCAGATAATCACCAATCAGGTAGCCAGATGACCTGTTTTACCGGGTCGCCTGGCACGCAATGTCCGTGAATCAAATACCTGAATCTGAGAGGTCCACCATGACGAGCGTAAGTCCTCAGCAGTACGCGCCCAACTACGCCTATGAAATGCCACCCAAGCCAGAGCACACACCGCAAGAAAACAGCGCCAAAGCAGGTACTCCTGACCAACCCCAGTCAGATTCAGCACCCTCTCGTCAGCCGATGACTACACCGCAGCGGGGGCAGTTTTCGACGCATAAGGGGCTGGTCAACTCGCCGCCATCGGCGAAGACTACCGACCCCGCCCAGCTTGCACAGCTTTTCCAAGAGAACACTCAGCTTAAAAACAAGATCAAGCAAGTGATGGCAGAGCTCACACCGATAGTAAATGGGCTTGCGCAGCAAATAGCCCAGTTGAAACAGCAGGTTGAGGCTAAAAAAAGTCCTACTTCGGCGACATCCCAAACGCCTGCCAGGGCGTCGACTCCAAGCACCGCTGATACCTCTGGTTCTGGGCGCGTCCCTAAACGCACTGAGCCTGAAGTGTCCGCTGCAGATGAGAGGGCACCCTCATCTGGCGCGAATACATCTAGCAATATCAAAAAAATGTCCGAAGAAAACAAGGAGCTTCATGCAACGATTGAGAGTATGAGGAATGATTTCAATAAAGTGGTTGCGCGACTTCAACAGGAAATCGGCGAGATCAAACAAAAAATCGGAAACTCCGGTTCAGATGCACCTCCAGAAGTCTCGTCGAATCAAGCCCACGACGCCGAATCAGCATCCAATGATGAGCAAGCCCCGCTGGCCTCTACTCCTGAGGCGGCGGCGGCTGGTTCCAGTGAACAGAGTCCCGCTACTCAGAGCAGCATTGACAGTCTGGCCCTTGAAACCAAAACGCTGAGCGCTGAGGTTGCAAAGATGATTGAGCATTTTAAAGCAGTGATTAAAGAGCTTGAGCGAGAAATTGTTGACCTTAACCAGAAAGTCAGCACTTCAGACGCTTAAGGTGGGGCACGGTGTAGCATTGCCGACAGTGCATGGAACGCTGTCGGCACACGATTCGCAAAACCTCACTTGTGTCTTTCGTGGAAAAAATCGCAGCCTGGCGAATGCGTTACTCAAACCGCAAGATCACCCTCCGGTTATGCTTGCTCTTCTTCTCGATTTTTTCGCAGAACACCCGGCCGATTTCCTCGGTGTTGACCACGTGGGTGCCGCCACACGGCTGGATATCGATGCCGGCAATTTCAATCACCCGCACTGCGCCCTGGATCACCGGTGGAGCGACGGCCTGAGTACGGGTGATTTGTAGCAGGGTGGAATATTCAGAGGCCGGCATCGACAGCGACTTGACCTCATGAGCCTGCTCGATCAAGGCGTTGAGGTCGCGGGTGATGCTTTCCTTGTCCAGGGTCATTTCCGGCAGGTCGAAATCCAGGCGGCCCTTGTCGGCGCTGATGCTGCAACCGGTCACCGGGGCGTCGATGATCGAGCACAGCAAATGCAGGCAGGTGTGCATCTTCATGTGCTGGTAGCGCCGCTCCCAGTCCAGGCCAGCATCCACCTGCACACCGGCCCGCAATGATTCGGGGCAATGTTCCACCTGGTGCCAGATGATCGAGCGCAGTACTGGGTCGCGCACGGTCCCTGTCACGTTGATGCGGCTGCCGTCGGGCAGGGTGAAGTAGCCGGTATCTCCCGGCTGCCCACCTCCGGTGGGGTAGAACAGGGTGTGTTCCAGGGCGACGCCCTGTTCGCTGACGGCGATCACGCGGGCGCTGAAGGCGTTCTGGTAAGGCGCGCTGTCGAACAGCGCCAGGGTTTCCATTGTGTGTACGGACATGTTCAACCTCCAACGATCAGTGGGCTGGTTTGCAGCAGGCGCCGCACCATTGCGCTCAACCCGGGTGGGGAAAGCAGGGTGACCTCGAACTTCGGCCCGCACACCTTCAGGTTCAGGGGCAGGCGCGGTGGATGGGTGGGAGCCTGCAGCGTGCGCAGGCGAAATTGCAGGTGGTGACGCTCCTTGACCGTAGGTTCCAGCACCAGGCTGGACAGCGGATGGAAGTCGGCATCCAGCACCGTAACCCGGTGGCTGGTGCTGACTTCGCCGACCACATGCAGACGTTCGTCGAGGGCAAATGCCCCGAGGTAATTGCTGGCGTCTGATTCGTCGTTTTTCTGCAACTGGATCTGATTGACTACCTTCACCTTGGTGCCGGCGGGCACGTCCTGGGTGATGACACAGGAGGGGCTGATAAACACGTTGTCGCCGATCAGCACATAACCCAGCACCCTGGCGCCCGAGCCGACTTCCACATTGTTGCCCAGGCGCGGGTGGCGCTTGCCGTCAGGGTTGTTGGCGATGCCTCGTGCGCCCAGGGTCACGCCACACAGGATGTAGCAGTCATTGCCGATCTCGCAGGTTTCGCCGATCACCGTGCCAAAGCCATGATCCAGTACAAAACGTCGGCCAATGCGGGCAGCCGGGTGGATTTCGGCCCCGGACAGGATCTTGCCCTGGTTGCTCAACGTCAGCGCGATGGCACAGAACTGGCTGTGGGGCTGGTCGGAAAGATTCCATACCCGGTGCGCCAACCGGTAATAAAGCACGGCCTTGAACGAGGCGTAGGATTCCAGGATCAGTTCGCCCCGGCCCCTGGACGCCGGGTCGCGCCAGGCATAGGCGATCAGGTCCTCGGCCACTTCCTGCGCCGCCGGCTGGATCAATTGCGCCAGGTGCGGCTGCAACTGTGCTATCTGCGCCGGCGAGAGGGTCTTGATGAGGTGGGTCAGCAACTCATCGTGCAACTGTTGCATGTCGATAAAGCCTCCCATGGAAGGCACCCCCGTAATTGTCGTTATTCGAAACAGGGCAGATAACTGTCGGCGCTGTCGTACACCATGGTCAGGACGACGGTGTCGGTGGGCAGTTCCGGGGCGAGCCTGGCGATGGCTACCATATTGGCGGCTGACGACAGCCCCAGGCTGATGGCATCGGTACGCATGATGCGCTTCATCATTTCCAGGCAGTCGAGGCGCGAAACCTTGAGCATGCCGTCCAGTACATTCAGGTTGAGAATGCTCGGGATCAAGCCGATGGACAGGCCCTGGATATGGTGCGGCGCATGGCGGTCGCTGAGCAGGTCGCACTCCTCGGGTTCGACCCCCATCACGCGGATCTGCGGCCAGGTGGCCTTGAGGGTTTCACCGATACCGGTGATATGACCCCCGGTACCGATGCCGCTGACAAAATAGTCGACCTGGCGCTCGCCAAAGGCGCGGATGATTTCCGGGGCGGTGGTGTCGCGATGGGTCTGGGGGTTGGCGCCGTTACGCTGTTGGTTGAGCATGACGAAGCTGGGGTTTTCCAACTGCAGTTCCATGCACTTTTCGCCATGGGAGTTGTTGCCCAGGCGGCTGTCCGACAGCACCACCTTGGCTCCATACAGGCGCAGCAGTTTCTGCTTTTCGGGGCTGTAGTTGTCGGGAATCACCAGCACCACTTTGTAGCCCAGCACATTGCCGGCCATGACCAGGCCGATACCCGTGTTGCCACCGCTGGGTTCGATGATGGTTTGCCCCGAATCGCGAATCAGGATGCCCCGGCGTTCGGCGTCGAGGATCATCCCCAGGGCGATCCGCGCCTTGTGGCTGCCGCCCGGATTCAGGGATTCGAGCTTGGCAAAGACCTCGATGCCGAGGTCTTCGGAGAATTGTTCCAGGCGCACGATGGGCGTTTGGCCAATGGCGTCGAGTATGGAGTTATGCAGCATCAGATAAGTACCCCCAAGGCCCGTGATCAGTACAAAGGCATGTCGGGTTCGACGTCACGCACCCAGTGTTTCATGCCGCCTTCCAGCACCCGGGTGTTGGCAAAGCCCGCTGCCAGCAAGGTACTGGCGGCTTGCTCGGCGCGGATGCCGGCGTAGCAGATCAGGTAATGGGTATTGTCACGGCTGAGGGTATCGAGCTGATCGTCGAGCTGGGCCAGGGGGATGTGCACCACGCCGGGGAGTTGGCACACCTCCAGCTCGCTGGCGTCGCGCACATCCAGCAGGATGTCGGCGCTGCTACGGCGTTCCAGCAACTGCTTGAGCACCTGGGGCTTGATGTAGTGTTCTTCGGCCAGGCTGGGGGCGTTGCGGATGGCATCGGCACACACGGCGGCTGTGGGTTGGTGCTCATCGCGCAGTTCGGAGCAGCACGGGCAATCGGCGCGACGCTTGAAACGGATTTCACTGAATTTCATGGCCAGGGCATCAAAGCGCATCAACCGACCTGACAAAGGTTCGCCCAGACCGATCAGCAACTTGATTGCCTCGGTGGCCTGGATCATCCCGACCACCCCGGGTAGTACACCGATGACCCCGCCGGCGCTGCAATTGGGCGCCAGTTCCGCCGGTGGCGCGTGGGGGTACAGGCAGCGGTAGCAGGGCCCGCCTTGATAATTGAACACGCTGATCTGGCCATCGAAACGATAGATTGCGCCGTACACCAGCGGCTTGCCCAACTGTACGCAGGCATCGTTGACGAGGTAGCGGGTCTCGAAATTGTCGGTGCCGTCGATCACCAGGTCGTAGGCACCGACCAGCTCCAGGGCATTGTCGGCATTCAATGCGGTGTCGTAGGTGTTGATTTGGATATGGCGGTTGAGGTCTTGCAGGCGCTGCTTGGCGGATTCGACCTTGGGCAGGCCCAGGGTGCTGTTGCCGTGGACAACCTGGCGTTGCAGGTTGCTGCTTTCCACCACGTCGAAGTCCACCAGCCCCAGGGTGCCGATGCCGGCGGCGGCCAGGTACAGGCTGATGGGCGAGCCCAGGCCACCCGTACCGATGATCAGCACCTTGGCCTTCTTCAGGCTCAGTTGCCCTTCGCGGCCAACGCCGGGCAGGGTGATATGACGCACATAGCGCTGCACTTCCTCGTTGCTCAGCGAGTCGATGTCCATGCCACCGGAGGTGGCCAGCAGCACTTCGATTTTTACCTTTTCGGGTAGCGGCTCGTCGGGGCCGATCAGTTCTTCCCCCGCCGTGAACAGGAAGTGCTCCTTGAGCTGACCGTTGTTTTCGTGGAACAGGTGCGCCCGCAGTTGCGGGTAGCGGGTGCAGGTGTCTTCAATGACTTCGCGCAATGTCGATCCGGCACCCTCAAGGGTCGATTCTGGCAACTTGGCCACGCGCACCAGGATGTCGGGGAAAGAGACAGCGTTCATGTACAACTCCGTTTGCAGGTCGTTGAAGGGGTTGAGGGCGAAGTGCGTGCCATCCCAGGCAAACAGTTTCGACCCAAGGGCCTTGCCCTGGCGGACATCCACCACCAGGTAGCTGACGGGGTAGATGGGTTCCCCCATGTACAGGGCCTTGTCCTGATCCTCGTCGCTGAAGTACGCACCGACATCCGGGTGGGAGTGGTAGATCACCACCACCGGGTTGTCCGTGCGAAAGGCCTTGTTCATCAGCAGCGTGTCGGTCACCGAGAAGGTGTAGCCGTTGGCCGCGCTGCGTGGGTACATCTCGGGGTTCTTGCGGTGCAACTCGTTCTGGATATTGCTGCCCAGGTACACACTGCCGTCGGCGAAGACAAAGCCGCAGCACTCTTCGGGATAGGTGCTGGCGGCGTGGGCGTAGATCTGTTCCAGGGTGGTTTGGCGGAGGACGTCCATGTTTCTCTCGCGTGGTGGGGAAAGGGTCAATTGGGCTTGGCCAGGAGCTTTTCGATGGGCAACTTGGTGATTGCAAAGCCGGCCAGCAGGATCGCGGAGTACAGCATCAGGTCCCGGGACAGCTCCAGGCCTTCGTACCAGGCGCCGATGATCACGGCGAACACCGGGAAAATGATAAAGACGAACGACAGGATGATCGGGCTCAGGCGCTTGAGCAGCATGAAATACACGATAAAACCGCCGACCGATGCCACCAGGCCCAGGTACAGCAGGGCGCTCCAGGAGCGCAGGGTGATGGCCTCGAAGGTCGGGGCTTCGAACCATAGGCCGGCGACGAACAGCATCAGCCCGGCAATCCCGATGGGCAGGGTGTTGTAGGTGATCACGCTGATGGCGCTGCCTTTTTGCTTGGTAATGACATAGCACAAGGCATGCATGATCGCGGCGGTCAGAATCGCCAGCACGCCGAAGAACTCGGCATGGTCAAGGTGCAATCCCTGGCTCCTGATGATCATGTACAGGCTGCCGAAACCGATCCCAATCCCCACGACCTGGGAAAAGTAGATGCGCTCGCGCAGGAACAGCGCCGAGAAAATCAGGATAAACACCGGCATGCAACTGAACAGCAGGGCGGTGAGGCCGGACGAGACGTGCATTTCGCCATAGTTGAGCAGGTAGTAGGGAACACTGAAGTAGCAGAGGGTCACGAATACAAAGAACCAGCGGCTTTCCCGTGGAAACAGGATCGGCTCGCGACGCACCAGGGCAAAACACAGGAACAGTGGAAAGGCGATCAGGAAGCGCAGGCCCGCCGAGGTCAATGGCGGCACGCTTTCCACCGCGATCTTGATCCCCAGCCAGGTGGTGCCCCAGCTCAGGCAGACAATCAGGAACATTACACTGGTGATCAGGCCAGCCAGCCATTGTTTGTGTGATTTGGTTTTTTCGGCATTTTCGAGAACGGCGGACATTGGCATCGTTTATTGCTTCCCTGAGCCGGAATTGAACTCTATATTGAACTTGTAATTAGAGGTTTTACCCGGTGATTGAACCCGTAAAAGCACACTATTAGGGCGAAAGATGGCTGTCAAAACAAATATTGACATGGTGTCAATTATGCGAGAGGGACTGTCCAGCGGGCAGGGCGTGAAGTACAAGCGCCTGTCCGACGTCATGGAACGGGGCATCCTCGAAGGCTTGATCGAGCCGGGACGAAAGCTGCCGCCTCACCGGGTGCTTTCGGACAACCTGGGGGTGACCATCGGTACCATCAGTCGTGCCTACGGCGAACTGGAACGCCTGGGCCTGGTAGTGGCGCGGGTGGGTGATGGAACATTCGTGCGCAAGCGTGGGATGGAGCGCCAGCGTGACGAGGGCTTTCGCAATTTCAGCGAGGAGCCGCGCCAGTACTTCGATATGAGTCGCAACATGCATATTCCGGGTCAGGAAACGACCTTCCTGGCCCAGAGCTTCCAAACCCTGTCGACCAACGCCAAGTTTCTCCAGGACATCAGTGCCTATACTCCGGACGCCGGTTTGCCCCGCTACCGCGAGGCGGGGGCGCAATGGCTGGTGCAGCGCGATTTTCATCCGATTCCAGAGCAGGTCATCTGTGTCAATGGCGGCCAGCATGGGTTGCTGTGCGCCTTGATGGCCTTGGTGCGCGCGGGCGACACGGTGGTGACCGAGCAGCTGACCTACCCTGGCCTGATCACCGCCGCACGGATGCTCGGCATCCGGCTGATTGGCCTGGAAATGGACGAGGAGGGCGTGTTGCCCACGGCGCTGGACGAAGTCTGTCGCAATCACCGGGTGTCGGCCCTGTATTGCACGCCGACCATCCAGAATCCCACGACCGCCGTGTTGTCGGTGGCCCGCCGTGAGGCGCTGGTGAAGGTGTGTCGCGAGCACAACCTGTTGATCCTGGAAGACGAGGCACATGGGGTGCTGGTGGAGGACCGGCCGCCACCTTTGAGTCATTTTGCCCCGGAGCGCACGATTCTGATCAGCAGCCTGAGCAAGGCTGTGTCGGCGGGCCTGCGGGTGGGGTATGTACATGCGCCGCCGGCGCTGGTCAGCCGTATTTCTGCGGCCTTGCGCTCAACCTGCTGGATGGCTACGCCGGTGACCCTGGAGCTGGCCACGCAGTGGATTGAAAACGGCACGGCAGAGTATTTGTTGCATCAGCAGATCAATGAGATCAGCCGCCGCAAAACGTTGGTTGAGGACCTGTTGATGGGCCTGGAATACCGAACGCACCCCAACAGCCCGCACTTCTGGATTGAAGTCCCGGAGCCTTGGCGTGCGTCGGAAATCGAGGCTGAACTCAAGCAGAACAATTACCTGATCGCCACGGCAGAAGCCTTTGCGGTAGGACAAACGGCGGTGCCGCAGTTCATTCGGGCAAGTATCTGCAATACGTCCGGGGACGATCAGCTGTTACGTGCGGGATTTGATGCGTTGGCCACGGCGCTGGGGCAGGGTGGCGACCGGTTTCATCTGTGAGACCGCGTTATCGTTTATCCCAGGCAAGCCAGCGCCCACATTTTGACGCGTGAACCCCATCAAGTGTGGGCGCTGGCTTGCCTGCGATAGCGATGGACCCAAAATGAAAACTACTTGAAACGCCGCTCAACACCTTTTTCTACCAGGATCTTCGCCGAAATCTCTTCCACCGAAAAATGCGTGGAATTGATGTGCGCAATATTTTCCCGGCGGAATAGGTTCTCTACTTCCCGCACCTCGAATTCGCACTGGGCATAGCTCGAATAGCGGCTATTGGGCTTGCGCTCATTGCGGATGGCCGTCAGACGATCCGGATCGATGGTCAGGCCAAACAACTTGTGCTGGTGGGTACGCAGCACCGCCGGTAGCTGCAGGCGCTCCATATCGTCTTCGGTCAGTGGGTAGTTGGCCGCGCGGATGCCAAATTGCATGGCCATATACAGGCAGGTCGGGGTCTTGCCACAACGCGACACGCCGACCAGGATCAGGTCGGCCTTGTCGTAGTAGTGGGTGCGGGCGCCGTCGTCGTTATCCAGGGCGAAGTTCACCGCCTCGATCCGCTCCATATAGTTGGAGTTATGGCCAATGGAGTGGGACTTGCCCACGGAGTACGAGGAGTGTTCACTCAGCTCCTGTTCCAGGGGCGCCAGGAAGGTCGAGAAGATGTCGATCATGAAACCATTGGAAGTCGCGAGGATCTCACGAATGTCCTGGTTGACGATGGTGTCGAAAATGATCGGGCGCATCCCGTCTTTTTCGGCGGCCAGATTGATTTGTTGTACCATGGCCCGCGCTTTATCCACGTTATCGATATAAGGCCGGGTGAATTTGGCGAAGGTAATGCTTTCGAACTGCGCCAGCAGGCTTTGACCCAGGGTTTCGGCGGTAATGCCGGTGCCATCGGAGATAAAGAAAGCAGATCGTTTCATTTGAGCCTTGGGCCTTAAGCTGATGACGAATCTTGGATATGATAGGCGCGATTTTGCCGTCCCACAGTGGGCCGCATTCTCACTTATTTTCCAGGTCCAGGCCACAAACGCCGGTAAATGCTCCTATTGAGCCGCCGGCGCCCTGAGCTTTTCCAACACAGTTAGTGGAGAGATCACCTTGGTAGAGTACGTAGTTTCCCTCGATAAGCTCGGCGTCCATGATGTAGAGCATGTGGGGGGCAAGAACGCATCCCTCGGCGAGATGATCAGTAATCTTGCAGGCGCTGGTGTCTCGGTGCCCGGTGGTTTCGCCACCACGGCCCAGGCATACCGCGATTTCCTCGAACTGAGCGGTCTCAACGACCAGATCCACGCTGCCCTGGACGCGCTGGACGTCGATGATGTCAACGCCCTGGCCAAGACCGGCGCACAGATCCGTCAGTGGATCATGGAAGCCGAGTTCCCCGAGAAGCTCAACGCCGAAATCCGCACTGCCTTCGCCAGCCTGTCGGCCGGCAACCCGGACATGGCTGTCGCCGTGCGTTCCTCGGCCACCGCCGAAGACTTGCCCGACGCCTCCTTCGCCGGCCAGCAGGAAACCTTCCTGAACATTCGCGGCGTGGAAAACGTCATCCGCGCGGCCAAGGAGGTGTTTGCCTCGCTGTTCAACGATCGCGCCATTTCCTACCGTGTGCACCAGGGTTTCGACCACAAGCTGGTAGCCCTGTCTGCCGGTGTGCAGCGCATGGTGCGTTCGGAAACCGGTACCGCCGGCGTGATGTTCACCCTGGATACCGAGTCGGGTTTCCGTGACGTGGTGTTTATCACCGGCGCCTACGGCCTGGGCGAAACCGTCGTACAAGGCGCGGTCAACCCGGACGAGTTCTACGTCCACAAGCACACTCTTGAAGCCGGTCGCCCGGCGATCCTGCGCCGCAACCTGGGCAGCAAGGCCATCAAGATGATCTACGGCGACGAGGCCAAGGCCGGTCGCTCGGTGAAAACCGTTGATGTGGACAAGGCCGAACGTGCCCGGTTCTGCCTCAGCGATGCGGAAGTCTGTGAATTGGCCAAACAGGCGATGATCATCGAGAAGCACTACAAGTGCCCGATGGACATCGAATGGGCCAAGGATGGCGACGACGGCAAGCTGTACATCGTCCAGGCGCGTCCGGAAACCGTGAAGAGCCGTACGTCGGCCAATGTCATGGAACGCTACCTGTTGAAAGAAACCGGCACCGTGCTGGTGGAAGGCCGTGCCATCGGCCAGCGCATCGGCGCCGGCAAGGTGCGGATCATCAAGGACGTGTCCGAGATGGACAAGGTCCAGCCAGGTGACGTGCTGGTCTCCGACATGACCGACCCGGACTGGGAGCCGGTGATGAAACGCGCCAGCGCCATCGTCACCAATCGTGGCGGGCGTACCTGCCACGCGGCGATCATCGCCCGTGAGCTGGGGATCCCGGCAGTCGTCGGTTGCGGCAACGCCACCCAACTGCTCAAGGATGGCCAGGGCGTCACCGTATCCTGCGCCGAAGGCGATACCGGCTTCATCTTCGAAGGTGAGCTGGGCTTCGATATCAAGCAAAACTCTATCGATGCCATGCCTGACCTGCCGTTCAAGATCATGATGAACGTCGGCAACCCCGACCGCGCCTTCGACTTCGCGCAGTTGCCGAACGCTGGTGTGGGCCTGGCCCGCCTGGAGTTCATCATCAACCGCATGATCGGCGTGCACCCCAAGGCCCTGTTGAACTACGACGGCCTGCCGGTGGAAATCAAGGACAGCGTCGACAAGCGTATCGCCGGCTACAACGACCCTGTTGGCTTCTACGTCGAGAAGCTGGTGGAAGGCATCAGCACCCTGGCGGCGGCCTTCTGGCCGAAGAAAGTCATCGTGCGCCTGTCGGACTTCAAGTCCAACGAGTACGCGAACCTGATCGGCGGCAAGCTCTATGAGCCGGAAGAAGAAAACCCGATGCTGGGCTTCCGTGGCGCTTCGCGCTACATCAGCGAAGCGTTCCGTGACTGCTTCGAGCTCGAATGCCGTGCGCTCAAGCGTGTGCGCAACGAGATGGGCCTGACCAACGTCGAGATCATGGTGCCATTCGTGCGCACCCTGGGCGAAGCGAGCCAGGTGGTTGACCTGCTGGCCGAGAACGGTCTGACCCGTGGCGAAAACGGCCTGCGCGTGATCATGATGTGCGAGCTGCCGTCCAACGCGATCCTGGCCGAGGAGTTCCTGGAGTTCTTCGATGGTTTCTCCATCGGTTCCAACGACCTGACCCAACTGACCCTGGGCCTGGACCGCGATTCCGGGATCATCGCCCACCTGTTCGACGAGCGAAATCCTGCGGTCAAGAAGCTGCTGGCCAATGCCATCCAGGCCTGTAACAAGGCCGGCAAGTACATCGGTATCTGTGGCCAGGGCCCTTCCGATCACCCGGACCTGGCCAAATGGCTGATGGAGCAGGGTATCGAAAGTGTTTCGTTGAACCCTGATTCCGTACTGGAAACCTGGTTCTTCCTGGCTGAAGGCCAAGCCTCGGCGTAATCGCCATTTGCCGGCCAGCCATTGTGGCTGGCCGGCATTTCTCATTCTGTACAGGGCGGAACTCCCTCCGGACGCCGCCCTTTTTTGTGCAAGAACATTATGCAGAGCAGCAGTAACCTGTTTCCCGTCGCCCTGATCAGCGCTGAGCGTCGTGGCGACCTGAGTGAAGATGTCTATCGCCTCAAGCCTGGCAACAGTCCCGACAGCACCGTAGAGCTGGCGGTGACACGCCTGGGCCTGGCCGATGTCGCGCAAAGCCGTGGTGTCCCGGTGGTGCTGGTGCATGGCAGCTTCTCCAATCGACGTTTCTGGTATTCGCCCAAAGGCATTGGTCTGGGGGCGTATCTGGCGCGCCAGGGCTTTGATGTATGGATCCCGGAAATGCGTGGGCACGGGCTTTCCCGGCGCAACCAGGATTACGCCAAGAATCGTGTCGCCGACTATGCTCGATACGACTTGCCCGCCATCGCCGCCTTTGTGCGTGAGCAAAGCGGGCAGATCCCGCACTGGATCGGCCATTCGCTGGGTGGCACGACCTTGGCGGCAGCCTTGGGTGGCCAGTACCTGGGCGCGCCGGCGGTGGCATCGGTGGCACTGTTTGGCTGCCAGGTCAGTCGTACTTACTGGCCGTTGAAAATTCCGCCGGTGGAGTGGGGTGGGCGCTTGATCCTGAAGCGCTTTGCCCAGCTCTCCGGCTCGCGGCTCAAGCGTGGTCCGGAAGACGAGCCCATTGGGTTGGCCCTGGAAAGCATGCGCTGGCATGGTTTGTTCGGGCGTTTTGGCGATGCCGAGCGCGATTGGTGGAAAGGTCTGGCTGAGGTCGATGTGCCGCTGTTGGCGGTGAGTGCCGCGGGTGACCATCAAGATCCGGACTGGGCCTGCCGCAAGCTGTTTGAACAAGTGGGCAGCGAGCATCGTCAATACCTGTGCCTGGGGCGCCAGCAAGGGTTCAGCGGTGATTTCGGGCATGTCGAGATGCTGGTCAGTAAAGCCGCCCAGGCCGAGGTGTGGCCACTGGTGCTGCGTTGGCTGAAAGATCCATTGACACCCTTGGTGGGCGCGCAGGCGCAGGTGCCCGTGACAGTCTGAGATAAGGCTCTGAGACGGGCGTTTCGCTTGATGGGACTTGCGGCTAAGATATGACGCACCAGGCTGTTCTGGTCATATTCAGTCGCGCAGTGGTTATTGCGTTACAGGCTGGTGGGTCTGATCATTGCGGCCCACGAGGCGGCAGGTCTTAAAGAATGCCCGTTGCGATGCGTTTTCTTGATGTGGCTGTGGATGTTCGACACCTTCTTTCACCGACAGGAGTTTTTCGATGAACCATTACGTTACCCCCGACCTGTGTGACGCCTACCCGGACCTGGTGCAGGTGCTGGAGCCGATGTTCGCCAACTTTGGTGGTCGGGACTCCTTCGGTGGCCAGATCGTGACCGTCAAGTGCTTTGAGGACAACTCCCGCGTCAAGGAACAGGCCGAGTTGGACGGCACCGGTAAAGTGCTGGTGGTCGACGGTGGTGGTTCGCTGCGCTGCGCCTTGCTGGGCGACATGATCGCCGATCGCGCCGCAAAAAATGGCTGGGAAGGGTTGGTGATCTACGGCTGTGTACGGGACGTTGATGTCCTCGCCCAGACTGACCTCGGCGTGCAGGCCCTGGCCAGCCATCCGAAGAAGAGTCATCGCCAGGGTGTGGGCGACCTGGGCGGGGCCGTGACCTTTGCCGGCGTGACATTCCGTCCAGGCGAATATGTCTATGCCGATAACAATGGCGTGATTGTTTCGCCCAGCCCGCTGAAAATGCCTGAATAACCGCAGTAATCGACGGGGTGAGGATGTTCGAGGAAGAAAACGCGCAGTGGGGGCTGGTGCATGCCCTGGTGCTGGACGGTAAAGGCGGTGCGCGTTCGATTGCCCGGACAGAGCTTGATGACCTGCAACTGCAGCCTCAGGAAAGCCTGTGGCTGCATTGGGACCGCAGTCATCCCCAGACCCAGACCTGGCTGCGCAAATCCAGTGGCCTGAGCGAGTTCGCTTGTGACCTGCTGCTGGAGGAGAACACGCGACCACGGCTGTTGCCGTTGCCGGACGACGAGTTGCTGCTGTTTCTGCGCGGAATCAACCTCAATCCGGGGGCCGAGCCGGAAGACATGGTGTCGGTGCGTATCTTTGCTTCGGCCGACCGGGTCATCTCCCTGCGGCTGCGGCCTTTGCGCGCCACGGACGAGTTGCTGGTGCAACTGGAGGATGGAAAAGGTCCAAGGACTGCTTCCGAACTGATCCTGTGCATGGCGCAATACCTGACCAACAAAGTGCAGGATCTGGTCAGTGACCTGTCTGAAATCGTCGATATCGAAGAAGAAAAACTGGATACCGACGAACGGTATACCCCAGAGCATGGCAGTGTCCTGCAGATCCGTCGGCGTGCCGCCGCGCTGAAGCGTTTCCTGGCACCGCAGCGCGATATTTTTGCGCAACTGACGCGCATAAAACTGCCCTGGTTCGTCGATGACGATGCCGACTATTGGAATGAATTGAACAACAGCCTGACCCGTTACCTGGAAGAGCTGGAACTGAGCCGGGAGCGCGTGGGGCTGGTGCTGGAGGCCGAGGATAGGCGTTTGAGCCTGCGCATGAGTCGCACCATGTATCGCTTCGGGATCATCACCGGGATCTTTTTGCCGATGAGTTTTCTGACCGGTTTGCTGGGGATCAACGTGGGGGGCATTCCGTTCTCCGAGAGCCCCTATGGCTTCGTGATTGCCTGCTTGTTGATGGTCTCGGTGGCCCTTGGGCAGTGGTGGTTGTTTCGACGTTTACGCTGGGTTTGACCTGAACGTGACCTGAACCGCGGGTGAGGTCATGTGACCCGATGAATTTTGCCCTCGTCTTTTAAATCACTTGCGAGAGGTCCCTATGCACGATCCGTTTGAACAGTCTTTGCGTGACATGCTTAACGCTTCGCCGTCCAACCGTGACGACGATGCTTGCCTGGGCCGCGTACTGAAAACCGCCAACCGCCAGGTAGGCGCGGGCGACCTGTTCGGTCTGCTCGGTCGCTGGCTGCCGGCACTGATGATGGCGCTGAACAACGGTTCGGCCCATGTATCACCTGTTTCTCGTCGTAAACCTATTGCTCGCACTGCTGATAAGGCTGATTGAATATGGAACTTGATCTCTGGACGCAGAGTCTGGTCACTGCAATGACTGCGTTGTGGACCAAGGTGGCGAATTTCATTCCCAACCTGTTTGGTGCGCTGGTGCTGGTGTTGCTGGGCTTTGTCGTGGCCAAGCTGCTCGACACCCTGCTTTCCAAACTGCTCGCCAAGCTGGGCCTCGACCGCTTGATGGCCGGCACCGGATTGACCAAGCTGCTGGGGCGCGTCGGGCTGCAAGTGCCGATCTCGACGTTGATCGGCAAGATCGTCTATTGGTTTGTTTTGCTGATTTTTCTGGTTTCTGCGGCGCAATCCCTTGGACTTGAGCGAGTTTCAGCTACGCTCGACATGCTGGCGCTGTATTTGCCGAAAGTATTCGGCGGCGCGCTGGTGTTGCTGGTAGGGGTTTTGCTGGCGCAGTTGGCCAATGGCCTGGTACGCGGTGCTGCCGAAGGTGTCGGCCTGGACTATGCCGCAGGCCTGGGGCGAATTGCCCAGGGGTTGGTGATCATCATCAGTATTTCGGTGGCGATCAGCCAGTTGGAGGTCAAGACTGACCTGCTCAACCATGTGATTGTGATCGTTTTGATTACCGTTGGTCTGGCCGTTGCGCTGGCCATGGGTTTGGGAAGCCGGGGAATTGCCGGGCAGATTCTTGCGGGAATCTATGTGCGTGAGTTGTATCAGGTGGGGCAACACGTGCGTGTTGGCGAGGTCGAAGGGCAGATTGAAGAGATCGGTACGGTGAAGACTACGGTGCTGACCGATGATGGCGAACTAGTGTCGCTGTCCAATCGGGTTCTGCTGGAACAGCAGGTCAATAGCCGCTAACCCGGTAAACCCTGCTAATGTACGCCGCCGCAATCCTGGCAACCCAGGGTGTGGCGGACATTGACCTGACTGTCGGCACGACTTGTTTTGAATAAAGCCCAAACGCTGTCCACGCGCTATGACCCCCGTGAGCTCTCTGATGAGGAGTTGGTCGCGCGCTCGCACACGGAGCTGTTTCACGTAACACGCGCGTACGAAGAATTGATGCGCAGGTATCAACGCACTCTGTTCAACGTTTGTTCAAGATATTTAGGGAACGATCGTGATGCGGATGATGTCTGTCAGGAAGTGATGCTCAAGGTGTTGTATGGCCTGAAGAACTTCGAGGGTAAATCGAAGTTCAAAACCTGGCTCTACAGCATCACGTACAACGAGTGCATCACGCAGTATCGTAAGGAACGGCGAAAGCGTCGCTTGATGGACGCGTTGAGCCTGGACCCCCTTGAGGAGGCGTCTGAAGAAAAGACGCCGGCACCCGAGGAGAAGGGCGGGCTTGATCGCTGGTTGGTGCATGTGAACCCAATTGACCGGGAAATTCTGGTGCTACGATTTGTCGCAGAACTGGAATTTCAGGAAATTGCTGACATTATGCATATGGGTTTGAGTGCTACAAAAATGCGTTACAAACGTGCTCTTGATAAATTACGTGAGAAATTTGCGGGCAGTACTGAAACTTAGTTCGGTGCAAATATCTCTTACGTGTAGGCAAGTTCTGTTAGACTTGTCGCCGAGTTGTCCCCCGGTATGTGGGACTGCTTTACAATCACCAGATGGGGATTTAACGGATGAAACTGAAAAACACCTTGGGCTTGGCCATTGGTTCTCTTATTGCCGCTACTTCTTTCGGCGTTCTGGCACAAGGCCAAGGCGCAGTTGAAGGCGAGCTGTTCTACAAGAAGCAGTACAACGATAGCGTCAAGCACATCGAAGACGGCTTCAATCCTGGCGCTCGCATCGGTTACTTCCTGACCGACGACCTGTCCTTGAACTTGTCCTACGACAAAACCAACCACACCCGTTCGAACGACGGTACTGGCAACCAGAAGATCAAAGGTGATACCGGCAGCCTGACTGCTCAGTACCACTTCGGTCAGGCTGGCGTCGACTCCCTGCGTCCATACGTAGAAGGTGGTTTCGGTCACCAGAGCCGTACCAACGTACTGGCTGACGGTCACAGCGGTCGCGATCAGACCACTCAAGCCATCATCGGTACTGGTGTTAAGTACTACTTCACCAACAACCTGTACGCTCGTGCCGGTGTTGAAGCTGACTACGGTCTGGACAACGGCAAGTGGGATTACTCCGCACTGGTCGGCCTGGGCGTAAACTTCGGCGGTAACGCTGGCGCAGCCGCTCCAGCTCCTACCCCAGCACCAGCTCCAGAGCCAGTTCCAGAGCCAGAAGCTCCGGTTGCTCAGGTTGTTCGTGTTGAGCTGGACGTTAAGTTCGACTTCGACAAGGCCGTTGTTAAGCCTAACAGCTACGGCGACGTGAAAAACCTGGCCGACTTCATGGCTCAGTACCCAGCTACCAACGTAGAAGTTGCTGGTCACACTGACTCCGTCGGTCCAGACGCTTACAACCAGAAGCTGTCCCAGCGTCGTGCTGACGCTGTTAAGCAAGTCCTGGTTAAAGACGGCGTTGACGCTGGCCGTATCACCTCCGTAGGTTACGGCGAATCCCGCCCAGTTGCTGATAACGCAACTGAAGCTGGTCGTGCTGTTAACCGTCGCGTAGAAGCATCGGTTGAAGCTCAAGCTCAGTAATTACTGAGTGGTAGAAAAAAGCCCGGCTCTTGAGCCGGGCTTTTTTTCGCCTGCGATTTACCTCAGGCGCTGGCCAACAATGCAGCTTCACCCGCTGTTGCCGCCACGGCACCGATTACCAGGATAGCCGGGCTCTTCAAGGCGAATGCCTTGGCATCATCCTGCATGCACGCCAGGGAACTGCGGCACTCACGCTGCTGGGGCAGCGAGGCATTCTCGATCATCGCCACTGGCATATCTGCAGCCATGCCACCGTCCAGCAACTGCCGGGCAATCTCTGAAAGCTTCGCCACGCCCATGTAGACCACCAGTGTCGTGCCACCCTCGGCCAAGGCCCGCCAATTGAGGCTGCTGTCGTCCTGGGTATGGGCCGTGACCAGCGTTACGCCGCGACTGATCCCGCGCAGTGTCAGCGGTATATCGCAATGGGTCGCACCTGCCAGCCCGGCGGTGATGCCATTGACCAACTCCACGCTCACGCCTCGCTCCCTGAGCCAGGTCGCTTCTTCGCCGCCACGGCCAAAAATGCACGGATCACCGCCTTTGAGGCGCACCACACATTTACCCTGTCGCGCATAACGCAGCATCAAACGATGAATGAAATCCTGGGGCGTGGAACGGCAGCCGCCGCGTTTGCCGACGGTAATCACCCGCGCGTTCGGGCAATGCTCAAGCACCGTCGGGTTGACCAGGTCATCTATCAACACCACATCGGCCTCGTGCAGGGCCCGTACCGCCTTGAGGGTCAACAGCTCCGGATCACCCGGCCCTGCGCCTACCAACCAGACTTTTGCGCTCATATTCATTGCCCTCACACACTGATTGCGATTGGCTGCGAGGTGCTCGCCAATAGCCGTTTGATTTCTGGTACGCATGAGCCACATTGCGTGCCGCAGCCCAGCTCCTGCTTCAGTCCATCCAGGCCCAGGCCGCGGCTGATGCCTGCACATATCGCGTGTTCACTGACGTTCTTGCAGTTGCAGAGGATTTTGTTGCTGCTCGTACCCGCACCGGGTGGCGCGCTTAACGGGGCCAGCAGCCAGCGGCGCAGTTGTTCATCGGCCCGGCCTTCCAGCCACAGGCTTTGCAGCCAATGGCGGGCCAGGGTTTCGCCGGCCAGACGGATCGCGGTAATCCGGCCTTTCTCGATTTTTACCCGTTTGCCGATGGAGCGCCGTGGGTCGTCATAAGCCATGACCGGGCCGTCGTTGAGGCCCAGCAATTGGTCGATGTTCTTGAGCAACTGCAGGTCCGGCGCCTCGGTATGGGCAGCACGCACCAACAGCGCCGGCCGTTCACGCCCGGTCAAGCTGAGGCTGACGTAGGCAAAGCGCTCGCACAAAGGGCGCAAGGCTTCGAAGTGTTGCTGGACGTCCCCTTCGATCAGCGCAAACAGCTGCCAAGGCAATTGCACCGCTTCCAGGCGCACACCGCTGTGCTTGAGTTCGGGTTGTTTCGACAAGGGGTCGAATGCCGGCTGAGTCAGCAGGTTGACGCCGCCCTTGAGGAAGCGATCACCCCAATGCATTGGCAGGAACGCCTGGCCGGGCCGCACGCTGTCATCACTGGTCACGGCCACAATCACATGGCCACGCCGACTTTTCAGGCAGACCAGATCGCCCTCTTTGAAGCGGTGCCGGCGCAGTTCGTCCGGGTGCAGGCCAAGCAATGCTTCGCTGACGTGGCCGAACAGTTGCGCCGCCGTACCGGTGCGGCTCATGCCGTGCCATTGGTCGCGCAGGCGGCCGGTGATCAGGGTCAGTGGAAAGCGTGCATCACGTTGTTCTTTGGCGGCGCGATAAGGCTCGGCGATAAAGTGCGCGCGGCCACTGTCGGTCGGGAAGATACCGTCGGTGTACAGCCGTGGCGTGCCGCTTTGCGCCTCGGCGGGAAACGGCCATTGCTGCGGGCCGATCCGGTCGAGCAGGGCATGGCTGATGCCTGACAGGTCCAGGTCCCGACCGCGTGTCAGCAGTTTGAACTCATCAAAAATCTGCGCCGGTTGCGCAAAGGCAAACAGGCTCGGTAGGCCAGGTCGCAAACGTTGCTCCAGGCGCTGTGCGAAATCCACGGTAATCGCCCAGTCCGACCGCGCCTCACCCGGTGGGGCAATGGCCTGGCGTACGTGGGAAATGCGCCGCTCGGAATTGGTCACGGTGCCTTCTTTCTCGCCCCAACTGGCGGCTGGCAATAGCAGGTCGGCAAAGGCCGCCGTTTCTGTGGTGCGGAAGGCTTCCTGCAACACCACGAATGGGCACGCGGCCAGGGCCAGGCGCACGTTGTTCTGGTCTGGCAACGATTGCGCAGGGTTGGTGCAGGCGATCCATAACGCTTTGATCTTGCCGGCCTGTACCTGCTCGAACAGCTCGATGGCGGTCAAGCCGGTGCTCGATGGCAGTTGCTCAACCCCCCAGTAGGCGGCCACTTGTGCGCGGTGCTCGGGGTTGTTGGCGTCACGATGGCTCGGCAGCAGGTTTGACAGGCTACCGGTTTCCCGGCCGCCCATGGCGTTGGGCTGGCCGGTCAGGGAAAACGGCCCGCAACCTGGGCGGCCAATGGTGCCGGTGGCCAGGTGCAGGTTGATCAGGGCGCTGTTTTTCGCACTGCCGGCGGTGGACTGGTTAAGCCCCATGCACCACAGCGACAGAAAGCTCGCCGAGGTGCCAACCCACTGCGCACACTGGCGCAGTTGCTCGACGCTGATCCCGCACAATTGCGTGACCATCTGCGGCGTGTAGTCGTGGACCAGGCGTTTGAGTTCGACCAGGCCATCGGTATGGGCCTGGATAAAGTCGCGATCTATCCAGTCTTCCCACAGCAGCAGATGCAAAATCCCATGGAACAACGCGACGTCAGTGCCCGGCAGGATTGCCAGGTGCATATCGGCCAGGTCACAGGTATCGGTGCGCCGTGGATCAATGACCAGCACTTTCATATCCGGGCGGCGCGCCTTGGCCTCTTCCAGCCGACGAAACAGTACCGGATGGGCGTAGGCCATATTACTGCCGACGATCATCACGCAATCGCTGGTCTCCAGGTCCTCATAGCTGCACGGCGGCGCATCGGCCCCCAGGCTGCGCTTGTAGCCGACCACCGCCGAGGACATGCACAGCCGGGAATTGCTGTCGATATTATTGGTGCCCACCAGTGCCCGGGCGAGTTTGTTGAAGCTGTAGTAATCCTCGGTCAGCAACTGCCCGGAGATATAGAACGCCACACTGTCAGGGCCGTGCTCGGCGATGGTGTCGGCGAACACCTGGGCGGCGTGGTCCAGGGCACTGTCCCAATCGGTACGGCCACGGGCCAGGCCTTTGCCCAGGCGCAACTCGGGGTACAACGCCCGCGCTGCCAGGTCGCCAGTCAGGTGCAGGCTCGACCCCTTGCTGCACAGTTTGCCGAAGTTGGCCGGGTGCGTCGGATCGCCACTGACCCCGAGGATCTGTGTGCCATCATGCTCGATCAGCACGCCGCAGCCGACCCCGCAGTAGCAGCAGGTCGATGCGGTGGTCTGGCGCTCCATCAACCGGCGTCCCGCAGGGCCAGCATCACCCGGCCGTTTTCAACCCGGGCGTGGTGATGGTGGGCGCAACCGATATCCGGGGCCTGGGCTTCGCCGGATGCCAGGTCGATCTGCCAGTTGTGCAGCGGGCAGGCCACGCGTTTGCCATAGATCAACCCTTGGGACAGTGGCCCGCCCTTGTGCGGGCAGCGGTCGTCGAGGGCGAAGACTTCGTCGTCACTGGTACGAAAAATCGCGATTTCACCTTTCGGGCCACTGATGATGCGCGAGCCCAGGGCGTTGATTTCGTCGAGGGCGCAGATATCCAGCCAGTTCATAGCACTACCTCCAGCTGTTTGACGGCGATGGTGTCGAATTCCTTCTTCAGCAACGGCTGTTCCAGACGTTCTTTCCATGGGTCTTGTTCGAACGACAGGGAGAACTGCAGGCGCTCGTTCAGGGCCTGGCGCCGTGCCGGGTCTTCCAGTACGGCCTTCTTGATATGGTCCATGCCGACCCGCTGCATGTAGTGCACGGTGCGCTCCAGGTAGAAGGCTTCTTCGCGGTACAGCTGTAGGAAGGCGCCGTTGTATTCGCGCACCTCCTCGGCGGTCTTGAGCTTGACGAAGAACTCCGCGACCTCGGTCTTGATCCCGCCGTTGCCGCCGATATACATCTCCCAGCCCGAGTCGACGCCGATAATGCCCACGTCCTTGATCCCGGCTTCCGAGCAGTTGCGCGGGCAACCGGAGACTGCCAGCTTGACCTTGTGGGGCGACCACATATTGAACAGGTCATGCTCCAGCTCAATGCCCAACTGTGTGGAGTTCTGCGTGCCGAAGCGGCAGAACTCGCTGCCTACGCAGGTCTTCACGGTACGAATGGATTTGCCGTAGGCGTGCCCGGAAGGCATGTCGAGGTCTTTCCACACACCGGGCAGGTCCTGTTTCTTGATGCCCAGCAAGTCGATGCGCTGCCCGCCGGTGACCTTGACCATCGGCACGTTGTACTTGTCGGCCACATCGGCAATCCGCCGCAGTTCGGAAGGATTGGTCACACCGCCCCACATCCGCGGGACTACCGAGTAGGTGCCGTCTTTCTGAATGTTGGCGTGGGCCCGTTCGTTGATCAGGCGTGATTGCGGATCGTCCTTGGCTTCCCCTGGCCAGGTGGAGATCAGGTAGTAGTTCAATGCCGGGCGGCAAGTGGCGCAGCCGTTGGGGGTACGCCAGTTCAGGTAGCTCATGGTGTCGGCGATGGTCAGCAGGTGCTGGTCGCGGATCGCCTGGCGAATTTGCCCGTGGTTCAGGTCGCTGCACCCGCAGATGGCTTTTTCGCTCTTGGGTTTGACGTCAGCCGCACCGCCCACGGTGTTGATCAGGATCTGCTCCACCAGCCCGGCGCAGGAGCCGCAGGAACTGGCGGCCTTGGTGTGTTTTTTCACCTCATCGACGCTGAACAGGCCCTGTTCCTGGATCGCCTTGACGATGGTGCCCTTGCACACGCCGTTGCAGCCGCAGACTTCGGCGCTGTCGGCCATGCTCATGGCTTTGTCCTGGCCTTGGTGGCCGACGTCGCCCAAGGCGTTTTCGCCGAACATCAGGTGGTCGCGGATCTCGCCAATGCCATGGTTCTCACGGATCTGCCGGAAATACCAACCGCCATCGGCGGTGTCGCCGTACAGGCAGGCGCCGACCAAGATGTCGTCCTTGATCACCAGCTTCTTGTAGACGCCGCCGATGGGGTCGGAAAGGGTGATGGTTTCGGTGCCTTCGCCGCCCATGAAGTCGCCAGCGGAAAACAGGTCGATACCGGTGACTTTCAGCTTGGTGGAGGTCACCGAGCCTTTGTAGGTGGCGAACCCCAGCTGGGCCAGGTGGTTGGCGCAGACCTTGGCCTGCTCGAACAGCGGCGCCACCAGGCCGTAGGCAATCCCGCGGTGGCTGGCGCATTCGCCGATGGCATAGATACGCGGGTCGTAGGTTTGCATCGTGTCGTTGACCAGGATCCCACGGTTGCACGGGATACCGGACTTTTCCGCCAGTTCGGTGTTGGGGCGGATCCCGGCGGCCATCACCACCAGGTCGGCGGGAATCACGTCGCCGTTTTTGAACTGCACCGAACCCACACGGCCATTGCCGGCATCGTGCAAGGCCTGGGTCTGTTCGCACAGGCGAAACACCAGGCCGCGGCTTTCCAGTTCGGTTTGCAGCAACTGGCCACTGGTCTTGTCCAGTTGCCGCTCCAGCAGCCATTCGCCGATATGCACCACGGTGACGTGCATGCCGCGCAGCATCAGACCGTTGGCTGCCTCCAGGCCGAGCAGGCCGCCACCGATGACCACGGCGTGCTTGTGGGTCTTGGCGGTGTCGATCATGGCTTGGGTGTCGGCGATATCGCGGTAGCCAATCACGCCCTGCAAGGTATTGCCAGGGATCGGCAGAATGAACGGGGTCGAGCCGGTGGCGATCAGCAGGCGATCGTACTCGGCCTCGGTGCCATCTTCGGCGATGACTTTGCGTTTGACCCGGTCGATCTGCACCACCTTGCGGTTGAGCAGCAACTTGATGTTGTTTTGCAGGTACCAGTCGAGGTCGTTGAGCACGATCTCTTCGAAGGTCTGCTCACCGGCCAGCACCGGCGACAGCAGGATGCGGTTGTAGTTGGTGTGGGGCTCGGCGCCAAAGACTGTGATGTCGTACAGCTCAGTGCTCAGCTTCAGCAGTTCTTCAAGGGTGCGAACCCCGGCCATGCCGTTGCCGATCATCACCAGTTTGAGTTTCTTCATGTCGTTCTCCGCAATGGCTCGACCAATCACGCGCAAACAAAAAAAGGCGTCCCGCTAGTTGCCTAGCGAGGACGCCTTTGTCCTGGTCCCGTTCTCTCGGGAAAGCCCCACCTTCGTCGTTGAAGGGTGGGCTGTATGTGGGGTGTTGCAGGAGCTAATGCAGTGGTTGTGCCAAGTCGTGAAAAGCCGGATTTACTGAGGTTCTGGCGGATGTCGCAAGGCTTTTTCGCACCATTTAAAGGCGCGACGCCCACAACTGGCGCGCCGACCACCTACAGGGATAACAGATACAGCAACACCAGATTGATCAGCAGCGACACCAGCGCCAGGGTTTGCCAGACCTTGAGAGGCTCGCGCTCCAGCAGCGGCCGGGGGCGCAGGCTCAGCTCGCGGCGGTCGGCCTGTTCCAGTACCAGCAGCCATTCCTCGGCGGTTTCGTAACGTTGATTCGGTTGTGCCGCCACCGAGCGTTCCAGGCTTTGCTGCAACCAGTCGGGCAGGTCCGGTCGATACCGGCTGGCGCTGACCGGCGTGTTGAAACGGGGCCGTTGGAAGGCTTCGATTTCACCGTAGGGATAGTGCCCGGTCAGCAGGTAATACAGGCTCACGCCGACACTGTACAAATCCTGCTGCGGGGTCGGACGTTCACCACTAAAGGCTTCAGGCGCGATAAAGCTGGGGGTGCCGGGTAGCAGATGAGCGCGGTCTTCGGATAACCCAGGGCAATAGGCCAGGCCAAAGTCCAGCACCCGCAATTCACCGTCGTCCCCCAGCAGCAGGTTTTCCGGTTTGATGTCGCGGTGCAGGATCTGCCGGCGATGCAGCATGCCCACCGCGCGCAGCAAACGCTCGGCGATGGACTGCCATTGCGCCAGCGGTAACGGGCCCTGGTGCTGGAACAGGGCGGCCAGGGTTTGCCCGCTGTATTCGCGCATCACATAGTACAAATGCTGGCGCCCGCTGGCCGGATGGACTTCAGGAAACGCCCGTCCGGCCACCCGGCGCAGAAACCACTCCTCCGAAAGCAATGCCTGGGCGGCGTCGTTGTCATCATCGTGGCCAGGGGGCAGGGTTTTCAGCAGCCAGGGTTGCTGCTGGGTGTCGCGTACCCGGTACAGCAACGACTGGCGACTTTGCGCCAGCACACTTTCCACCTGCCAGCCTTCAAAGGATTGCCCAGCCTTCAGGGGCGGCGGCAATGGCCATTGCTGCAACTGCACCAGCGCATCGCCCAGGGTCGCCGCGCCGAGCTGGTCAATGCGCACCAGCAAGGCGCTGGCATTGTCCTGGCTACCTGCCAGGTGGGCGGCACTGACCAGCGTATTCACGGCAAGGTTAAGGTCAGCCTGTTCGCGCAGGATCGCACGGATGCTGTGATCGGCCAGGGTCGACCACACGCCATCGCTGAGCAGCAGGAAACATTCGCCCTGGCGCAGTTCACCGTCGAGAAAGTCCACCACCAGATGCTGATCCAGGCCCAGGGCGCGCTTGAGCACATGCTGCATGCCCGGTTGCTCCCAGACATGCTCTTGAGTGATGCGCTGCAACTCGCCATCGAACCAGCGATACACCCGGCAGTCGCCGACGTGGGCCAGGGTAAAGCGCTGGCCACGAAACACCACGGCGCTGAGGGTGGTCAACAACGGCTGGCCGCCGCCATTGGCCTGCAGCCAGCGGTTCTGGGCCAGCAACAGCCGGTCCAGGGCCTGGGCCACGCTCCAGGTCTGCGGCGTGGCGTAGTAGTCCAGGGCCAGGGCCTGCAAGGTCGAGCGCGCGGCCAGGCCACCGTCGGCACATTGGCTGACGCCGTCGGCGATAGCACACAGGTAGCCTTTGCTCGCGGCCAACTCCAGGGCCGGGGTGACCAGGCGCAGGGCGTCCTGGTTTTCTTCCCGTGGCCCGATGGCGCTGGCCTGGGCAAAGCTCAGTTGCAGGCTCATCAGACCCGCGCTGCGGTGACGGCAGCCGAACCCCAAGTGGTCCTCCAGCGCCGCTTCACGCCATACAGGCCGAACCACGCCAGCACGCCCAGGCTGGCGAACAGCCACAATGCCAACTGGTAGCTACCGGTGCTTTGTTTTATTGCGCCCATGCCCGCTGCCAGGGCGAAGCCGCCGATGCCGCCGGCCATGCCGATCAGCCCGGTCATCACACCAATCTCCCGGCGAAAACGCTGCGGTACCAGTTGGAATACCGCGCCGTTGCCGGCCCCCAGGCCGAGCATGGTGCATACGAACAGCGCCAGTGCGGCGTAGGAACTGGGCAGGTTGAAACCCACGGCAGCGATGCACACGGCCGCTACGCCGTACATGCCCAGCAGCGTGCGGATCCCGCCGAAACGGTCAGCCAGGGCACCGCCCAGAGGGCGCATCAGGCTACCGCCGAACACGCAGGCGGCGGTGTAGTAACCGGCGGTGACTGGGCTCAGGCCATATTGGTCGTTGAAGTAGCCGGGCAGGGCGCTGGCCAGGCCGATAAAACCGCCGAAGGTCACGCTGTAGAAGAACATGAACCACCAACTGTCGCGGTCACCCAGGGCCTTGAAATAGTCGGCCATGGATTTGGCTTTTGGCCGTTCGGGGGCATTGCGCGCCAGCCAGGCGAAGACGATCAGGGTCAGGATCAACGGGATCAGGGCAAAGCCGAACACATTGCTCCAGCCAAATGCGGCGGCGATCAACGGCGCCAGCAGTGCGGCAAACACGGTGCCGGAGTTGCCGGCCCCGGCGATGCCCATGGCCTTGCCTTGGTGCTCGGCGGGGTACCACTGGGACGCCAGCGGCAGGGCAACGGCAAACGAGGCCCCGGCCATACCGAGGAACAGCCCCAGCAGCAGCGCCTGTTCATAGCTGTGGATCCCCAGCTTCCAGGCAAAGAACAGCGCCACAATCACGATCACCTGGCCAATCAGCCCGGCGGTCTTGGGCGACAGCTTGTCGGCCAGCATGCCCATCAAGAAGCGCAGGATCGCCCCCGCCAGGATCGGCGTGGCGACCATCAGCCCGCGTTGCTGGGTGGTCAGTTGCAGGTCGGCGGCGATCTGTACCGCCAGTGGGCCCAATAGGTACCAGACCATGAAACTCAGGTCGAAATACAAGAACGCGGCAAACAAGGTCGGGGTGTGCCCGGATTTCCAGAAGCTTGATTTCATCACGCACCTCACGATTGGGGATCTTGTAGAAGGCCTGGTGATGGAACGGCCAGCAAAAGCCGCCCCACCAAAACGAAAAAACGCCGCCACCGGGTTTGTGTATGCAAACCGGATGTGCGACGTCTTTGTCGTGGAGGGGCAACCGCCGTTGGCTACCTGTGATGTTTACATAGCAAGTCTTGCGCCAACCGTGACACCGCTATCTCAGCCCAACAACTCACTCATGGCAATAATCTGCTCGGCCACCTGGATCAGCTTCTGCTGGCGGCTCATGGCCTGGCGGCGCATCAGGGTGTAGGCCTGTTCCTCATTGCAGTCTTTCATCTTCATTAATAGGCCCTTGGCCAGTTCGATGCGCTTGCGTTCTGCCAGTTGCTGGTCGCGGGCTATGAGCTGCGCGCGCAAGGCCTGGTCGCTCTCGAAACGGGCCATGGCCACATCGAGGATCGGTTGCAGGCGCTGAGCCTGGATGCCTTCGACGATATAGGCGCTGACCCCGGACTTGATCGCCTGGCGCATCACGCCGGGGTCATGTTCGTCGGTAAACATCACGATGGGCCGGGGCTGGTCGCGGCTGACCAGCACCACTTGCTCCATCACATCGCGGCCGGGTGACTCGGTATCGATCAGAATCACGTCCGGGCGCACCGTTTCGACGCGCGCCGGCAGGTCGATGATCAGGCCGGACTCGTCGATCACTTCAAAGCCGGCCTCGGTCAGCGCACTCTTGAGGCGCCCGACTTTGCGCGGGGTGTCATTGATCAGCAGGATTCGCAACATGGGTCGGTCTCCCATCAGCGCAAGGCGTGGCGGACGACATCGTCGGCCAGGGCATGCAGGCGGAAGCTGCGGGCATAGGCGGCCGGGTCCGAGCCATCCCAGACCTTGCCGTCGATCAATTGGCTGCTGCGCATTTCCTCGCCCCAGGCGGCGACGCCCACGGCTGTCGCGGCCTGGCGATAGATATCCAGTTGTTGCACCTGGCGAGCAACGGCAAGGTAGTCGGGGTCTTCACGCAGCAGGCCCCAGCGGCGAAATTGGGTCATGAACCACATGCCGTCGGACAGATAAGGCAGATTGACCTCGCCACCCGCGTGGAAGCGCAGTGCGTGGGCGTCCTGCCAGTGATTGCCCAAGCCGTCGTTATACAGGCCCAGCAGGCGCGGCTCGATGCAGTCGAGTGGGGCGTCCAGGTAGTCCCCGGCACTGAGCAGTTGCGCAGTGGAGCGGCGGTTCTCGATGCTGTCGTCGATAAAACGGCTGGCCTCCAGAACCGCCATCACCAGCACGCGTGCGGTGTTGGGGTATTGCTCGACAAACGCCTGGGTGCAGCCCAGGACTTTTTCCGGGTGGTCCGGCCAGATCGCCTGGCTGGTGGCAAGGGTGAAGCCCTGGTTCTGCTGCACCGCGCTGGCACACCAGGGTTCGCCGACGCACAGGCCATCGATCCGCCCGGCTTGCAGGTGCGCGACCATTTGCGGCGGTGGGACCACCACACTTTCGACATCGCGCAGCGGATGAATGCCCTGGCTGGCCAGCCAGTAATACAACCACATGGCGTGGGTGCCGGTAGGAAACGTCTGGGCGAAGGTGAGTTTTGTTCGGCTTTGGTGCACCTTACGCTCCAGTGCCTCAGGACTGGTCACGCCCTGCTGTTGCAGGCCCTGGGACAGGTTGATGCCTTGGCCGTTCTGGTTCAGGCCCATCAGCACCGCCATGTCGGTCGCAGCGACGCCGCCGATGCCCAGGTGGACCGCATAGATCAGGCCGTACAGGCTGTGGGCGGCGTCCAGTTCGCCGCTGACCAGCTTGTCCCGCAGGCCGGCCCAGGATGACTGGCGCTTGAGGTTCAATGTCAGGCCGTACGGTTGGGCAAACCCCTGTGTCGCCGCGACCACCAGCGAAGCGCAGTCGCTCAGGGCCATGAAGCCCAGGTCGAGGCTGCTCTTTTCCGGGGCATCGCTGCCGTTGACCCAGGCCAGGGGATTGGTTGCCTGTCTGTTGCCGACCTGATCACTCATCAACACCTACCTTCTGTGTGAAAAAGGCGTCGTTCCGTAGGGTGGCTTGCAAGCCTCCTGCCGATAACGACGCCTTTGTCTTTGCGCCCGTTCCGTCATTGGCACGGGCCGCCATAGCCAAGGCAAAGCAAGGCACATGCCACGGTGTGCAAGTGGGCACTGGAAGGTCAGAATTTCATCAAGATTGCACTACGGGGGCCTTTCACTATGGCGCTCCTTCATGCAAGACCATTCAGGAATCCCCCGCGTGCTCCTTGACCGATATGCCGCAGCGACCTGCCGGGCCTTTTTGCAGCGCTGGTTGCTTGGCGGGCTGTTGCTGCTCAATGCCCTGCCTGTGGCGGGCGAGTCCTACCTGGTGTGGAACGAGAGCCTGCAGGGCTTCTTCTCCCGGCTCGCGGTGCCCCTGGGCCAGCCCATCGTGGTCAGCAAGCTGGCGGCGGGTAAGCGTATTACCGGGCAGTTTGATTTTGCCGACCCGCAAGCGGTCCTGGAGACCGTGGTGTTGCAGCACGAACTGATCTGGTACAGCGACGGCCAGGTGCTGCATCTCTACGACGCCAGCGAGGCCAAGAGCTCCGGGGTAACCCTGCGGCACATGACTGTCGACCGGTTGCGCAAAGTCATGCGGCGCTCGGGACTCGACGAGGCGCGCTACCCCATTCGCAAGGCCGGTCCTCGATTGTTTTATGTGTCCGGGCCTGCCAATTATGTCGATCACGTATTGCGCCTGGCCCAACTCATGGATCGCCAGCGTCCAGCGCGCCGGCAGGCGTTGCCCGGCGTCGGTGTTGTCCAGGTGCTTAATGCTGACGTCGCGGACCATCAGTACGACAGAGGGGCGCAAACGGTCACCGTGCCCGGCATGGCGACGATGGTCGAGCGGCGGCTTGCCGAGCTTGGGCGCAAGGCCGGTGCGGGTGCTGCGGTCATAGCCTACCCGCAGCTCAACAGCCTGTTGATCAAGGGCAGTGAACAGCAGTTGAAACTTATCAAAACGCTGGTGACTGAGCTGGATAACCCTGCGCCTGCCGTGGTCGAGGGGCGCGTCGCTTCGGTCCCCCTGAGCACCGAGCAGTACGAGCGTGTACGACGCGCATTTGCACGGGTAGCCGAGCAGTAAAGCGAGGCGCAAGGGCTGGTATCGTACAGGCTTCGAAAGGTCCTACGCGATACTCCTGGAAAACTTCGAAGCAGCGGGCTTTTTCCTAGCGTGAAATTGGCTGCGGGTTTTTATAGTGGCGATATCTCCCAGGCGGTGCGATATGTCCGCAGACAGGTATAGAGGTTTGAATGGTTGTTGCAATTGAGGGCTTGATGATGGCGTCCCTCGTCTTTGGGCAGTGGACGTTGCAAGGGGATGGCAGGCTGACCACCCAAGGGCGCGATGTTCAATTGCCACCCAAAGAGTGTCATGTCTTGCGCCTCTTGCTGGCCACGCCCGGCATACTGGTCACCAAGGACTGGTTGCTGGAGCAGGTGTGGCCCGATATCGATATCGCCGAAGAATCCCTGACCCGGTGCATCTACTCGTTGCGCAAGCAATTGCAGAGTGACCGGGGCTTGATTGCGACGGTGTATGGCCGCGGTTATCGCTTCAATGGCAGGGTACGGATGGTTGAGCTGCCTGGCCAGGCAGCGCGAACTGCGGGGACACCACCGCGTTTTTGCCCGGCCTGTGGATGGGGCGCCGAAGTGGATGTCGACCTGGCATGAAGCGGGCCTGTTGGCTGGGGCTGCTGTTCATCGTGGGCGTGGCAAGTGAGGCCAGGGCTTATTGCTGGGCAGAGGCTGCTCGCCAATACGATATCGAGCCGCAACTGTTGCAGGCGATTGCTGCCGTAGAGTCCGGCTACCGCGCCGAGGCCATGAACTACAGCAATACCAATGGCTCCCGTGATATTGGCCTGATGCAAATCAACAGCATTCATTTGCCGCGCCTGCTCAAGCAGGGGATTACCGAGCAGCGGTTGCTGGATGAGCCGTGCCTGTCGGTGGAAGTGGGGGCGTCGATCCTGGCCGACTTCATCAAGCAGTTCGGCTACAACTGGACCGCCGTAGGTGCCTATAACGTCGGGCCCGGGGCAGGGGCCGAGCGTGATGCACTGCGCCTGCGTTATGCGCAGAAGATCTGGAGCCGTTATGAAGAGTTGATGGCCCATGGCAGTGGATGATCGACCGGCGGTGTGTCACGCCTCGCACGGACTCGCCACCCCGGCTATAATCGCCGCCACCTTTCGCCGCCATCCGAGTCAAGCCCGCCCATGTATACCCTGGCCCGCCAGCTGTTGTTCAAACTCTCCCCGGAAACTTCCCACGATCTGTCCCTGGACCTGATCGGCGCGGGCGGCCGCCTGGGGCTCAATGGCCTGGTGTGCAAGGCGCCGGCGAAAATGCCGGTCTCGGTGATGGGGCTCGATTTCCCCAACCCGGTTGGCCTGGCGGCTGGCCTGGACAAGAACGGCGCGGCCATCGACGGCTTTGCGCAGTTGGGGTTCGGTTTTGTCGAGATCGGCACGGTCACGCCGCGTCCGCAGCCGGGCAATCCCAAGCCGCGCATTTTCCGCCTGCCGGAAGCCGAGGCGATCATCAATCGCATGGGCTTCAACAACCTGGGCGTTGACCATCTGCTGTCACGGGTGCAGGCCGCCAAGTACAAGGGCATCCTGGGGATCAACATCGGCAAGAACTTCGATACCCCGGTTGAACGTGCGGTGGATGACTACCTGACTTGCCTGGACAAGGTTTACGCCCATGCCAGCTATGTAACGGTCAACGTCAGTTCCCCCAACACCCCGGGCCTGCGCAGCCTGCAGTTTGGCGATTCCCTCAAGCAACTGCTCGAAGCCCTGCGCCAGCGCCAGGAAGACCTGGCGGTACGGCATGGCAAGCGTGTGCCGTTGGCGATCAAGATCGCCCCGGACATGAGCGACGAAGAAACCGTGCTGGTGGCCCAGGCCCTGGTGGATTCGGGGATGGATGCGGTGATTGCCACCAACACCACGCTCAGCCGTGTAGGCGTTGAAGGCCTGGCCTACGGTGATGAGGCCGGTGGGCTGTCCGGTGCGCCGGTACGCGACCAGAGTACCCATATCGTCAAGGTGCTGGCGGCCGAGTTGGCCGGGCGTCTGCCGATCATCGCCGTGGGCGGGATCACCGAAGGCCGGCACGCAGCAGAGAAAATCGCTGCGGGGGCCAGCCTGGTGCAGTTGTATTCCGGGTTTATCTACAAGGGGCCGGCGCTGATTCGCCAGTCGGTGGACGCCATTGCGGCCTTGCCCAAATCCTGAACCCATAAAAAAGGGCTCCTCGAAGGAGCCCCTGGGCCGAAGCCCGCCGCCCGGATGGGGCGTGCGTGGTTAAGTCGTTACATTCTTCAAGGTGGTTGTCGGAATTAAGTGCCCTGATTAGCCGACGGCGTGAAGTTCGTTGAGTCTGTGGATCCCCGCAGTGCCGGTCATACCGTCCCAGTTGTCGCCGCGTCCTTCGCGCCACCCGTTAATCCAGGCCTGGCGTACCGACGGTAGAGTAAATGGGCAAAGCTCACGGGATTTGCCATGAACGCCATACTGATATCCGCGTAAAAATGCTCTTTCCAACGGATCACGCTTAAGTCTTCTCATAGGGTGTTTCCCTCACTTGTTGACTGTCTTGATATCCTTCGACCTCATCCGAGGCCGGGCAGAGTTTTTCTGCCGTTGGTGTGGCTCGCTGCCGGCGTGGCGAGCCGATGTGTCAGCGTCGTTGCGGCGCTGACCTGTGTTGAGTTCTAACCAATAGGTCACATGGATTCAATGATCGTTTTGTCATAAGCACGTAACGATAACGATGCTATAGCCATAAGCTGGGATGGCTTTTCGCCCCATTTATTGGGCAAAGCCAGCTATGATGTGCCCTGTAAAGAGGATGGGTTTAATCCTTTAGTGAGAATACCCGCCGCTTGCAGTCGGTTATTATTCGACGAAGGGTCGGAATATTTCCTTTTGTTGCGCGAATTATCTCTCTGCCCTGGCAATCAAGGCCTACAGGTCTGGACACCGGGGTGGAACGGCACACATTCGTGCCACGCGAGCGCTCTTCAAGAAAAGCGCTTGATTGAAAACCGAACGCGCGATGCGTCGCCCGTTCATTTATTGCTGAAAAGCCTGGAATGCCCATGTCGGACCGTTACGAACTCTTCCTCACCTGCCCCAAGGGCCTCGAAGGCCTGCTGATCGAGGAAGCCGTCGGGCTTGGCCTTGAAGACGCCCGCGAGCACACCTCGGCCGTGCGCGGCATGGCCGACATGGAAACCGCCTACCGCCTGTGCCTCTGGTCGCGCCTGGCCAACCGCGTGTTATTGGTACTCAAGCGCTTCCCGATGAAGGATGCCGAAGACCTGTACCACGGCGTGCTGGATATCGAATGGCAAGACCATATGGTCCCGGATGGCACCCTCGCGGTGGAATTCAGCGGCCATGGCTCGGGCATCGACAATACCCACTTCGGCGCGCTGAAGGTCAAGGATGCGATTGTCGACAAGCTGCGCACCCCGACCGGCGAACGCCCGTCCATCGACAAGATCAACCCCGACCTGCGCATTCACCTGCGCCTGGACCGTGGCGAAGCGATCCTCTCCCTCGACCTGTCCGGCCACAGCCTGCACCAGCGCGGCTACCGCCTGCAGCAAGGTGCAGCGCCGTTGAAGGAAAACCTCGCGGCGGCGATTCTGATTCGTGCCGGCTGGCCGCGCATTGCTGCAGAAAACGGCGCACTGACGGACCCGATGTGCGGCGTCGGTACCTTCCTGGTGGAGGGTGCGATGATTGCCGCCGACATGGCGCCCAACCTCAATCGCGAGCAGTGGGGCTTCACCGCCTGGCTCGGTCACGTGCCAGCCCTGTGGAAAAAACTGCATACCGAGGCCAGCGAGCGTGCGGCCATCGGCATGAACAAGCCACCACTGTGGATCCGTGGCTACGAAGCTGACCCGCGCTTGATCCAGCCCGCGCGCAACAACATCGAGCGCGCCGGCCTGAGCCACTGGATCAAGATCTACCAGGGCGAAGTCGGCACCTTCGAACCGCGCCCGGACCAGAACCAGAAAGGCCTGGTCATCTGCAACCCGCCGTACGGCGAGCGCCTGGGTGATGAAGCCAGCCTGCTGTACCTCTACCAGAACCTCGGCGAGCGTCTGCGCCAGGCGTGCATGGGCTGGGAGGCGGCGGTGTTCACCGGCGCCCCGGACCTGGGCAAGCGCATGGGCATCCGCAGCCACAAGCAGTATTCGTTCTGGAACGGCGCCTTGCCGTGCAAGCTGCTGCTGATCAAGGTCAACCCGGACCAGTTCGTCACTGGCGAGCGTCGTACCCCGGAACAGCGTCAGGCCGAACGTGAGCAAGCCGCTTACGATCAGGCCCCGACCGAGCCGCAAGAGCGTCAGTACAACAAGAACGGTAACCCGATCAAACCTGTACCGGCACCGGCTCCGGTGGTCGAACAGGCGCGCTTGAGCGAAGGTGGGCAGATGTTTGCCAACCGCCTGCAAAAGAATCTCAAGCTGCTGGGCAAGTGGGCCAAGCGCGAAGGTGTCGATTGCTACCGTGTGTACGATGCCGATATGCCGGAATACTCCATGGCTATTGACCTGTACCACGACTGGGTGCATGTGCAGGAATACGTGGCGCCCAAGTCCATCGACCCGGAAAAAGCCTCGGCGCGCATGTTTGATGCCCTGGCCGCGATTCCCCAGGCGTTGAACATCGACAAGAGCCGTGTGGTGGTCAAGCGCCGCGAGCGCCAGAGTGGCACCAAGCAGTACGAGCGCCAGAGCGCCCAGGGCAAGTTCACTGAGGTCAGCGAAGGCGGGGTGAAGCTGCTGGTCAACCTGACCGACTACCTGGATACCGGCCTGTTCCTCGATCACCGCCCGATGCGCATGCGCATCCAGAAAGAAGCCGCCGGCAAGCGCTTCCTCAACCTGTATTGCTACACCGCCACCGCCAGTGTGCACGCGGCCAAGGGCGGTGCGCGCAGCACCACCAGCGTCGACTTGTCGAAAACCTACCTGGACTGGGCGCGCCGCAACCTGTCGCTCAATGGCTTCTCTGACAAGAATCGCCTGGAGCAGGGTGACGTGATGGCCTGGCTGGAAGCCAGCCGTGATGAGTTCGACCTGATCTTCATTGACCCGCCGACCTTCTCCAACTCCAAGCGCATGGAAGGCGTGTTCGACGTTCAACGCGATCACGTGCAACTGCTCGACTTGGCCATGGCGCGTCTGGCGCCAGGCGGGGTGTTGTATTTCTCCAACAACTTCCGCAAGTTCCAGTTGGAAGACAACCTGGGCGAGCGCTATGCCGTCGAGGAAATCAGCGATAAAACCATTGATCCGGATTTTGCCCGTAACGCGAAAATCCATCGTGCCTGGAAAATCACCGCACGCTGATCGACCTTGATGCTGCAGGCCTGGATTTTTCCGGGCTTGCGGCTTTTTTGCACTGGTCAAAACTGGACCCGATGGCTATAACTAATCACCTAGCCAAAGTGGCGCTCCTGCACGCTGGTGTTTCGAGTTTTGCCTATGCCGTTGCAAGCCGTCCGCCCGAAAATACTGGGATTTATCAGCGAACAGGCGTCGGCTTGGCTGGTGGCATTGGTGGTCTTGCTGGTGGGGGTGGCACTCACCGCCGTGCTGGCGCTGACCACGGCCGATGTTTATCAGCAGCAGGTTCGCCAGCGGTTCCAGTTGCTGGTCAATGAGCGCTACACTCGTCTGGAAGAGCGTTTTGAAGACCAGGAACAGCGCCTTGGCAGCCTGCGACGCTTTTTCGTCAACTCCCATAATGTTTCCCGCGAAGATTACGATGGGTTCGCCCAACCGCTGCTGTTGCGTGCGCGTGCCTACGCCTGGGCGCCACGTATCTTTCACGATCAGCGCCAGGCTTTCGAGCAACAGGTGTCACTCCAGCGTGGCATGGCGTTTTCCATTCGCGAGCTGAACGAAGCCGGGACCCTTGTGCCTGCGGGCGAGCGCGACGAATACGTGCCGGTGTTGTACAGCCAGACCCAGAGCCTGCTCGGCTCACCCTTGGGGTTTGACCTGCTCTCCCAGCCACTGCGCCGCTCGACGATAGAGCGCGCATACCGTTCCGGGGCCATTGCGGTGTCCCAGCCCATGTCGCTGGTGGGGGTGGAACCGGCGTATGCCACGGGGGTGTTGCTGGTCGCTCCGGTCACGCGACCGCCCACCGCGCAAATGCCCTACAGCGAACCCTATGGTTTTGTCATGGCGGTGATCAGCATGCGCCAATTGGTGGCCGACGGTTTGCCCAAGCCCTCGCGGGACAACCTGGTGATGCAGATTGTCGATACCTCAGATACGCAACAGCGGGTGCTGTATGAGTCGGACAATGCGGTGGGCGATAGCAGCCTGAAGGCGATCCGCCGGCTGACCCTGGGCGATCATGTCTACGCCCTGAGCCTGCGCCCCAGCCAGGTGTTTGAGCAGGCCAATCGTTCCTCGGTCACCAGCATCCTGGCCATGGGCAGTTTGCTCAGTCTGCTGCTCAGTGCCTTGCTCTACGTACTGGTCAGCCAGCGTCAGCGGGCGGTGCGGCTGGTGCAGCAGCGCACGGGGCAATTGCATCAGCGCGAGTATGAATTGCGCGGGGCCCACGCCCAGTTGCGCAGTGTGCTCAACGCCGCGACCCAGGTGGCGATCATTGCCACGGACCTGCGCGGCGTGATCAATACCTTCAATGCAGGTGCCGAGCAGATGTTGGGTTACCAGGCCGAGCAGGTGCTCGGCCACATGACCCTCGAAAGCCTGCACCTGGCACCCGAGCTGGAGGCCCGGGCCGCGCAGTTGAGCCAGGTCCTCGGTAAACGCATCATGCCAGGCCAGGCGATGCTGGTGGAGGGCTCCGACAGCCTGCATGAAGCTCGGGAATGGACGTTGGTGCGCCACAATGGCAGCCAGTTGACCGTGAATATGCTGGCAACGGCATTGCTTGACGATCATGGCCTGTGGATCGGGCACCTGGCGATCTGCCTGGATGTCACCGAGCAGAAGCGCGCCTATGAGGCCCTGGCGGCGCGGGATCGCCTGTTGAAAAAACTCAGTGCCCATGTGCCGGGCGGGATCTTCCAGTTCACCCTGGAGCCCAACGATAACTGGCGGTTTATCTACGCCAGCGACGGCATTCGCGATATCTATGAAATCGATCCGGGGCTGCTGCAGCAGGATGCCAAGCAAGTCTTCGAACGCATTCATCCTCTGGACGCTGAACGCATCCGTGCGTCCATCCGCTTGTCAGCGCTGCAATTGAGCCAATGGCGTGAAGAATATCGGGTGCAACTACCAGGCCGGGGCCTGCGCTGGATCCGTGGCGAGGCGACGCCGGAAGAATTACCCGGCGGCGGTACGTTATGGCATGGCTATGTGTCGGATATCTCCGATCTCAAGCGGGTGGAGGAAGAGCTGCGCGCGCTGTCCATCACCGACTCGTTGACGGGTATCCATAATCGTCGCTACTTCCAGGACCGATTGAAGGCCGAGATGAGTCGGGTTCGGCGTACCTCGGGCACATTGGCGGTGATCATGCTGGATATTGATCACTTCAAGCGCATCAATGACCAGCATGGGCACGCAGTAGGGGATGGGGTATTGCAGGAGCTGTGCCGGCGAATCGCCCAGCGCTTGCGCCGTAGCGATGTGTTCTGCCGCCTGGGCGGCGAAGAATTCATGGTGCTGTGCCCGAACACCGATGGCGCGCAGGCCTACAGCCTGGCGGTTGAATTGTGGGAAGTGTTGCGCAGTACGCCGATCGAGAATGTCGGGACAGTGACGGCCAGCTTCGGCGTGGCCAGTTGGCGTATTGATGAGGGGGTGGATGGCTTGTTGCTGCGCGCGGACTCGGCGGTGTATGCGGCCAAGCAGGCGGGGCGGGACCGGGTTGAGGCAGAACGCTTGCCTGCGTGAGCGCCGCATACCTAATGTGGGAGCGAGCAAGCCCGCTCCCACATTTAGTCCGTAGCGGTTTTTAAAGGTGGGTAAGCCAACCGTTCTATAGACCCGGAGCCGCGGCCGCCAGCTTCGGCTGGCGATACAGATCCAGCAGCACCTGGTCCAGCACCGACGATGCACCCCACGGCTTCGGATCGTTGAGAATCGCCACTACCGCCCAGGTATTGCCATTGTTGTCACGGCTGAAGCCGGCAATCGCACGCACCGTGTTCAGGGTGCCAGTCTTGACGTGGGCTTCGCCGCGCAGGGCCGTGGTTTTCAGGCGCTTGCGCATGGTGCCGTCACTGCCGGCAATCGGCATCGAGCTGATGAACTCTGCGGCATACGGGCTTCTCCAGGCGGCTTGCAGCATGGTCGCCATTTCCCGGGCGCTCACGCGCTCGGCACGGGACAGGCCGGAGCCGTTTTCCATCACCAGGTGCGGTGCGGTAATGCCCTTTTTCGCCAGCCACTGACGAACCACGCGCTGGGCGGCCCTGGCGTCGTCGCCGTCGGCATCGGTGCGGTATTGCGCGCCGAGGCTGAGGAACAGTTGCTGGGCCATGGTGTTGTTACTGTATTTGTTGATGTCGCGGATGATCTCCGCCAGGTCCGGGGAGAACGCCCGGGCCAGGACCTTGGCGGTTTTCGGCACTGGGGCCAGCACGTCGCGGCCCTGGATAGTGCCACCCAGCTCTTTCCAGATCGCCCGCACGGCACCGGCGGTGTAGGTGGCATGGTCGAGCAGCGACAGATACGTCTGCGAGCTGCAGCCGTCGCCCAACTGGCCGCTGACCGTCACGGTGACGCTGCCATCGGCGGCAGTGACCGGGTTGTAGCGCACGTCACCGGTGCATTGCTTGGCGTTGGTGGCTTTGACCTGATTGTCGATCTGGATGCTGGCAATCGGCGGTTCGACCGAGACCAACACCCTTCCTGAATCATTGCGGGTCACGAAGCGCAGGGCCTTGAGGTTGACCAGCAGGGCGTCCGGCTTGACCAGAAATGGCTTGTTCGCGTCGTTGCCGTCGTCGTTGAACTCTGGCAGTTGCGGCTGGATAAAGAAGCCGCGGTCAAGCACCAGGTCGCCGGTGACTTGCTGTACGCCATTGGCACGCAGGTCACGCATCAGCAGCCAGAGTTTCTCCATGTTCAGCTTGGGGTCACCGCCGCCCTTGAGGTACAGGTTGCCCCGCAGGACACCGCCGCTGAGAGTGCCGTCGGTGTAGAACTCGGTTTTCCACTGATGGTTGGGCCCGAGCATTTCCAGGGCGGCGTAGGTGGTGACCAGCTTCATGGTCGAAGCCGGGTTGACCGAAACGTCGGCGTTGAACACCGTGGCGGTGCCGGGCCCATTGAGCGGAATCATCACCAGGGACAGCGCATTGTTTTGCAGTTTGGCTTTCTGCAGGGCTTCCTGGACTTTAGGTGGCAGGGTGGTATTGATCGGGGCAGCGGTGACGGAGAGCGCCAGGGGCAAAAGGAAACTGGCGAGTAACAATGGACGCAAGGATTTGATCATAAGAAGTAAGACCCTACTGCTGAGGAGGGTGAATATGGCGGGGGTTATGTAAGAAAATCCCCCAGTGGTCATGAAAGTGTCGGCATTATGCCCCAAGGTGGGGCTACTTGTGCCTCAACGATAGCTGCAAATGATGGTTTTTTTCGCGGGTTCATGCCACCCGTCTTGGATAGCCGGGCAATTGCCGCCTTAAACTGGTAGAGTGCCGGCCGTTAATACTTAAGAGGATTGTTCCAATGGCGACTAATCGTTCCCGGCGTCTGCGCAAAAAACTGTGCGTTGATGAATTTCAAGAGCTGGGTTTCGAACTGAACCTGGATTTCAAAGAAGGTTTGGACGACGAAGCGGTTGACGCTTTCCTCGACGCCTTCCTGACCGAAGCGATGGATGGCAATGGCCTGGACTACGTGGGCGGCGACGACTTCGGTCTGGTTTGCAAAGCCACCCGTGGTTCGGTTACCGCTGAGCAGCGTGCAGCTGTTGAAGCGTGGCTCAAGGCTCGCCCAGAGCTGACCCGCGTTGAAGTCAGCGAACTGCTGGACGCCTGGCACCCAGAAAAGCCGATCAACCCGGCTGTCTGATGTCATGAAAAAGCGACCCGCCCGGGTCGCTTTTTCGTTTCAGGGTAATTATCAGGCCTTGCGCCAGTTCAGAATCACCAGCGTCAACACCCCCGCGACAATCCCCCAGAATGCCGAACCGATGGAAAACAGCGTCAACCCCGACGCCGTGACCATAAAGGTGACCAGCGCGGCTTCCCGTTCCTTGGGCTCATTCATGGCAATGCTCAGGCCATTGATGATCGAGCCAAACAACGCCAATGCGGCGATCGACAGCACCAGCTCCTTGGGCAGCGCTGCGAACAAGGCCGCCAGCGTGGCGCCAAACACTCCGGCAAACCCGTAGAAAATCCCGCACCAGACCGCCGCGGTATAGCGCTTGTTGCGGTCCTCATGGGCATGCGACCCGGTGCAGATAGCGGCGCTGATCGCGGCCAGGTTGATACCGTGGGAGCCGAACGGGGCCAGCACCAGCGAGGCCAGGCCCGTGGTGGTGATCAGCGGCGAGGCCGGCACGTTGTAGCCGTCGGCGCGCAATACCGCGATCCCTGGCATGTTCTGCGAGGTCATCGCCACCACAAACAGCGGGATGCCGATGCTGATGGTCGCGGCCAGGGAAAAGTGTGGGGTGGTCCATACCGGCGTCGCCACTTCCAGGCTGAACCCGCTGAAATCCAGCAGCCCCATCAGCCCGGACAAGGCGGTGCCGATCAGCAGGGCGGCCAGCACCGCATAACGGGGCGACAGGCGCTTGATGATCAGATAGGTGAAGAACATGCCCAGCACCAGGGCAGTGCGGTGCTGCGCGGCGACGAAAATCTCGCTGCCGATCTTGAACAGAATCCCGGCCAGCAGCGCGGCGGCAAGCGAGGCGGGAATCTTCTTCACCAGCTTTTCAAAGCTGCCGGTGAGGCCGCAGATCGTCACCAGTACCGCGCAGGTGATGTAGGCGCCGATGGCTTCGCCATAGCTGACCCCGCCCAGGCTGGTGATCAACAGTGCTGCGCCTGGGGTCGACCAGGCGATAGTGATCGGCGTGCGGTAACGCAGGGACAGGCCGATGCTGCACACCGCCATGCCGATGGAGATCGCCCAGATCCACGAGGAAATCTGTGCGCTGGTGAGGCCGGCAGCCTGGCCGGCCTGGAACATCAGCACCAGGGAGCTGGTGTAGCCGGTCATCATGGCGATGAAGCCGGCAACGATGGCCGAAGGCGAAGTATCGGCCAAAGGGCGCAGGGGCGCCTGGGTCGCGTCGGTCATGGAAAAGTCTTCCTTGTACCCGGCACCCTGTAGGAGCCGGCTTGCCGGCGAAGACCGTCAACGATGACACGGGCATTCTGGAGGAACGCGGCGCTCTCGGGTTCTTCGCGAGCAAGCTCGCTCCTACAGGGGGGGGGTGATTGATGATTGTGGGAAATCGTGGAATCAAGCCTAAACTCAAACGTAACTGACTGTTGCAATACAGCCGGCTACGCAAACAGCCGTACAGTGTGTTGGCGCAACGGGTTGTGTACAATGTGCGCTGTTTTTACGCGATACTTGCCAGCGACCCTCTGTGCCGTATTACAGTCAACGTCAATTCGCCGCCGTTCTCCCGACCCGAGTGCCCATGAACGAACAGTTGCAGCCCCTCAAGAAACAGCCGCGAGCCGGTAAGGCCGGTCGCAGTGGAACCCAGGACGATATCGTCTACGCGCATATCTTCGAGGCCATCCTCGAACAACGCCTGGCGCCCGGCACCAAATTGAGTGAAGAGGCACTGGGCGAAATCTTTGGCGTCAGCCGCACTATCATTCGCCGTGCACTCTCGCGCCTGGCCCATGAAGGTGTGGTGTTGCTGCGCCCCAATCGTGGCGCCGTGGTAGCCAGCCCGAGTGTCGAGGAGGCCCGCCAAGTGTTCATGGCGCGGCGCCTGGTAGAGCGGGCCATCACCGAATTGGCGGTGCAACATGCCACGGCCGAAGAATTGGCCGCGCTGCGTCAGATGGTCAATGATGAGCGCGACAGCTTCTCACGCGGTGATCGTGGGGCCGGCATCCGGCTTTCTGGCGAGTTCCACCTCAAGCTGGCCGAGGCGGCGAAGAATGCACCGCTGATCAGCTTCCAGCGCAGCCTGGTGTCCCAGACCTCGCTGATCATCGCCCAGTATGAAAGCGGCAACCGCTCACACTGTTCCTACGATGAGCACACCCAGTTGATCGACGCGATCGAAGCTCGGGATGCGGTGCTGGCGGTGGACCTGATGATGCATCACATGGATCACATCGACAGCAAGCTCAACCTCGATGAGGAAAGTGCGTCGGATGATTTGCATGCGGTGTTCTCGCATTTGCTGCAGACCAAGAAGCCGAGTCGCTCGTCGATCAAGCTGTAAACCCGATCAAACTGTAGGAGCTGGCAAGCCAGCTCCTACAGGGTTTTGTGGTGTTCTCTGGATCAGCGCTGGTGTACCAGATTGCCCGCTGCATAGGTTTGCATCACTGCCCGATCATCCCCCAGCGTCATCAACACAAACAACGTCTCGGCAATGTTATTGGCCTGCTTCAAGCGATAGCTGAGCAGCGGCGTGGCGTTGTAGTCCAGTACCAAAAAGTCCGCATCGGTGCCCGGCTGCAGGGTGCCGATCTTGTCTTCCAGGCGCAGCGCTTTTGCACCGCCCAGGGTCGCCAGGTACAGCGATTTGAACGGGCTCAGGCGTGCGCCCTGCAATTGCATGACCTTGTAGGCTTCGTTCAGCGTCTGTAGCAGCGAGAAGCTGGTGCCGCCCCCCACGTCCGTGCCCAGGCCTACATTGAGCTGGTGCTTCTCGGCCATCGGCAGGTTGAACAAACCGCTGCCGAGGAAGAAGTTCGATGTCGGGCAGAACGCCACCGCCGAACCGGCTTCGGCCAGCCGCGCGCACTCGTCGTCGCACAGGTGTACGCCATGGGCGAATACCGAACGCTCCCCCAGCAGCTTGTAGTGGTCGTACACGTCCAGGTAGCCACTGCGCTCCGGGAACAGTTCCTTGACCCATTGCACTTCCTGCAGGTTTTCACTGATGTGGGTCTGCATGTACAGGTCTGGATATTCCCCCAGCAACTGCCCGGCGAGGGTCAACTGTTCAGGTGTGCTGGTAGGCGCGAAGCGCGGCGTCACCGCATAGTGCAAACGGCCCTTGCCGTGCCAGCGCTCGATCAGCGCCTTGCTTTCCTGGTAGCCGGATTCGGCGGTGTCGGTCAGGTAGTCCGGCGCATTGCGGTCCATCATCACCTTGCCGGCGATCATGCGCAGGTCGAGCTTCTCGGCCGCTTCAAAGAATGAATTTACCGATTGCGGATGCACGCTGCCGAACACCAGGGCGGTGGTGGTGCCGTTGCGCAGCAGTTCCTTGATAAAGATATCCGCGACTTCTTCGGCGTGGGCCTTGTCGGCGAACTGGCTTTCGCAAGGGAAGGTATAGGTGTTCAGCCAATCCAGCAGTTGTTCGCCGTAGGCACCAACCATGCCGGTTTGCGGCAGGTGGATATGGGTGTCGATCAGGCCGGGGGTGATCAGCGCATCCTGGTAATGGGTGATTTCGATATCGGCGTCCAGCGTCGGCAGCAGGTCGCTGGCATGCCCCAGGGCACTGATCTGGCCGTTGTCGATCACCAGCAGGCCGTCTTCGAAATACTCATAGGAGGCTTCGATCCCGACGATGGCAGGGTCGGCGAGGCTGTGCAGGATGGCAGCACGGTAGGCTTTGCGAGTCAAAGGCATGGTCGTCTCAATTGATAGCTTGGCTGCGGCGCGAAGCCGGCAGCAGTTTGGCAATGGGTTCGGCACTCGCGGTGTGCAGGCCGAAGTTGGCGTTATAGGTGGCGATGATCTCGCCGGCGATGGAGATGGCGATTTCCACCGGCAATTTGCCCTTCACCTCGGTGAGGCCCATGGGGCAGCGCATGCGTTGCAACTGTGCGGCCTCGAAGCCGCGCTCGCGCAGGCGGTGTTCAAACTTGACGCGCTTGGTCTGCGAGCCGATCAGGCCGAAGTAGGCAAAATCATTGCGCTTGAGCAGGGCGGCGGTCAGTTCCAGGTCGAGCTGATGATTGTGGGTCATGACGATGCAATAACTGCCGGCGGGCAGATCGGCAATTTCATCCACCGGCTCTTCGCTGACGATTTTACGCACGCCCTGGGGGATATGCTCCGGGAATTCCTGCTCCCGCGAGTCAATCCAGCGTACCCGGCACGGCAGGCTCGCCAGCAGCGGCACCAGCGCGCGACCGACATGGCCGGCGCCGAATACGGCAATCTGTGCCTGCACCTGGCCCATGGGCTCGAACAGCAGCACGGTCACGCCGCCACAGCATTGGCCGAGGCTGGCCCCCAGGCTGAAGCGCTCCAGGTGGGTGTTGTGCTGGCCACGCACGAGCATGTCGCGGGCGATCTGCATCGCCTTGTATTCCAGGTGGCCGCCGCCGATGGTGTCGAAGGTGTGACTGGCGCTGACCACCATCTTGGAGCCTGAATTGCGCGGCGTGGAACCGAGCTCTTCGATGATGGTCACCAGCACGCAGGGTTCGCCCTGGGTTTGCAGGTTGGCGAGGGCGCTGATCCAGTTGTTCATGTCTACCTCAACATTTCTGTTGTCAGTTCGGCCGTCTTCGCGAGCAAGCCCGCTCCCACAGGGGAATGCATTCCAAATGTGGGAGCGGGCTTGCTCGCGAAGGCAGCACCTCGGTCTAGAGCGAAGCCATCTCGGCCTGTGCCTCAACCGCCTTCGCCGCCTGCAACTGGCGCATCTGCTCGCACCCCCACAACACCCGCTCCGGCGTGGCCGGCGCATCGATCTTCGGTTGATGGCGATAGTCACCCAGGCTCGCCACCGCATCCTTGATCGCGCACCACGAGGCAATCCCGAGCATGAACGGCGGCTCGCCCACGGCCTTGGAGTGGAACACCGTGTCCTCCGGGTTCTTGCGGTTTTCCACCAGCTTCACCCGCAAATCCAGCGGCATGTCCGCCACCGCCGGGATCTTGTAGCTGGCCGGGCCGTTGGTCATCAGCTTGCCCTTGTTGTTCCACACCAGCTCTTCCATGGTCAGCCAGCCCATGCCCTGGATAAAACCGCCCTCGACCTGGCCGATATCGATGGCCGGGTTCAGCGAGGCGCCCACATCATGGAGGATGTCGGTGCGCAGCATCTTGTATTCACCGGTCAGGGTATCGACGATCACTTCGCAGCAGGCCGCGCCGAAGGCGAAGTAGTAGAACGGCCGCCCTCGTGCCTGGCTGCGGTCATAGAAGATTTTCGGGGTTTTGTAGAACCCGGTGCTCGACAGCGAGATCTGGGCGAAATACGCCTGCTGGATCAGTTCCTCAAAGGTCAGGATCTGCTCACGCACCCGCACATGGCCGTTGTGGAACTCAACATCCGCCTCGCTGACGTCGTACTTGCGCGCGGCAAATTCCACCAGGCGCTGCTTGATGGTCTCGGCGGCATTCTGCGCGGCCTTGCCGTTGAGGTCGGCGCCGCTGGATGCGGCGGTCGGCGAGGTGTTGGGCACCTTGTCGGTGTTGGTCGCGGTGATCTGCACCCGGTCGATTTCCACCTGGAAGATCTCGGCCACCACTTGCGCGACCTTGATGTTCAAACCCTGGCCCATTTCGGTGCCGCCGTGGTTCAAGTGGATGCTGCCGTCGGTGTAGATATGGATCAAGGCGCCGGCCTGGTTGAGGAAGCTGGCGGTAAACGAAATGCCGAACTTGACCGGGGTCAGCGCCAGGCCTTTTTTCAGGATCGGGCTGTTGGCGTTATAGCGGCGAATGGCTTCGCGGCGCTCGGCGTATTGGCTGCTGGCTTCCAGTTCGGCAGTCATTTCTTCGAGCATGTTGTGCTCGACGGTCTGGTAGTAATGGGTGACGTTGCGTTCGGTCTTGCCGTAGTAGTTGGCCTTGCGCACGGCCAGTGGGTCCAGCGCCAGATGGCGGGCGATGGCGTCCATCACTTCCTCGATGGCCACCATGCCTTGCGGGCCACCGAAGCCACGGTACGCGGTGTTGGACGCGGTGTTGGTCTTGCAGCGATGGCCATTGACCGTGGCATCGCCCAGGTAATACGAGTTGTCGGAGTGGAACATCGCACGGTCGACAATCGAGTTGGACAGGTCCGGCGAACAGCCGCAGTTACCTGCCAGGTCCAGATTGATCCCATGCAGACGCCCGCTGTCGTCGAAGCCCACGTCGTATTCGATATAGAAGGGGTGGCGCTTGCCGGTCATCAGCATGTCTTCGACGCGCGGCAGGCGCATCTTGGTCGGCTGGCCGGTCAGGCGCGCCACCACCGCACACAGGCATGCAGGGCTGGCGGCCTGGGTTTCCTTGCCGCCAAACCCACCGCCCATGCGGCGCATATCAACGACGATCTTGTTCATCGACACGTCGAGGACTTCGGCCACCAGCTTCTGCACTTCGGTGGGGTTCTGGGTGGAGCAGTAGACGATCATGCCGCCGTCTTCGGTGGGCATCACCGAAGAGATCTGGGTTTCCAGGTAGAAGTGTTCCTGGCCGCCGATATGCAGGGTGCCCTGGATACGGTTTTTCGCGCTCGCCAGGGCGCCTGCCGAATCACCGCGCTGGTGGGTGTGGCTGTCCAGTACGAAATGTTTTTTGCGAAAGGCCTCGACCACATCCAGCACCGGTTCCAGGTCTTCGTATTCGATCACCGCCGCCATGGCGGCCTTGCGCGCGGTTTCCAGGTCGCGGGCGGCCACGGCCAGCACCACCTGGCCGACGAACTGCACGGTGTCGATGGCCAGCAACGGGTCGCCGGGCATCAGCGGGCCGATGTCTTTCAGGCCCGGCACGTCTTCGTGGGTGATGACGATGCGCACACCCTCGAAGGCGTAGCAGGGCGCGGTGTCGATACTGAGGATTTTGGCGTGGGCGCGGTCGGACATGCGCGCATACAGGTGTAGCTGATTGGGGAATTCCAGGCGGTCATCGATGTATTGCGCTTCGCCCGACACGTGTTTGGCGGCGCTGTCGTGCTTGACGCTGCGCCCGACTCCGCTCGTAAGGTCCTGGGCAAACAGTTCGGCCATTTCGGCTTGGGTTTTTACCACGGCGTGATGGTTAGACATAAGCGGTCACCCGAGTCTCGATGTGTGGCGTTTGCAGTTCGATGAAGTATTTGCGTAGCAGGTTCTGTGCGCTGAGCAGGCGGTATTCCTTGCTCGCCCGGAAGTCCGACAGCGGGGTGAAGTCCTCGGCCAGGGCGGCGCAGGCGTTCTCCACGGTGGCGGCGTTCCAGGTGGCGCCGATCAGTACCGTTTCACAGTGTTTCGCACGTTTGGGCGTGGCCGCCATACCGCCGAAGGCGACACGGGCATCGCTGATCACCCCGTTGTCGATCTTCAGGTTGAAGGCTGCGCACACCGCAGAAATGTCATCGTCCAGGCGTTTGGAAACCTTGTAGGCGCGAAACAGCGCGTGGCCCTTGGGCACGATGATTTTCTCGATGAACTCGCTGTCCTGGCGGGCGGTGACGCGGTAGTCGATGAAATAGTCTTCCAGGGCCAGGGTACGGCGCACGTTGCCCTTGCACAGCACGATCTGCGCGCCGAGGGCGATCAGCAGCGGCGGCGAGTCACCGATCGGCGAGGCGTTGCCGATGTTGCCGCCGAGGGTGCCCTGGTTGCGGATTTGCAAGGAGGCGAAGCGGTGCAGCAGGTCGCCGAAGTCCGGGTATTCGTGGTGCAGTGCGCCGTAGCAGTCGGAGAGGGCGGTGGCGGCGCCGATTTCCAGGCGGTCGTCAAAGGTCTCGATGCGCTTCATGGCCTCAATGTTGCCGACGTAGATCATCACCGGCAGCACCCGGTGGAACTGGGTGACTTCCAGCGCCAGGTCGGTGCCGCCGGCCAGCAGCCGGGCTTGAGGGTAGGCGTCGTAGAGGTCGGCCAGGTCGGCGACGGTCAGGGGCACCAGGCAGCGTTTATCGCCGCTGTTCAGCTCACCGGTCTGGGTCGGCGCGATGGCCTTGAGGCGGGCGATGGTCTGCGCCTCGCGGCTGTCGAACTGGTCCTGGGGTTTGTTGCAGCAGGCTTGTTCGGCGGCGGCCAGGATCGGGCGGTAGCCGGTACAGCGGCACAGGTTGCCGGCCAGGGCTTCGTGGGCCTTGGCACTGTCCGGGGCGTCGCTGTTCTTTTGCAGGGCGAACAGCGACATCACAAAACCAGGCGTGCAGAAACCACACTGCGAGCCATGGCACTCGACCATGGCCTGTTGCACGCTGTGCAGTTGACCCTGGTGCTTGAGGTCTTCGACAGTGATCAGTTGCTTGCCGTGCAGGGACGAGACAAAGGTCAGGCACGAATTGAGGCTGCGATAGCGAATCTGCTCGGCGCCCTGTTCGTCACTATGCAGTTCGCCGACCACCACGGTGCAGGCGCCACAGTCACCGCTGGCGCAGCCTTCCTTGGTACCGGATTTGCCCAGGTGCTCACGCAGGTAGTTGAGCACAGTCAGGTTCGGGTCCAGGGCATGCTCGCTACGGAGTTCCTGGTTAAGTAAAAACTGGATCACGGAAGGCCTCGCAGACTCATTATTGTTGTTAACCGCTTTGCGCCGAATCTAGTCATGTCTGACTTTTCGGTCAATGATTTTCTGACCTAAGGGTCAAGAAAGTGCGATTGCAACACCTTTGATTATGGTTCATATCCCTGTAACCACCGTTTTCAGCGGCGCCTGGGCTTTATCGTCTGCTTATTTCATGCCAAATTCGGCGTTGTGGGCCCAGCGATTGCGCTACACTGCCGCCCTTGTACCGATAGAAGATTTTGAAGGGAAAACATGACGTTCAAGGCGCCGGACAGTCTCGCCGAGCAAATCGCTCACCACCTCGCCGAACGCATTATCCGCGGCGACCTTAAGCCTGGGGAGCGGATCCAGGAGCAGAAAGTCACGCTGGCACTCAATGTCAGCCGTGGCTCCGTGCGCGAAGCCTTGCTGATCCTTGAGCGGCGGCATTTGATTGCCATCCTGCCGCGCCGTGGAGCCCACGTCACCGAACTCACCGCGCACAAGGTGCAGAGCCTGTGCACACTGATGAGCGAGCTGTACATCCTGCTGGGCAATGCGGTTGCCGACGGTTGGCAGACCCAGGCCGACATGGCGCCGTTCATACAGATCCAGCAACGCCTGGTGAGCAACTTCGAACGCCAGGACATCCGTGCCTTTGTCGAAGAGTGCTTCAACGTGATGCGCGCCGCGTACCCTTTCGCCAATAACCCGTACTTGCAGGAAACAGTCGAGAACCTGCAGCCGGCGATGAACCGTGCCTATTACCTGGCCCTGGATCAGCGCAAGGCGTCCATGAGCGAGTACCTGGCGCTGTTCGAGCAACTGCTCGCCGCCGTTCTTGCCCGTGACCTGCCGCAGATCCGAAAGGTGCTCTCGGCTTACTGCCAGCGCAGTGCCACGTTGGTCATCGCAGCCCTGGCGGACGCCTAAGCGTGCGTCTCAAGTGCATCAAACTGGCGGGGTTCAAATCCTTCGTCGACCCGACCACGGTGAACTTCCCCAGTAATATGGCGGCAGTGGTCGGGCCTAATGGTTGCGGCAAGTCGAACATCATCGACGCCGTCCGTTGGGTGATGGGCGAGAGCTCGGCAAAGAACCTGCGTGGCGAGTCGATGACCGACGTCATCTTCAACGGCTCCACCAGCCGCAAGCCGGTAAGCCAGGCCAGCATCGAACTGGTGTTCGACAACTCCGACGGCACGCTGATTGGCGAGTATGCGGCGTATGCGGAAATTTCCATCCGCCGCAAAGTGACGCGCGACAGCCAGAACAGTTACTTCCTCAACGGCACCAAGTGCCGCCGCCGGGACATTACCGACATCTTCCTCGGCACCGGCCTGGGCCCGCGCAGCTACTCGATCATCGAGCAGGGCATGATCTCCAAGCTGATCGAAGCCAAGCCTGAGGACTTGCGCAACTTTATCGAGGAAGCGGCCGGCATCTCCAAGTACAAGGAGCGCCGTCGCGAGACTGAAAACCGCATCCGCCGCACCCACGAGAACCTGGCACGCCTGACCGACCTGCGTGAAGAGCTGGAGCGCCAGTTGGAGCGCTTGCACCGCCAGGCCCAGGCCGCCGAAAAATACCAGGAATACAAAGGCGAAGAACGCCAGCTCAAGGCGCAGCTTTCGGCGCTGCGCTGGCAGGCCTTGAATGACCAGGTGGGCCAGCGCGAAGCGATCATCGGCACCCAGGAAATCAGCTTCGAGGCCCTGGTGGCCGAGCAGCGCAATGCCGATGCGAGCATCGAGCGCCTGCGCGACGGTCACCATGACCTGTCCGAGCGCTTCAACCTGGTGCAGGGACGCTTCTATTCGGTGGGCGGTGACATTGCGCGGGTCGAGCAGAGCATCCAGCACGGCCAGCAGCGTTTGCGCCAGTTGCAGGATGACTTGAAGGAAGCGGAACGGGCGCGCCTGGAAACCGAATCCCACCTGGGGCATGACCGCACCTTGCTGCTGACCCTTGGGGAGGAGTTGGACATGCTCACCCCCGAGCAGGAAATCACCAGCGCTGCTGCTGAAGAAGCCGCCGCCGCCCTGGAAGAATCCGAAACCACCATGCACGGCTGGCAGGAGCAGTGGGACGCTTTCAACCTGCGCTCCGCCGAACCGCGTCGCCAGGCTGAGGTGCAGCAATCGCGCATCCAGCAACTGGAAACCAGCATGGAGCGCCTGGCCGAGCGCCAGCGCCGGGTCCTGGAGGAGCGCGCGTTGCTCGCCGCAGCCCCGGAAGATGCGGCGATCATGGCGTTGAGCGAGCAGTTGGCTGAAAGCGAAATGACCCTGGAAGAGCTGGAGGCCAGCGAAGAACAACAAGTGGAGCGCCTGGAGCAATTACGCCAGGAGCTGCACCAGGCAACCCAGGCGCAGCAGCAGGCCCAAGGTGATTTGCAGCGGCTCAACGGTCGTTTGGCATCCCTTGAAGCCTTGCAGCAGGCGGCCCTGGACCCGGGCACCGGCACCGCCGAATGGCTGCGCGACCAGCACCTGGCCGAACGCCCGCGCCTGGCCGAGGGCTTGAAGGTTGAAGCGGGCTGGGAGCTGGCGGTGGAGACCGTGCTCGGTGCCGATCTGCAGGCGGTACTGGTGGACGATTTCGCCGGGTTTGATCTGGCCGGCTTTGCCCAGGGCGATTTGCGCCTGCTCAGTCCGTCGGCTGATGGCACCCGCGTACCGGGCAGCCTGCTGGATAAAGTCGAGGCGCAGATTGACCTGTCGCCGTGGCTGGGCCAGGTCAAACCGGTGGATTCCCTGGAGGAGGCCCTGGCATTGCGTGGCCAATTGGCCTCTGGCGAAAGCCTGATCAGCCGCGACGGCTATTGGGTTGGCCGGCACTTTTTACGGGTGCGCCGCGCCAGTGAGGCTGAAAGTGGCGTATTGGCCCGAGGCCAGGAAATCGTCAACCTGGGGGCCGAGCGTGAAGAGCGCGAGGCCACTCTGGAGTCCCTGGAAACCCAACTGCAAACCCTGCGCGCTACCCAACGCCAGCAAGAGACCGGCCGCGAACACTTGCGCCGCCTGCTGCAGGACGAAGCGCGCCAGCAGGGCGAATTGAAAGCCCAGCTCTCGGCGAGCAAGGCCAAGGCCGAACAATTGACCCTGCGCCGTACCCGTCTCGATGAAGAAGTGGCCGAGATGGGCGAACAGCGTGCCCTCGAACACGAACAAGTCGGCGAAGCGCGCCTGCAATTGCAGGGCGCCCTCGACAGCATGGCGCTGGACACCGAGCAGCGTGAACTGCTGCTGGCCCAGCGTGACAGCCTGCGCGAACGACTCGACCGGGTGCGCCAGGAAGCGCGCCAGCACAAGGATCACGCCCATCAGTTGGCCGTGCGCCTCGGCTCGTTGCGGGCCCAGCACGATTCCACGCGCCAGGCCCTTGAGCGCCTTGAAATGCAATCCGAGCGCCTGACGGAAAAACGCGAGCAGTTGAGCCTCAACCTGGAGGAGGGCGAGGCGCCGCTGGAAGAGTTGCGGCTCAAGCTTGAAGAATTGCTCGACAAGCGCATGAGCGTTGACGAAGAACTCAAGACCGCGCAAATCGCCCTGGAAGATGCTGACCGCGAACTGCGTGATGCAGAAAAGCGCCGGACCCAGGCCGAGCAGCAATCGCAATTGATCCGCGGCCAGCTCGAACAGCAGCGCATGGAATGGCAGGCACTGACGGTGCGCCGCAAAACCCTGCAAGAGCAGTTGCTGGAAGATGGCTACGACCTGCACGGCGTACTCAATACGCTGACCGCCCAGGCCAATGAAAAAGAGGCTGAAGAAGAACTTGAGCGCATTGCTGCGCGTATTCAACGTCTGGGGGCGATCAACCTCGCGGCCATCGATGAATATCAGCAGCAGTCCGAGCGTAAACGTTATCTGGATGCCCAGAACGCCGATCTGGTGGAAGCTCTGGACACGTTGGAAAACGTCATTCGCAAGATCGACAAGGAAACCCGCAATCGTTTCAAAGATACCTTTGATCAGATTAATGGCGGTTTACAGGCGTTATTCCCGAAAGTTTTCGGTGGTGGCAGCGCTTACTTGGAACTGACGGGCGAAGATCTACTCGATACAGGGGTAACGATCATGGCGCGGCCTCCGGGCAAGAAGAACAGCACCATCCATTTGTTGTCCGGTGGCGAGAAGGCCCTGACTGCACTGGCGCTGGTATTTGCGATCTTCAAGTTGAACCCGGCGCCGTTCTGCATGCTCGACGAAGTTGACGCGCCGCTGGATGACGCTAACGTTGGACGGTATGCCCGCCTGGTTAAAGAGATGTCCCAGACGGTGCAGTTCATCTATATCACCCACAACAAGATCGCCATGGAAATGGCGGATCAATTGATGGGGGTGACCATGCATGAGCCGGGTTGTTCGCGACTGGTGGCGGTGGATGTTGAAGAGGCAATGGCAATGGTGGAAAGTTAGCGGCAAGTTGCTGGCTTCCAGCGCCAAGGGCGTCAGTTTGGGGCTTATGGTTTGTAGCCTGATTCCTGCGCCAGCCGACACATTTTGCGCCAACTGTGTAAAGTTATCTTTGGTCGTGCTAGTTTAATGTCAATTTTTCGTATGCGTGGGCAAAACGTCAGTCAGAACATAGAGTTGGCGCCACGTTTTAAAGCGGTTTGCACGGTGCTAAACCCCTTATTTTTCAGCATTTTTTATAGAGGCAAGGGATTACATGGAAATCGGTCTGCGCGAGTGGCTGATCGTCATCGGCATTATTGTAATTGCCGGTATTCTTTTTGATGGCTGGCGCCGTATGCGCGGCGGCAAGGGCAAGCTGAAATTTCGCCTGGACCGCAACCTGTCCAATTTGCCCGACGATGACGGTGCCGCCGAGCTGCTGGGGCCGCCCCGTGTCCTGGATACCCATAAAGAACCGCAGCTGGACGAGCACGACTTGCCGTCGATGAGCGCGCCGGTGCGTGAAGCCCGCGAGCCGTCCTCCAAGCGCGGCAAGCGTGGCAGTGCCGCTGTCGCCGAGCCGCATCAGGGTGACCTGAACCTCGACGTGGATGATGGCCCGAGCTTCAGCAGCCGTGATGGTGACTTCCCGGATGAAGCCCCGGCCAAGGGCGCATCGCGTGAGTCCGCCAAGGATCAGCCGGCGGCCGAAGAAGTGCTGGTGATCAGTGTGATCTGCCGCGACGCGGCTGGTTTCAAGGGCCCGGCCCTGTTGCAGAACATCCTGGAAAGCGGCCTGCGTTTTGGCGAGATGGATATTTTCCACCGCCACGAAAGCATGGCCGGTAACGGTGAAGTACTGTTCTCCATGGCCAATGCGGTCAAGCCGGGCACGTTCGACCTGGACGATATCGACCTGTTCAGCACCCCGGCGGTGAGTTTCTTCCTCGGTCTGCCAGGCCCGCGTCATCCGAAACAGGCGTTCGACGTCATGGTGGCCGCAGCCCGCAAGCTGTCCCAGGAACTCAACGGCGAGCTCAAGGACGACCAGCGCAGCGTGCTGACCGCCCAGACCATCGAACATTACCGTCAGCGTATCGTCGAGTTCGAGCGTCGCGCCCTGACACAGAAGCGCTAAGGTTCAATCCTAAGCGTTGCCTGTAGAATCCGTGCACTACATATTGAGCAGCTTCGGCTGCTCTTTTGCTTTATGAGAGAACACCCATGACCGCCGCCCACACCCGCATCCTCGAACTGCGCGCTGAACTGGATCAGCACAACTACCGCTATCACGTACTCGACGAGCCGAGCATCCCGGACGCCGAGTACGATCGGTTGTTCCACGAACTCAAGGCCCTTGAGGCCGAGCACCCGGACCTGGTTACCCGTGATTCGCCCACGCAGCGGGTCGGCAGCGCGGCGTTGTCGGCCTTTACCCAGGTGCGCCACGAGATCCCGATGCTCAGCCTGGGCAACGCCTTTGATGAAGCCACCATGCTGGAATTCGATCGCCGGGTCACCGAGGGCCTCGACCTGCCAGTGGGCGATCTGTTTGGTGGTGGCGCGGCGGTGGAATACAGCTGTGAGCCCAAGCTCGATGGCCTGGCGGTCAGCCTGCTGTATCAGGACGGCGAGCTGGTACGTGGCGCGACCCGCGGCGATGGCACCACGGGAGAAGACATCAGCGTCAATGTGCGCACCGTGCGTAATATTCCGTTGAAGCTGCAAGGCAGTGGCTGGCCGGCGACCCTGGAAGTGCGCGGCGAAGTGTTTATGTCCAAGGCTGGTTTTGAGCGTTTGAATGCCACGCAGTTGGAAGTCGGCGGCAAGACGTTCGCCAACCCACGCAACGCAGCCGCCGGGAGCCTGCGCCAACTCGACTCGAAGATCACCGCCAGCCGCCCGCTGGAGTTCTGCTGCTACGGCGTGACGACGGATATCAGCGACACCCATATCGGTAACCTGCAGCAGTTGCAGAAGTGGGGCATGCCCATCAGTCACGAGCTGAAGCTGGCCAAGGGCATTGAGGATTGCCTGGAGTACTACCGCGATATCGGTGAGCGGCGTAACAGCCTGCCGTATGAAATCGACGGTGTGGTGTTCAAGGTCAACAGCATCGCCTACCAGCGTGAACTGGGCTTTCGCGCCCGCGAGCCGCGTTGGGCCATCGCCCATAAATTCCCGGCGATGGAGGAGCTGACCGAGTTGCTGGACGTTGAATTCCAGGTCGGTCGCACCGGCGCCGTGACGCCAGTGGCGCGCTTGAAGCCGGTCAAGGTCGCGGGCGTCACCGTGTCCAATGCGACGTTGCACAACATGGACGAAGTGGCGCGCCTGGGCTTGATGATTGGCGACACGGTGATCATCCGCCGTGCCGGTGATGTGATCCCACAGGTCGTGTCGGTGGTTGTCGAGCGTCGCCCGGAAAATGCCCGCGCCGTGCAGATCCCGCAGAGCTGCCCGGTGTGTGGCTCCCACGTGGAGCGCACGCAACTGGTCAAGCGCAGCAAGGGCAAGGAAACCGTCAGCGAAGGCGCGGTGTATCGCTGCGTCGGGCGCCTGGCCTGTGGTGCGCAGCTCAAGCAGGCGATTATCCATTTCGTTTCGCGCCGGGCCATGGACATCGACGGCCTGGGTGACAAGACCATCGAGCAGTTGGTCGATGAAAAGCTCATTGGCTCGCCGGCCGACCTCTACAAACTCAAGTACGAGCAGATCATCGACCTGGAAGGCTTTGCCGATGTTTCCAGCAAGAAACTGATCGCCGCCATCGAAAACAGCAAGACCCCGACCCTGGCGCGTTTCATCTACGCCCTGGGCATTCCCGATGTGGGCGAGGAAACCGCCAAGGTGCTGGCGCGCTCCCTGGCCTCTCTTGAGCGTGTCCAGCAGGCGCTGCCGGAAGTGTTGACGTACTTGCCGGATGTTGGCCTGGAAGTGGCTCACGAGATCCACAGCTTCTTTGAAGACAGCCACAACCGGCAGGTGATTGGCGCTCTGCTGTCGCCGGATGAATGTGCGCTGGTCTTGCAGGACCAGGGCGAACTCAGTGCCGAGTTTGCCGCCAGTACCACCCTGGGCGGCTTGCTCGACAAGTTGCACGTACCTTCCGTGGGGCCGGGGGCTGCGCAGAAGCTGGCAGACAAGTTCGGCTCCCTGGAGGGCGTGATAAAGGCTGACTGGCTGGACATGCGCCAGGCTTTGCCGGAGAAGCAGGCCAAGTCCGTGCGTGAGTTCTTTGATAATGAAGAGAATGCCCGTCGTGCGCTGGCCATTGAGCAGCAGCTCAAGGACTTCGGCATGCACTGGCAGAGCGAGAAGAAGGTGGTCGAGGGCCTGCCTGAGGCGGGCCGCACGTGGGTCTTGACCGGGTCGCTGGAGCTGATGAGCCGCGACGTGGCCAAGGAAAAGCTCGAAAGCCTGGGCGCCAAGGTGGCGGGCTCGGTATCGGCGAAAACCCATTGTGTGGTCGCAGGGCCGGGCGCCGGGTCGAAACTGGCCAAGGCCAGCGAGCTGGGGGTGAAGGTCTTGGACGAGGAGGCGTTCGTCGCCTTCCTGGCCAAGCACCACATCACGGTCTGATACCGACCCGATCCTGTAGGAGCGAGCTTGCTCGCGAAAAACCTCAACGATAACGCGGGGTATCTGGTTCCCCGTGGCGGTCTCAGGTTCTTCGCGAGCAAGCTCGCTCCTGCAGGGCATTCACTTTGAACGATCTTGCGTGGGAAATGATCTAGTCTTGGGCACGCCCTAGGGAAAGATCGCCATGTTCCGCTACTTCGAGCAACTCAGTTCGCGCATTGCTGCGCCGCACATGGCCGGGACTTCGCGCAACAGTAAGGTCTGGCAATGCCGTTGCGGGCAGTCGCTGTTCTTTCGCAACAGCCAGTGCCTGACCTGCTCGGCGCTGTTGGGCTATCAGCCTGAGCACAGCCGCCTATCGTCCCTACAGCCGGGCCCCGTGGTCGATACCTGGTTGCAGGACGATAACCTGCAGGCGGGCGCCTTCCGCCGTTGCGCCAACCTCGACACCGCGGCCGCCTGCAACTGGCTGATTCCGGCCCAGAGCACCGCGCAGTTGTGTGTGGCGTGTAGCCTCAATCGCACCATTCCCGACCTGTCGATCCCGAAAAACCCAGAGCGCTGGCGCAAGGTCGAAACCGCCAAGCGCCGGCTGGTGGCGCAATTGATCAGCCTGGGGTTGCAGGTCATCCCCAAGACGGTTGATGAGGACAGCGGCCTGGCGTTTGACTTCGTGGGCATCGACCTGGAAGGCAAGGCCCCCACCACCGGCCATGCCAATGGCCTGATCACCCTGGATATCAAGGAGGCTGACGACGAGCACCGTGAGAAAATTCGCGTGCAGATGCGCGAACCGTACCGCACCTTGCTTGGCCATTTTCGGCATGAGGTCGGCCACTATTACTGGGATCGCCTGATCGCCGGCAGCCACTGGCTAGAGCCCTTTCGCAACCTGTTCGGCGATGAGCGCGCCAGCTACGCCGACGCACTTGACCAGCACTACCAGAACGGCCCGCGACCGGACTGGCAGCAAAGCTGCGTCAGCGCCTACGCCACCATGCACCCCTGGGAGGACTGGGCGGAAACCTGGGCTCACTACCTGCACATGATGGACGCCGTCGACACCGCCTTGGGCTTTGGCATGAGCGCAAGGGAGATGGACCTGGACTACCAGTCGTTTCCCCTTGCGACCCTTTACGACCCGGAACACCCAGGCGGCGCGGCGTTCCTGTCATTCGTCAACGCCTGGATCGAACTGGCCGGCATGCTCAACGAACTGTCCCGCAGCATGGGGCAGCCGGATTTCTATCCGTTCGTGCTGCCGCCGGCGGTGATCGCCAAGCTGCATTTCATTCACCTGGTGATTCAAGAAGAGGGCGGTCGGGCCGACGAAGCCGTTCATCTGTAGGCGCGAGCTTGCTCGCGAAGATCGTTAACGATAACGCGGACATTCTGGATGAATGTGGAGCATCCGGATTCTTCGCGAGCAAGCTCGCTCCTACAGGGCCTCTGCGAAACCAGTGGGCAAGTACTTGAACCTCATAAGATTTTTAATCCTGCACCAACGGTTGTAACTTCCGATGAGATCGGTACAATGGCCCCGCTTGCCGAGAGGCCAGCGTCGTTATGGTGACCCCATCGGTCCCCCCGCAACGATTACCCGTGAACCTGGTCAGAGCCGGAAGGCAGCAGCCACAGCGGGAACATTGTGTGCCGGGGTGTGGCTGGTGGGGTTGCCTCCATAACGCTCTCCTTCGCAACAACCCTCCTGCTTTATCCCTGACTCATCAGAACTTTTCACTTGCCCATGCCTGATTGCGCACGGGGCCAAGTTGTCTGTACGCCGCGATTTCCTGCGGCGTTTTCGTGTCTGGCAATCAGTCCTTGTTGCGATTGAAGAACTTGCGCGCGCCTGCCAGCAACGCCACCACGCCAATCACCAGAAACTTCTTCGCTGCCAGCAGGAAGATGCCGATCTTGGCAAACAGTCCGGCCTTGCCGGCAATCCCGCCGGCGACCAGCGCGGCCAGGCCGTACGAGGCCAGTTTGTCGGTGCCCGGGCTGTAGTCGGTGTAGAGGTTGCCGTCGGTGAAGTTGGTGAAGGCCAGGACCTTGGGCAGTTCCTGTTTGATGGTGGGCAGGTCGGCCATGGCGGCGACGGCGTTGAGTTCCAGCACACCCTCGCGGCCGAGCACGCGGATGCTGTAGTTGAGCGTGTTCTGCTCGGCGTCGTCGGCTTTCAGTTCGCGGGCCCAGTACATCTTGTGGGACTGCTGGTCGTAGTGCGGCGGTTCGGCCCAGCCCAGCAGGTGCAGGCCGGCGTAGCCCTGTTTCTGGCGTTCCTTGTTGTCCTCGGCGTCGTCCTCCTGCATTTGCTTGAGCAGTTCGGCGTAGTCGATTTTTGCTGCGTCTTCGTCGGCAATATGCCCGTCGTCCTTGTAGCTGACGATCACGCCCCAGCCGCGTTCCGACAGCGGGCTGACGGCCTTGGGCACGATCATGCCCAGGGTGTTGAAGCCCGGCGGGTTGCCCCAGCCGTCGGTGAGCAGGCGTTCGGTGTCCTTGGGGTCAAGGTAATAGAACTCGTCGTTGAGCTTGAGCGTGGCAATGCCGCCGGGCAGGGTGACGGTGCCGGTTTGTTGCTTGAGGGAGGCGAGGAAGTGCTCGGCGGTTTCGGCGGGCGCGCTGGTTTCGACCGGTGCCGGGGCTGTGGTGGCATAGGCTGGCGCGGCAGGCAGGCTTAGTGCGGCAGCCGCCAGCAGCAGGCGGAAGTAGTTCATGGTAGTCCCTTACATTTTGAAATGATTCTGCGAAAGGATATCGAATCCGCCTGGGGCGCGCGAGCATGCTGGCAAAAGGCGTGGCCCAGCGCCTGCCAAAAGAGGGGCTGTCCGGTCGGATCATGTCTGGAGGCTGAGGGCAGGCTGCATCAGCGGCCTGCTCTTGTTATGTCGTACGAGCTCTAAGGCTTGGACAAGGCCTGGTCTACCGCCGCTATCAGCTTTCCCAGATCCTTCGGGGTGGCTTTATGAATGACACCGAACAGATAAGCGCGCTGTTCGTCTTCATCGCCCAGATCGGCAAAAAAGACTTTCAGCTTCACTCCCAGAGCCTCCGCAAACAAGAACAGAGCGTCAACGCTGGGTGTATAGGTGCCGGTTTCGAAGCGGCTGATGGTTTTAGGGTCAAAACCGGTTTTCTCACCTAGTTCAGCCTGAGTAAGCCCCGCTACCTTTCGGTAGCGTCTGATGGCTGGACCCAAACTTGAAATTTGCATCGCTCAATTCCCATTTAGAATCAAGAACTTAACGATAAATATTGGCATTAGACAACGGCACGCACCATCACCTTTTCTTGCAAAATGTGATGTAATTCGTAGAATCGGCGTTTAGGACAAGTATTTGGCGGTGTCGTTTCACAGGGCAGCTTTATGAAACAGGAAATCATTGCTTTCTCCTCACTTTCATAAAGGTGGCTGCAAAACAGTTGCTTGGCCGCAGCGCCAGGCTTGCTCTTGCGTGCCCGTGCAGCCCCCGCCTTTCACACCAGACGCTCGAATTAAAGCCTAGTTGATCTTCGTCGAACCGAAGGTCAAGTGCTGGGTAAAACCTGGTTTGGCTGCCAAATGGCGCCAGCCAGCCGATTGACGGTTTACCCGTCTGGAAATACCTCTCTATCTACGGGACCTATCCGGTCCCGGCCGGGTAGATCGAATGCTGTCCATGGAGTTTCAAAGTGCGCGTCAACTTGCCGGTCACCACTGTTGAACAGACTTTCGGGGAGCAGCAACGGCTGATTTCCGCGACTGACATCAACAGTCATATTACCTACTGCAACGCCGAGTTTGCTGCGATGAGCGGCTTTACCCAGGCCGAGCTGATCGGCAGTACCCACAACCTGGTGCGTCATCCGGACATGCCGCCAGCGGTTTTTGAACTGATGTGGCGCTACCTCAAGGCCGGCCACAGCTGGATGGGCGTGGTCAAGAATCGCTGCAAGAATGGCAACTTCTATTGGGTCAGCGCCTATGTGACGCCGATCCTCGAAGGGGGCCGCTTGGTGGGCTACGAATCGGTACGGGTCAAACCGACGCGCGAGCAGGTCCGGCGAGCCGAAGCGCTCTACGCACGCTTGCGTGCCGGGCGTTCGGCGGTTGCGCCGCTGCAACGCCTTGGTGCGGTCAGCCAGGCGCTGGCAGTGCCCGCCCTGGCGGCGGTGGCCGCGAGTGGGGCGGTGCAATGGCTGCCCACGGGGTGGGCGCAGGCATCGACCGCGCTGCTGTTACTCGGGGTGGGTGCCTGGGCGCACCTGCGTCTTGGGCAGCAACTCAAGCAGATTGTCGAGCACACGCCCAATACCTTTTCCGACCCGATCAGCGCCATGACCTACAGCGATGCGCTGGGGCCGGCTGCGCAGTTGGAGATGATCCTGATCAGCGAAGAAGCGCGCTTGAAAACCGCCCTCACGCGCCTCAGTGACCTGGCCACGCAGATGGCTGGGGCGGCGACCGACTCCAGTGCACTGTCGGCGACTACCGAGTCGGCGCTGCTGGAACAGCGCGCCGAAACCGATATGACGGCCGCCGCCATGACCGAAATGGCCGCATCCATCGCCGAAGTGGCGGTGCACGTCCAACAGACCGCCAGCGAAGCCCGTACCGCCAATGACCTGGCTGGACACGGCAGCCAAGTGGTCGGCACCACACGCGAAGCGATTCAACTGCTGGCGGCCACCGTCACCCAGATCAACCAGGCCGTTGGCCATCTGGCCGGCCAGACCCAGGAAATCCGCGTAGCCGCGAGCATGATCCAGGCCATCGCCGACCAGACCAATCTGCTGGCCTTGAATGCCGCCATCGAAGCGGCGCGGGCGGGCGAGCAAGGGCGTGGTTTTGCCGTGGTGGCCGATGAAGTGCGGGCGCTGGCGGGCAAGACCCGGGAGTCGACCGAACAGATCCAGGGCATCATCCAGAACTTGCGCGCCGGCGCCGACGAGGCTGTTGAAATCGCCAGCACCGGCATTCGCGAAGCCGAGCAGGGCGTGCAACAGGTATTGCAAGCGCAACAGGCACTGCTGGGCATTCGCCAGGCAGTGGAGCGCATTACCGGCATGAGTCAGCAAATGGCGGCTGCCTCACAGGAACAATCCCACGTCGCAGAGGATGTTTCACAACAGATCAATAACGTCGCGGCCACGGTGCAAAAGACAGCGGGCAATGCCAACGCTGCAGTCATCCGGGGCCGGGAACTTGAAAGCATCTCTTCCGGGTTGCGTGCCCTGGTCGAGCGGTTCAACCGCTAGCCACCTAGAGCCTCATTCATGGATGAGAAATACCGCAGGGCCGTGGATGCCGCCGCCATTTTCTCCGAGACAGACCTCACCGGCCGCATTACCTACGTCAACGACCAATTTTGCGGCATGTCCGGCTACAGCCGCGACGAGTTGCTGGGGCGCAACCACCGGATCCTCAGTTCCGGGTTGCACCCTGCCGGGTTTTTCCAGGGCATGTGGCGCACGCTCACCGAGGGCAAGGTCTGGCGTGGGGAAATCTGTAACCGCGCCAAGGATGGATCGCTGTATTGGGTCGACAGCACCATGGTGCCGTTGGTCGATGAGCGTACCAAGCAGGTGCAGAAGTACGTGTCGATCCGTTTTGATGTCAGCGAAAAGCGCCAACTGCTGCAAACCTTGCAATGGCGGGTCGGTCACGATGTGCTGACCGGGCTGCCGAACCGGGCTTACCTGTCGGAGTTGCTGGTGCAGTCCCTGGAGTTTTCCCGCAGCGAGCACATCCCCCTGGCGGTGTGCATGCTCGACCTGGATGGCTTCAAGGCGGTCAACGACGGCTATGGCCATGCCTCTGGCGACCTGTTGCTGGTGGAGGTGGCCAGCCGCCTGCGTGACATCATCCGTGGCGAAGATGTGGTCGCCAGGCTGGCGGGTGATGAGTTCGTGCTGATCCTGCGCTATGTGCGCGATACAGATGAACTGAATCGCGCGCTGCGGCGCATCCTCTCGGCGATTTCCGAGCCTTATTCGATCCTCGGCGCGCAGATCAACGTGTTTGCCAGCATTGGCGTGACCTTGTTTCCGCTGGATGACGAGGACGCCGACACCTTGCTGCGCCATGCCGACCAGGCGATGTATGTGGCCAAGCAGAGTGGTCGCAACCGCTATCAACTGTTTGACGTGTCACTGGAGCAGGAGGTCAAGGCCACCCACCAGACCGTGCAGCAGATTCGCCAGGCCCTGGCGGCGGGGGAGTTGTGCCTGCACTTTCATCCAAAGATCAACCTGCGCCATGGTCAGGTCGTGGGGTTTGAGGCACTGCTGCGCTGGCAGCATCCGATACGTGGGCTGGTGTCGCCCAAGGATTTCCTGTCCTTGATCGAGCAGACTGACCTGATCGTCGATGTCGGCGAATGGGTGATGGACCAGGTACTGGCGCAGATGCGTGAGTGGCAAGAGGCTGGGCATTGCTGGCCGGTCAGTGTGAATATCGCGGCCCGGCATTTCCAGCGCGCGGATTTTGTCGAGCGCCTGCAACAACTGTTGGCGCAGCACCCCGAGGTTGCACCGCACATGCTCGACCTGGAGATTGCCGAGTCGGTGGCCATCGACCATATCGAGCGAGTCACCGAGCACCTTGCAGCATGCCAGGCGCTGGGGGTGCGGTTTTCCCTGGATGATTTCGGCACCGGCTATTCCTCCCTCAGCTACCTCAAGCGCCTGCCGACCCAGACCATCAAGATCGACAAGTCGTTTGTGCGCGACATCCTGCATGACAAGGACGATTTGGCCCTGACTCAGGCGGTGATCGGCCTGGCCCGGGCGTTTGGCCGCGAAGTGATCGCCGAGGGCCTGGAAACCCTGGAGCATGGCCAACTGCTGCTGCGCATGGGCTGTGAAGTGGCCCAGGGTTATTATTTCGCCCAGCCCATGCCGGCTGACGAGGTTCCGGCCTGGGCCGCCGGGTTTGATTTGCTCAACTATGGCGCCGGCGAAGAGGGAAGCTGACGTCCGCGGTCGCCGGTATAGAGCTTGATGATTGCGTCAATCTCTCCTGACATCTTCATGCGCAGCAGCGTACGCAAAATTCGTTGGACGGGCAGGGCTGGGTCGTTGCGCACGAAGCAGCCCAGGCTTTGCTCTTCGACCACTGCCACCACGTGTAACCTGCGACCCACCGGCAACTGTTGATTGAAACGCTCCAGGGTCCATTCATTGGTGACCGCGTACTTGAAGCGTCCGGCTACCAGTTTTTGCAGCACCTGCTCTTCGCTGCGGGCGTCGTCGCGTTTGAGTTGGCCTTTGGCGAATAGCGGTTCAAGGGTCGGGTAGCTGTAATTGAGCACCGTGCCGATATTCTGCGCCGCCAACTTGGGCACGCGTACCGACAACGGGGGAATATGGGCACTGACCAGCACATTGCGCTGCACCAGCAAGGGGATGCTCCACACATGATCGCCTGACAGGTCATTGAGCCACGCTTGTGCGACGTAGCAGCGCACATCGATCTCACCGCGCTCCATGGCCGGGGCGATGCGGGCCCGGGCCAGGACCTGGAACTGCGCTGGATGGCCGACCTGGGTCGCCAGGCTCAACATCAGGTCATACAAAATGCCCTGGGTCGGCTGGTCGTCCTCGATCTGCACCAAGGGCATGGCCCAACTGTCGGAAATCGAGAAGCGCAGCGGTGCAGGTGCCGCCAGGCTCAGTGTGGTTATCATCCATAAAGCGCCCAGGACTACGCGCATAAACTCTCCGGGATCAGCCCTTTGCAGGGCATGCCACTACCAGCTTAGTCAGATTAGGCGAGCGTGCCGGATGCAATTTCCCCCCTGCTCCGCTAGCATTACCGGCTTCCGCTTCCCAGTTGCGACGGTTTTCGATGAGTTATCAGGTTCTTGCACGTAAATGGCGTCCGCGCTCGTTCCGCGAAATGGTCGGCCAGACCCATGTGCTCAAGGCTCTGATCAATGCCTTGGACAGCCAGCGGCTGCACCACGCCTACCTGTTCACTGGCACCCGCGGGGTGGGCAAGACCACTATTGCGCGGATCATCGCCAAGTGCCTGAACTGTGAGACTGGCATCACGTCGACCCCCTGCGGCACTTGTTCGGTGTGCCGGGAGATCGACGAAGGGCGCTTTGTCGACCTGATCGAGATCGATGCCGCGAGCCGCACCAAGGTCGAGGACACCCGTGAACTGCTGGATAACGTGCAGTACGCGCCTAGCCGTGGCCGCTTCAAGGTCTACCTGATCGACGAAGTGCACATGCTCTCCAGCCATTCCTTCAACGCCCTGTTGAAGACCCTGGAGGAGCCGCCGCCCTACGTGAAGTTCATCCTGGCCACCACCGACCCGCAGAAACTTCCTGCAACGATTTTGTCGCGGTGCCTGCAGTTCTCCCTGAAGAACATGACCCCCGAGCGGGTGGTCGAGCATTTGACGCATGTGCTGGGTGTCGAGAACGTGCCGTTCGAAGACGACGCCCTGTGGCTGCTGGGTCGCGCCGCCGATGGCTCGATGCGTGATGCCATGAGCCTGACCGACCAGGCGATTGCCTTCGGTGAAGGCAAGGTCATGGCCGCCGACGTGCGGGCCATGCTCGGCACCCTCGATCACGGGCAGGTCTTTGATGTGCTGCATGCGCTGATCGAAGGCGATGCCAAGGCGCTGCTCGAAGCCGTGCGCCATTTGTCGGAGCAGGGCCCGGACTGGAATGGCGTGCTGTCGGAAATTCTCAATGTGCTGCACCGCGTCGCTATCGCCCAGGCCCTGCCGGAAGGCGTCGATAACGGCCACGGTGACCGCGATCGCGTGTTGGCCCTGGCGCAGGCGTTGCCGGCCGAAGATGTGCAGTTCTACTACCAGATGGGCCTGATCGGTCGTCGTGACTTGCCATTGGCGCCAGACCCGCGCGGTGGCTTTGAAATGGTCATGTTGCGCATGTTGGCGTTCCGCCCGGCGGATACCGCCGACGCGCCGAGACAGCCGCTAAAGCCAGTGGGGATCAGCCAGGCCACAGTTGATTCCGCCAAACCAGTGGCTGGCGCAGCGGTTGCTGCACCAGTGGTCGCGCCGACGCCTGTCGCACCGGAGCCGAAGCCGGTCGTCGCACAGCCTGTGGCGCCCGTGGAGGTAGCTGCGCCGGTTGCCGAGCCTGCGCCCGCGCCTGTGGTCGACCTGCCCTGGAATGAGCCGGTAGAGGCGGTGGTCGAGCAGCAGCCGGCAGTCGAGCCCGTGCTGGAAACCGCTGGCGAACAGCCCGAACTCACGCCAATGCCGACGCCAACTCCCGACAGCGTGGTGCCCGATGCGCCGGAATGGGTCGCCGCGCCCGTGCCTGAGCCGACCTTCGCCGAAGTGGATGCCGCCACGCCGGGCATTGACCTGGACGACGAGCCACCGCTGGACGAAGACTACATCGAGCCGGATATGGATTCGGCCTACAGCTACCTGGACGATCTCGCCAGCGAGCACACCGCCGAGCCTGCGCCCGAGCCCGAGGCGGAACCCGCCGCGATGCCGGCCACGGGCCTGGCCCTGCAATGGCTGGAGCTGTTCCCGAAATTGCCGATCTCCGGCATGACCGGCAGCATCGCCGCCAACTGCACCTTGATCGCCGTCGATGGCGATCACTGGCTGTTGCACCTGGACCCGGCCCACAGTGCCCTGTTCAACGCGACCCAGCAGCGCCGGCTCAACGATGCCCTGAACCAGTTCCACGAACGCACCCTGACGGTGACCATCGAGCTGATCAAGCCCGAGCAGGAAACCCCGGCCCAGGCTGCGACCCGTCGCCGTCTCAACCGTCAGCGCGAGGCCGAGGAGTCGATCCAGGCCGATCCGCTCATCCAGCAGATGATGGAGCAGTTTGGCGCGGTGGTGCGACACGATACTATTGAGCCCGTCGAAGCCCAGGCAGCACAGGGCTGATAATTGAAGGCGCCGTGCCCCAAGGCTCGGCGCCGTATTGATCCACGTACTTTTGAGGTGATTCCCATGATGAAAGGTGGCATGGCCGGCCTGATGAAGCAGGCGCAGCAGATGCAGGAAAAAATGGCCAAGATGCAGGAAGAACTGGCCAACGCCGAAGTCACCGGTAAAGCCGGTGGCGATATGGTCAGCGTGGTGATGACCGGTCGTCACGACATCAAGCGCGTGAGCATCGACCCAAGCGTATTGCCGGGCGTGGGTGAAGACGACCTGGAAATGCTCGAAGCCCTGTTCGCCGCGGCCGTCAACGACGCTGTGCGCAAGATCGAAGCCAACAGCCAGGACAAAATGTCCGGTGTGACCGCAGGCATGCAACTGCCGCCGGGCATGAAGCTGCCGTTCTGATCGGTGACATGCAATAAAAAATGCCAGGCCTCGTGCCTGGCATTTTTGTTTGTGTCGGTCAAAATCGAACGTCAGTATTGCAACAGCTGTCTGCACCCTATACCGCTGAATTCAATCACCGATAAAAGGAGCCTTGCTGATGACTCAAGCCATGACCCTTAACCAGCGCATCGTCCTGGTATCCCGCCCGCAAGGGGCGCCCGTACCGGAGAACTTCCGCCTGGAACGTGTGGCACTGCCAGACCTGGCAGACGGCCAGGTCCTGCTCAAGACCCTGTTCCTGTCCCTGGACCCCTACATGCGTGGGCGTATGACTGACGCGCCCTCCTACGCCGCTCCAGTGGAAATCGGCGAGGTAATGACCGGCGGCGCTGTCAGCCGTATCGAACAGTCGCGCAACCCCAAGTTTGAAGTGGGTGACCTGGTGGTCGGTGCCACCGGCTGGCAAAGCCATAGCATCAGTGACGGTCGCAACCTGATGCCGGTGCCCAAGGGGTTGCCGAGCCCGTCCATGGCCCTTGGCGTGTTGGGCATGCCCGGTATGACGGCCTACATGGGATTGATGGATATCGGCCAGCCCAAGGCCGGGGAAACCCTGGTCGTGGCGGCGGCCTCCGGTGCGGTGGGCTCGGTGGTCGGTCAGGTGGCCAAGCTCAAGGGCCTGCGGGTGGTGGGCGTTGCGGGCGGCGCGGACAAGTGCCGCTATGTGGTGGATGAGCTGGGTTTTGACGCCTGTATCGACCACAAGAGCGCGGACTTTGCCAATGAACTGGCCCTGGCCTGTTTCAAAGGGGTGGATATTTATTACGAAAATGTCGGCGGCAAGGTCTTCGACGCCGTGCTGCCCTTGCTCAATGCCAAGGCACGGATTCCCCTGTGCGGCCTGATTGCCGGTTACAACGCCCATGAAGCCCCCACCGGACCCGATCGGTTGCCGGCGCTGCAACGCACCCTGCTGACCAAGCGCGTGCGCATCCAGGGCTTTATCGTGTTCGACGACTATGGCGATCGACACCCCGAATTTATCAGCGCCATGGCGCCGTGGGTGCGTGACGGCAAGGTCAAGTTCCGCGAAGACATGGTCGAGGGTCTGGAGCAGGCGCCCGAAGCCTTTATCGGCTTGCTGGAAGGGCGCAACTTCGGCAAGTTGGTCGTGCGTATTTGACGCTTATCCGAGGCGCGGGTATAAACCGCGTCTCGTTGTTTTGTCGGACCTTTGCCCCATGAGCTTCAGCCCCCTGATTCGTCAACTGATCGATGCCCTGCGCACCTTGCCGGGCGTGGGCCAGAAAACTGCCCAGCGCATGGCGCTGCAACTGCTGGAGCGTGACCGCAGCGGCGGCTCCCGCCTGGCCCAGGCACTGAGCCAGGCCATGGACGGCGTGGGGCATTGCCGCCAGTGCCGCACCCTGACCGAAGAAGAACTGTGCCCGCAATGCGCCGACCCCCGTCGCGACGACACGCTGCTGTGCGTGGTCGAAGGGCCGATGGACGTGTACGCGGTGGAGCAGACCGGCTATCGCGGGCGCTATTTTGTGCTCAAGGGCCACCTCTCGCCCCTCGACGGCCTGGGGCCGGAGGCGATTGGTATCCCGCAACTGGTCGCGCGCATTGAAGAGCAGGGCACCTTCAGCGAAGTGATCCTGGCCACCAACCCGACGGTGGAAGGCGAAGCCACGGCGCATTACATCGCACAACTGCTAAGCAACAAAGGCCTGGTCACTTCGCGCATCGCCCACGGTGTGCCGTTGGGTGGCGAGCTGGAGCTGGTGGACGGCGGCACGCTGGCGCACTCGTTTGCCGGGCGTAAACCTATCGCCCTCTAACACCGACCACAAATTCCCAGATATGAATGAGCTTATGTGGGGGATTTTTGGTGGGGTCGAAAATTTTGTGTCGCTTGATAACCAAGCAAGCGCTTGGTAAGTTCGCTCCACCTCTCCGTGGAGCTTGCCGATGTCTGCCTATCAGGAATACTTCGATCCCAGCCACCAATTGGTCCGCGACAGCGTGCGCCGTTTTGTCGAGCGCGAGATGCTGCCGGGCGTCGAGCAATGGGAGGAAGCCGAGCTCTTCCCCCGCGAGTTGTACCTCAAGGCCGGCGCGGCGGGGATTCTCGGGATCGGCTACCCCGAAGCGCTGGGCGGTAGCCACGAAGGCGATCTGTTCGCCAAGGTCGCCGCCAGCGAAGAGTTGATGCGCTGTGGCTCCGGCGGCGTGGTGGCCGGGCTGGGCTCGCTGGATATCGGCCTGCCGCCCATCGTCAAATGGGCGCGTCCCGAAGTGCGCGAGCGCGTGGCGCCGCAAGTCTTGTCCGGCGAGAAGATCATGGCCCTGGCCGTCACCGAGCCCGGTGGCGGTTCCGATGTCGCCAGCCTGCAAACCCGTGCCGTGCGTGATGGCGATTGTTATCGGGTCAGTGGCAGCAAAACCTTTATCACCAGTGGCGCGCGTGCCGACTATTACACCGTCGCCGTGCGTACTGGTGGGCCAGGGTTTGCCGGCATCAGTCTGCTGTTGATCGAGAAGGACACGCCTGGCTTCACCGTTGGTCAGCCGTTGAAGAAGATGGGCTGGTGGGCGTCGGACACTGCCGAGTTGTTCTTCGATGATTGCCAGGTGCCCGTAGGCAATCTGATTGGTGCCGAAAACATGGGTTTTGCCTGCATCATGGGCAACTTCCAGAGCGAGCGCCTGGCTTTGGCATTGATGGCCAATATGACCGCGCAGATGGCCTTGGAGGAGAGCTTGAAGTGGGCCGCCCAGCGCGAGGCCTTTGGCAAGCCGATCGGCAAGTTCCAGGTGCTCAAGCATCGCCTGGCGGAGATGGCCACGGCGGTCGAGGTTTCCCGGGAGTTCACTTATCGCCAGGCGGCGAAGATGGCGGCTGGCAAGAGTGTGATCAAGGAGATTTCCATGGCCAAGAACCTCGCCACGGACACCGCCGACCGCGTGACGTATGACGCGGTGCAGATTCTTGGAGGGCTGGGTTATATGCGCGGCAGTCTGGTGGAGCGGCTGTACCGGGACAATCGGATCTTGTCGATTGGTGGCGGCACTCGGGAGGTGATGAACGAGATCATCAGTAAGCAGATGGGTTTGTGATTGATGAGGCCCGTCCAGGCACCGCAAATCAGCGCTCAGTCAACCCAAACTGCGTCAAACAAAACGTCGGAACCCCCATATCCTCCAACCGCTGCGAGCCACCCAGTTCCGGCAGGTCAATAATCGCCGCCGCTTCGAAAATCCGCGCACCCATACGCCGTGCCAGGTTGGCCGCAGCAATCAAGGTGCCACCTGTGGCAATCAGATCATCGAACATCAACACCGAATCCCCTTCACACAGGCTGTCGGCGTGCACCTCAAGAAAGGCCTCGCCGTATTCGGTCTGGTAGCCCTCGGACAATACGTCTGCCGGCAGCTTGCCTTGCTTGCGGAACAGGATCAGCGGCTTGTTCAGTTGGTAGGCGATGATCGAACCGATTAGAAAACCACGGGCATCCATCGCGCCGATGTGCGTGAACTCGGCTTCGACGTAGCGATGGATAAAGGTGTCGGCCACCAGGCGCATGGCCTTGGGCGATTGGAACAGCGGCGTGATATCACGAAAGATCACCCCAGGCTTGGGGAAGTCGATGACGGGGCGAATCAGGGATTTGATGTCGAATGAGTCGAAGGCCATCATCGGGAGTCCTGGGGGCAAAGACTCGTCAGTATACCTGCGGCCCAACCGGTTGGCTTGGCCGCAAGTGTCGCATCCCTTGTACGGCGATCAGCCGTCGAGGGAGCCGCCGGCCAGTGCACACAGCTGGATCGGGTCGAGGATGTGGACTTCCTTGCCCTCGGCGGCGATCAGTTCGTTTTGCTGGAAGCGGGTGAATACCCGGGACACGGTTTCCACCGCCAGGCCCAGGTAATTGCCGATTTCGTTGCGCGACATGCTCAGGCGGAACTGGTTGGCCGAAAAGCCACGGGCGCGGAAACGTGCGGACAAGTTGACCAGGAACGTGGCAATCCGTTCGTCGGCGGTTTTCTTCGATAACAGCAGCATCATTTGCTGGTCGTCGCGGATTTCCCGGCTCATCACGCGCATCAATTGGCGGCGCAACTGCGGCAATTGCAGGGCCAGCTCATCCAGGCGCTCGAATGGAATCTCGCACACCGACGTGGTTTCCAGGGCCTGGGCCGACACCGGGTGAATCTCAGTGTCCATGCCCGACAGGCCAACCAGCTCGCTGGGCAGGTGGAAGCCGGTGATCTGCTCTTCGCCGCTATCGCTCAGGCTGAACGTCTTCAAGGCGCCCGAGCGTACTGCATAGACGGAATCGAACTTGTCGCCCTGGCGAAACAGAAATTCGCCTTTCTTCAGTGGGCGACCACGTTTAACGATTTCGTCCAGCGCATCCATGTCTTCCAGATTCAGCGAAAGTGGCAAGCAGAGGGGCGCCAGGCTGCAATCCTTGCAGTGAGCCTGGCTATGAGCGCGCAGTTTGACTGGCTCGGACATTTCTTAAATCCTTGTGGGAAAACACACATAAGACGTAAGGGTACCGCACTGAGGGACTATCAGGCCAGCCTGTACAAAAAACCGGCAGGGGTATAAAGAATTTTACACAGCGGCCGATGAACTGCTATCGACCAAGAGCTTGGAGGCTCAAGATATGCTTTCCATCGACGGCAATCTCCCGTCCCGCACCACGGTGCCGACTCTGCTTGAACCGAAAAAACCCAGCACCGTCAGCGAGGCGGGCGAGACCGCAGCGCTGAGTGAAACCAAGCCTGCCGAAGGTGTGAGCGTGACCTTTTCCGGTGCTTCGTTGAGGGCGGCCAACGCCGAGAAAACGGCCAACAACGATATCGAAGAAAGCGGCCTGGACGAAAACGTGCAGAAGCTGCTGAAAATGATTCGCCAGTTGAAGCAGCAGATCGCGGAAAAGATGGCTGAGATGACGGCGATCATGGCCGACAAGCGCCTGAGCCCCGACCAGGCCCAGGCGAAACTGGGCGCCGTGCAAGCGGCGTTAGGCAGCCTGCAAGCCGCATTGACCTCCGCCTATGCGTCCTTGAACGAAGTAATGAAGAACTTGAGTGCCGAGGACGCGGTGAAAGCGGCCTCGTTGATCGCCAAGTAACCTGCTTCAGATCACCCGTGAAAATCGCTGCCTGTTCTGCTGTTGCAGATAGGCATCGAACACCATGCACACCGAGCGCACCAACAGGCGCCCAGCGGGCAATACACGAATCCCCTCGGCGTCGAGTGCGATCAGGCCATCGTTGGCCATCACTTGCAGTTGCGGCCAGACTTCGGCGAAGTAACCGCGAAAATCCACGGTGAACGCCTGCTCGATGTGCTCGAAGTCCAGGCGCAAGTTACAGATCAACTGCTGGATCACTTCCCGGCGCAGACGGTCATCGGCTGTGCAGAGCAGGCCGCGACTGGTGGCCAGTTGTGCGCCGGCCAAGGCGTTCTGGTAGTGATTCAGGTCGCTGCTGTTCTGGCAGTACAAATCCCCAATCTGACTGATGGCCGAGACTCCCAGCCCGATCAAATCGCAATGGCCGTGGGTGGTGTAGCCCTGGAAATTACGCTGCAGGGTCGATTCTTCCTGGGCGATGGCCAACTCGTCGTCGGGTAGGGCGAAATGGTCCATACCGATGTAGTTGTAACCGGCTGCGGTCAGTTGCTCGATGGTGTTGTGCAGCATCTGCAATTTGTCGGCAGGGGCCGGCAGGTCGTCGCTGTTGATCCGTCGTTGGGGCAGGAAGCGCTCCGGCAGATGGGCGTAGTTGAACACTGACAGGCGATCAGGCTGCAGGCTGATGACCTCGGCCACGGTGTGGGCGAAATGCTCTGGTGTCTGCTTGGGCAGGCCGTAGATCAAGTCGATATTGATCGAACGAAACTGCAGGGTACGCGCCGCATCGATCACCGCGCGGGTCTCTTCCAGGCTTTGCAGGCGATTGACTGCGCGCTGCACTTCGGGATCGAGGTCCTGCACGCCGATGCTTACGCGATTGAAGCCCAGTTCGCGCAGCAGGCCCATGGTGGCCCAGTCGGCCTCCCGGGGGTCGATCTCGATGCCGTAGTCGCCGGAATCGTCATCCTGCAAGTTGAAGTGGCGGCGCAGTTGGGCCATCAGTTGGCGCAGTTCGTCGTGGCTGAGAAAGGTCGGTGTGCCGCCACCCAGGTGCAGTTGCTGCACTTGCTGGTTGGGGTCCAGGTGGCAGGCCACCAGTTGGATTTCCTGTTCCAGGCGTTGCAGGTAGGCCTGGGCGCGACCGCGGTCCTTGGTGATGACTTTGTTGCAGGCGCAGTAGTAACAAATATTCGCGCAGAACGGCACGTGCACATACAGCGACAGCGGGCGTACGGCCTTGCGGCTGTCGCGCAGGGCGTGCAGCAGGTCGAAGGTGCCGACCTGGCTGTTGAACTGCGCGGCGGTGGGGTAGGAGGTATAGCGCGGCCCCGCCAGGTCGTAGCGATGAATCAGATCTGTGTCCCAACGAATGGCGTCGAGCATGCGGGCGTTCCCCGGAATGGCTAGTGGGCCGAGTCTAGGGGCATGGCTGGGCGGTCATCTTGATTTGTATCAACGGGGAGCGGCGCTATGCCACATGGCCTTTTAGTGGCCCATCAGCCAGTGCTGGTGTGGGCCAGGCAGTGTCCAGATACCGAACAGGATCACCAGCAGGCCGCCGGCCATGCGCACACTGCGCTTGCGCAAGAGCGCGGTGATGCGTTCGGCGGCGAGCCCGGTGGCCAGTAATACCGGCCAGGTGCCGAGGCCGAAAGCCAGCATCAACAGCCCGCTATCCAGTGCGTTGCCCTGGCTGGCCGCCCAGAGCAGCGTGCTGTAGACCAACCCGCACGGCAACCAGCCCCAGAGCGCGCCCAGCAGCAAGGCGCGCGGCAGGCTCGACACTGGCAGCAAACGGTTGGCAACCGGCTGGATATGGCGCCACAGGCCGCGCCCGAGGCTTTCGATGCGGGTCAGGCCGCTCCACCAGCCGGCCAGGTACAGGCCCATGCTGATCAACAGCAGGCCGGCGAGGATGCGCATGAACATCGCGGCCGGGCTGTTGGCCACTGCCCAGCCGGCCAGGCCAATCAGCACGCCGGCCGTGGCGTAGCTGAGGATACGCCCCAGGTTGTAGGCCAGCAGCAGGCGAAAGCGCCGGCTGCGCTGCTCCGCAGGGATCGCCAGGGTCAGCGCGCCCATCAGGCCGCCGCACATGCCCAGGCAATGACCGCCGCCCAGCAGGCCGAGGATCAGTGCGGAAACCAGCAGCGGCGCTAGCTCAAGCATGGGGTGGCGCCGGTTCGTCAGGCTTGCTCGGTGGCTGCGGATGGCTGCTGGCTTCGTCGACGGCGGCCAGGTGCTTGGGGTCCTGGTCATCGAACAGCACGCTGTGGGCCGGCCCGTCGAGGTCGTCATACTGGCCGCTGTCCACCGCCCAGAAGAAGATGTAGATGGCGATGGCGACGATCAGCAGTGCTGCTGGAATCATTACGTAAAGAGCTGGCATCGCTACTCCATGCCCGTGCGGCTCAAGCCGGCAGCGGACGGGGCTGAGGGGTGGCGCTCGCGGCGCTGGCGCGCGGCAGGCGAGTCAGGCGCAGGGCGTTGAGCACCACAGTCAACGAACTGAGGGACATGCCGATCGCCGCCCAGATCGGCGTGATCCAGCCAAGGGCGGCGAACGGCAACATCAGGCCATTGTATAGCCCGGCCCACAGCAGGTTTTCAATGATTACGCGGCGCGTGCGCCGTGCCAGGCTGAAGGCTTGTACCAAGGCATCGAGGCGGTTGGACAGCAGTACCGCATCGGCGCTGGTTTTCGCCAGGTCAGTGGCCGAGCCCATGGCCACGCTGATATCGGCGGCGGCCAGTACCGGCACATCGTTGACCCCGTCGCCGAGCATCAACACCTTGCGGCCGTCCTTGTGCAACTGTTGCAGCACTTGCAGCTTGTCATCCGGGCGCAGGCCACCACGGGCTTCGTCGATGCCCAACTCGGCGGCGACGCTGGCGACCATCGGTGAGCTATCCCCCGACAGCAGCAAGGTACGCCAGCCCCGTGCCTTGCACGCGGCCAGCAGCGCCGGTGCATCACTGCGCAGGCGATCATCGAGGACAAACCAGGCCAGGGCGCCGTTGGTGTCGCCCAGCAGCAGCCATTGGCCAGCGTCTTGCGGCGAGTCGGGAATTGCGCAGCCGCTCAGTTCGCAGACAAAGGCCGGCTGGCCGATACGCAGCAGGCGCTCGCCAACCCGGCCTTCCAAGCCCAGGCCAGGCGTGCTCAGCACTTCGTCGGCGGCCATCGGCGCACGGCCGAAGGCCCGGGCAATCGGGTGTTCGGAGCGGTTTTCGAGGGCGGCGGCCAGGGCCAGGGCGAGGTCGCTGCTCATGCTGCCCAGCGGCCGAATGGCGCGCAGGGCCAGGCGGCCTTCGGTCAGGGTGCCGGTCTTGTCGAAAATCACCGTGTCGATCTGATTCAGGCCTTCCAGCACATGGCCGCGGGTCAGTAGCAGGCCGAGTTTGTGCAGGGTGCCGGTGGCGGCAGTCAACGCGGTGGGGGTCGCCAGGGACAGGGCGCACGGGCAGGTCGCCACCAGCATCGCCAGGACAATCCAGAATGCCCGTGACGAATCCAGTTCCCACCACAGCAGGCCGATCACGGCGGCAGCGATCAATGAGCACAGAAGGAACCATTGCGCAGCGCGGTCGGCGATTTCGGCCAGGCGTGGCTTTTCTGCCTGGGCCCGCTCCAGCAGGCGCACGATGGCCGATAAACGGGTGTCATGGCCCAGGGCGCGCACTTCAACGGTCAACGCGCCTTCGACGTTGAGGGTGCCAGCGGTGACGCTATCGCCGGCTTGTCGTGGTTGTGGCAGGTATTCGCCGGTGAGCAGGGATTCATCGATGCTCGACTGGCCATCCAGGATCACGCCATCGGCCGGCAGGATCGCGCCCGGATGCACCAGCACCCGGTCGCCCAGGGCCAGTTCGGTGAGCAGGATGCGTTCGCTATGGCCATCGCTTTTCAGGCGCAGGCACGAGGCCGGCAGCAGGTTGACCAACTGGGCGGTGGCCGCAGCGGTGCGCTCGCGGGCCCGGCGCTCCAGGTAGCGTCCGGCCAGCAGGAACAGGGCGAACATGCCCACGGCATCGAAATACAGCTCGCCGACCCCGGTGATGGCGGTCCAGATCCCCGCCAGGTAAGCGCCGCCGATGGCCAGCGAAACCGAGACATCCATGGTCAAGTGACGGGTGCGCAGGTCACGCATGGCGCCCTTGAAAAACGCTGCGCAGCTGTAGAACACGATCGGTGTCGTCAGAAACAGCGCGACCCAGCGCAGGATCACATGCAGTTCGGGGCTGAGGTCGATATTGAATTCCGGCCAGGTGGCCATCGTCGCCATCATCGCCTGGAACCACAACAGGCCGGCAACGCCGAGTTGGCGCAGGGCCAGGCGGTTTTCGCTGGCCAACTGTTCAGCGGCACGGTCGGCTTGATAAGGGTGGGCGGCGTAGCCGATCTGGCGCAGCTCGCTGAGCACTTGGCTCAACGGCAATTGCGCGTCGGCCCAGCGTACATGCAGGCGATGGTTGGACAGATTCAGCCGCGCCTCGGCCACGGCCGGCAGGCTGCGCAGATGTTTCTCGATCAGCCAGCCACAGGCGGCGCAGCTGATGCCTTCCATCAACAGGGTAGCTTCGGCCAGGTCGCCGTCGTGGCGCACGAAAGGTTTTTGCACATCGGCGCGGTCGTACAGCGCCAGTTCGTCGACCAACTGCACGGGCAAGGCTTCGGGGTTGGCCGAGGCCTCGCTGCGGTGTTGGTAATAAGTCTCCAGGCCGCCTGCGACAATCGCCTCGGCCACCGCCTGGCAACCCGGGCAGCAGAGCTCACGGGGCTCGCCGAGGATCACCGCAGTGAAGCGGCTGCCGGGCGGGACGGGGAGGGCGCAGTGGTAGCAGGGGATTGGGGTGGTCATGGCTTTGGATCTGTGTGGGCGGGGAGGGCCTCATCGCCGGCAAGCCGACTCCTACAAGGTTATCGCACACTCCCTGTAGGAGCCGGCTTGCCGGCGATGCGCGAAGCGCAGGCTTTCAGTTCTTCAGGTCTTCGGCACCCTGCAACGGCTCGTCACCCAACTTCAGGTCGGTGCCGTGGCTGACTTCTTCCTCTTCAAACATGCGCCAGGTCCTGTCGCCTTCCACCCCCAGCAGTTCGACGAAGCGCCGGCCTTCGACCTTGTCGGTGACCTGGCCGATATACCGACCCGGCTCGCTCTCGCTACGGGTGAGCATGACCTTGCGGTCTTTCTCCGGCTGGGTCGGCGAAATCAGGTTCAGTTCCAGCGTGGCCGGCCCGCTGTTGCCGGTGAGGTGCAACTCGACTTCGCCGGTCAGCTCATCCAGATGCATGGTGGCGCGCATTTGCAGGGTCTGGGCCAGCAATTCGCGGTCCAGGGAGCGGTTGATGCCTTTGCCGGCCTCGTAGTAGTTGTCATTGACCAGGTTGTCCGGGTTGTTCACCGCGATGGTCACCATGGACAAGGTCAGCGTCACCGAACAGGCCAGGATGGCAATGATGATCCAGGGCCAGAGGTGCTTGTACCAGGGGCTTGCGGCAGTTGCTACGGGCATTGTTCTGCTCTCTTTCAACGAATTTGTGGGCCGATGAACCGGCTCTTGGCTTCAACGTGGACGCTGTCATCGTCCGCATCCTTGAGGATGAATTTCACCTCGTTGGTGGTCGATGGCATTTGTTCCGGCGCGCTCGACAGTTCCACCGGCATGGTGAAGATTTCCCCGGCGGCGACCTTGATCTCGCGCTTGCCTTGCAGCTTGAGGTCCGGCAGGCCCGTGGCGTCTAGCACGTAGGTGTGGTCGCGCTGGTCCTTGTTCATGATCTTCAGGCTGTAGACGTTCTCGATCCGCCCTTCGGCGTTTTCGCGGTACAGCACGCGGTCCTTGCTGACGTCGAAACCCACCAGCGAGCGCATGAAGAATGCGGTGGCCAGCAGGCTGATCATCGCCAGCAGCACCAGCGCATAGCCGATCAGGCGCGGGCGCAGCTTGTGGGTCTTTTGCCCCGACAGGTTATGTTCGGTGGTGTAGCTGATCAAGCCGCGCGGGTATTCCATCTTGTCCATGATGGTATCGCAGGCGTCGATACAGGCGGCGCAGCCAATGCACTCGATTTGCAGGCCGTCACGAATGTCGATACCGGTGGGGCAGACCTGCACGCACATCGTGCAGTCGATGCAATCCCCCAGGCCCTGAGCCTTGTAGTCGACACCTTTCTTGCGTGGGCCACGCACTTCGCCACGACGCGGGTCGTAGGACACGATCAGGGTGTCCTTGTCGAACATCACACTCTGGAAGCGCGCATACGGGCACATGTAGATACACACTTGCTCGCGCAGCCAGCCGGCGTTGCCATAAGTGGCGAGGGTGAAGAAACCGACCCAGAAGTACGACCAGCCATCGGCCTGGCCGGTGAAGAACTCGAACACCAGTTCGCGGATCGGCGAGAAGTAGCCGACAAAGGTCATGCCGGTGACAAAACCGATCAGCAGCCACAGCGTGTGCTTGCTGAGTTTACGCAGGAACTTGTTGGCGCTCATCGGCGCCTTGTCCAGCTTGATGCGCTGGTTGCGGTCGCCCTCGGTGACTTTTTCGCACCACATGTAGATCCAGGTCCACACACTTTGCGGGCAGGTATAGCCACACCAGATACGCCCGGCGTACACCGTGATAAAGAACAGGCCGAAGGCCGAGATGATCAGGATGCCTGACAGCAGGATGAAGTCCTGGGGCCAGAATGTCGCACCGAAGATAAAGAATTTGCGTTCTGGCAGGTTCCACCAGACCGCCTGGTGTCCGCCCCAGTTCAGCCACACCGTACCGAAGTACAACAGGAACAGGCCGGCACCGCCGAGCATCCGCAGATTGCGGAACAGCCCGGTAAAGGCACGGGTGTAGATTTTCTCTCGCGAGGCGTAGAGATCAACGGTGTTGCTGGTTTTTTTGGCAGGCGGGGTAACGTCATGTACCGGAATCTGGTTGCTCATCATTGCATCCCACGGCAGTGGAGATTTGCCTCGGCCAGTACGTGCCAGCCGGGGTCAAAATAGGGGTGTTGCAGTGGCGTAATGATACGCCTGTAGTACCGATGAACGGGTGCGACCTTTGGTCGCGTTGGGGGAAATCAATTGATGGTGTACGTGACTTGAATCAATTGACAGGTTGAGTATGGACGGTTTTTCAGGGCCCGAAGGTCATTCGTCCCATGGATTGATCAGTGTCACACCGCAGCTTTGGAAGTCGGCGACATTGCGGGTGACCACGGTCAGGCCGTGAACCAGAGCGGTTGCGGCGATCAGCGCATCACCTTCGTTGGCACGATCCGGTACATGCAGGCTGGCGCAGCGCAATGCCACGGCAGCGTCAATCGGCAGGATCCTGGCATCGAAGGCCGGCATGACGTGGCGTTTGAGCCAGGTGCGCAAGACCTTGCCCTGCGCGGGGTCACGGCGCTCCATTCGCAGCACCCCAGTCTCTAGCTCCTTCAAGGTAATCGCCGAAATGTACATGCGTGGCGCGGCGATGGTTTTGGCCCACGCCACCACATTTTTGTCGGCCTGGGGTTTGCGTAACTCGGAAATGACATTGGTGTCGAGCAGATACATCAAGAGAGGTCCACGGGTCGATGAATAATCACGGCGCGCTCGGTTTCAAATTCGATATCCGCCGCTTCTGGCATCACCAACAGATCAACAATGTCGGCGTTGATACCTGTCAGTTTTTGGTAGTCCTCAATACTTAGCAGTACATGGGCAGGCTTGCCTCGGTCGGTGATAAAAACCGGTCCTTGGCGCGCGGCTTTTTTGGCACCGCTTGTGTCTTGGTTGAATTCGCGACTGGAGATGGTCGTAATTGTCATGGGGCGCCTCCCAGTGGATGGGTGAATGTAGTTACGTTACTACGTCGCAGTGAAAAGCTACAAGCTTCAAGCTACAAGCGGTCGATGTGTTTCTCCAGAAAGAAAAAAGCCCCGCCAGCATGCGCTGTACGGGGCTTTTTCTTGCGGCTTGCCGCTTACTTCTGCTCTTGCTGCTCTTTGTGCGACAGGCTGTAAACATACGCCGCCAGCAAGTGCACCTTGTCATTACCCTGCAACTGCTCTTGTGCAGGCATCTGGCCCTGGCGGCCGTAACGGATGGTCTGCTGCAGTTGGGCGAAGCTCGAACCGTAGATGAACGCGCCCGGGTGGGTCAGGTCAGGCGCGCCCATCGCTGGGGTGCCTTTGCCGGTCGGGCCGTGGCACGCCACGCAGTTGGCGGCGAACAGTTTCTCGCCGTTGGCCACGTCGGCCTTGGCGCCTTCCGGCAGCTTGCGGCCATCGAGGTTGGTCAGCACGAAACCGGCGACGTCGGCCACGCCTTGTTCACCGATCACTTCAGCCCAGCCCGGCATGACCGCGTGACGGCCAGCCATGATGGTGGCCTTGATGGTTTCCGGTTCGCCGCCCCAGCGCCAGTCGGCGTCGGTCAGGTTGGGGAAGCCATAGGCACCCTTGGCGTCGGAACCATGGCACACCGAGCAGTTGGAGGCGAACAGGCGGCCACCCATCTTCAGGGCTTGCGGATCCTTGGCCACTTCTTCAATGGGCATGGCGGCAAACTTGGCGAAGATCGGCCCGAACTTGGCGTCCGAGCGGGCCATTTCCTTTTCCCACTCGTGCACGCCGGTCCAGCCGCTCTGGCCGTTGGCGAACGGGGTTTGCTTCTCGTTGTCGAGGTAGGCATAACCCGGCAGCAGGCCTTTCCAGTTGCCAAGGCCCGGGTACAGCACCAGGTAGCCCAAGGCGAAGATGATGGTGCCGACGAACAGCATGAACCACCACTTTGGCAGCGGGTTGTCGTATTCCTCGATGCCATCGAACGAGTGGCCAACCGTCTCGTCCGTTTGTTCGGCGCGCTGGCCCTTGCGGGTCGACAGCAGCAGCCAGGTCAGGGCAAAAATGGTACCCAGACTGAGGACTGTGACGTACAGACTCCAGAACGTAGTCATTCTTTGTTACTCCTAGAAGCTTGCTCGACGTGCTTGATGGCTTCGGGATCATCCGCAAAAGGCAGCAAGGTCGCGTCTTCAAACTCTGACTTGCGCTTGGGGCTGAACACCCACAACGCCAGGCCGATAAAGGCCACCATCACGACAACGGTGCCCAGGCCTCGAATCATCCCGATATCCATTCAGATCACCGTTTGCTTTTGATGATGGTGCCCAGGCCTTGCAGGTAGGCCACCAGCGCGTCCATTTCGGTCTTGCCCTTTACAGCTGCCTGGGCACCGGCGATGTCTTCGTCGGTGTAAGGCACGCCGAGGGTGCGCAAGACTTCCATTTTCTTGGCAGTGTCTTTGCCGTCGAGCTTGTTTTCCACGAGGAACGGGTACGCCGGCATTTTCGACTCGGGCACCACGTTGCGCGGGTTGTACAAGTGCGCACGCTGCCAGTCATCGGAGTAACGACCACCCACGCGGGCCAGGTCCGGGCCGGTACGTTTGGAACCCCACAGGAACGGGTGGTCCCACACGCTTTCACCGGCAACCGAGTAGTGGCCATAGCGTTCGGTTTCGGCACGGAACGGACGGATCATCTGCGAGTGGCAGCCGACACAGCCGTTGGCGATGTAGACGTCGCGGCCTTCCAGTTCAAGGGCGGTGCGCGGCTTCATGCCTTCGACCGGCTTGTTGGTCACGTCCTGGAAAAACAGCGGAACGATCTGGGTCAGGCCGCCGATACTCACGGCGATGACCATGAAGAAGGCCAGCAGGCCGATATTCTTCTCGACTACTTCATGCTTCATCAGTGAGCTCCCACGACAGCGATCTTGGCGGCGGCTTCAGCGGCTACAGGGTCCGCGGCACGCACGGTGCGCCAGACGTTGTAGGCCATGAACAGCATGCCGCTGGCAAAGAACGCACCACCAAGGGCGCGCACGATGAAACCAGGATGGCTGGCTTGCAGCGCTTCGACGAAGGAGTAGGTGAGGGTGCCGTCATCGTTGATTGCACGCCACATCAGGCCCTGGGTGATGCCGTTGACCCACATCGAGGCGATGTAGAGCACGGTACCGATGGTGGCCAGCCAGAAGTGCGTATTGATCAGGCTGGTGCTGTGCATCTGCGCACGGCCGTAGAGCTTGGGAATCATGTGGTACAGCGCGCCGATGGAGATCATCGCGACCCAGCCCAGAGCGCCGGCATGTACGTGGCCGATGGTCCAGTCGGTGTAGTGGGACAGCGAGTTGACGGTCTTGATCGCCATCATCGGGCCTTCGAAGGTCGACATGCCGTAGAACGCCAGCGATACCACCAAAAAGCGCAGGATCGGGTCGGTGCGCAGCTTATGCCAGGCGCCCGAGAGGGTCATCATGCCGTTGATCATGCCGCCCCAGCTTGGAGCCAGCAGGATGATCGACATGGCCATGCCCAGGGACTGTGCCCAGTCCGGCAGTGCGGTGTAGTGCAGGTGGTGAGGACCGGCCCAGATATACAGGGTGATCAGCGCCCAGAAGTGCACGATGGACAGGCGATAGGAGTAGATCGGACGCTCGGCCTGTTTCGGCACGAAGTAGTACATCATCCCCAGGAAGCCGGTGGTCAGGAAGAACCCTACGGCGTTGTGGCCGTACCACCACTGGATCATCGCATCGGTCGCACCGGCGTAGGCCGAGTAGGACTTGAAGAAACTGACCGGCAGGGACGCGTGGTTGACGATGTGCAGCATCGCGGTCACCACGATGAACGCACCGTAGAACCAGTTACCGACGTAGATGTGCTTGGTCTTGCGTTTGACGATGGTGCCAAAGAACACGATGCCGTAGGTCACCCAGACGATCGCCAGAAGGATGGCAAGGGGCCATTCCAATTCCGCGTATTCCTTGGTGGTGGTGAAGCCCATTGGCAGGGTGATGATGGCGCCGACGATGACTGCTTGCCAGCCCCAGAAGGTGAAGGCGGCGAGGCCGTCGGAAATCAGTCGCGTCTGGCAGGTTCGCTGCACGACATAGTAGGAAGTGGCAAACAGTGCACATCCGCCGAAGGCGAAGATCACCAGGTTGGTGTGCAGTGGGCGTAGGCGTCCAAACGTCGTCCATGGCAGGTCGAAGTTCAACTCCGGCCAGACCAGTTGCGAGGCGATGAAGACACCGAGCCCCATGCCAAGGATCCCCCAGACCACCGTCATGATGGCGAACTGGCGGACTACCTTATAGTTATAAGCAGTCGGACTGATTGCTGTGCTCATTCTAAGGTTCCACGGTTTAGGTGTTTTATTAGGATAAAAATCGGCCGCAAGTATGGACAATGCGAAGTGCCATTGCAACGTAACGCTGACCTGCGTCAATGCGTTTCAAGCCAGATTCTGCGCCCTTTCCCTGTTTGGCGTAAGGACAAAATCAAAAATGAAAAGCTGACGGGTTGGACAGGAATTTTGAGGGGGCGCAGGTACTTGCAACGTGATGTGTAGGGACACGCTGCCAAGGTGACGAATGGTCGGTGGCGCGATAGCCGGTAACTGTCAGCCCTTGCGCCTGTCACCCTGCTGGAATGTCTGACTCATCGCGTGCAAGTTAAGCTGCGACCGATCAACGCCGGCCCACTGTCGAAACAAGCGTAGACCCGAATGGCGAGAGGGGAAAGGTGTGCTTTAGAAGGGTGTGACAATAGGGCGCAGGGCGCAGCGGTTAGTAGCAAGCTGCAAGCGGCAAGTTTGGAGCGGGGAGAGGGAGGGTTGAAAAGGCTGCAAGAGCCGAGTTGAGGACTCTTCTCTTGCAGCGTGTAGCTTAAAGCTTACTTCTGCTCTTTCTGCGACAGACTGTAGACGTAGGCGGCCAGCAAGTGGACCTTGTCGTTGCCTTGCAGTGCTTCCTGCGCCGGCATCTGGCCTTGACGGCCGTGGCGGATGGTTTGTTGCAACTGCGCAAGGCTGGTGCCGTAGATGAAGCCGGCAGGTTGCGTCAGGTTTGGCGCGCCCATGGCTTCAACACCGTGGCCCTCTGGGCCGTGACATGCCACGCAAGTGGTGTCGTATGCTTGCTTGCCAGCGGCCAGGTCGACCTTGCTGTCAGCCGGCAGCGGCAATTTGGCCAGGTCGTGACGTACATAAGCGGCGACGTTTTTTACACCGTCTTCGCCCAGCACTTCACCCCAGGCCGGCATCGCTGCGTGGCGACCGTTCATGATGGTCAGCTTGATTGCATCAGCCGAACCACCCCAGCGCCAGTTGTCGTCCGCCAGGTTCGGGAAGCCGTAGGCGCCCTTGGCGTCGGAGCCATGGCACACCGCGCAGTTGGAGGCAAACAGGCGACCGCCCATTTTCAACGCTTGCGGGTCCTTGGCCACTTCTTCCACGGGCATGGCTGCGAATTTGGCGAAGATCGGCCCGAACTTGGCGTCGGCCTTGGCCATTTCCTTGTCCCATTCCTTGTTCTGGGTCCAGCCGTCTTCATAGCCCGGCAATACGCCTTTCCAGTTGCCCAGGCCCGGGTAGAGGATCAGATAGCCGACGGCAAACACCAGGGTGCCGGCGAACAACAGGAACCACCATTGCGGCAGGGGATTGTCATATTCCTCAATCCCGTCGAAGGCGTGGCCCATGGTCTGGTCGACGCTGCCCTTGGTCTCGCCCTTGCGGGTGCCGAACAGCAGCCAGGTCAGGCCGATCAGGCTGCCCAGGGTCAGTACACAGATCCATGTACTCCAAAAGGTAGTCATGGCCGAATGCTCCTTGTTACAGGCTCTTCTTGAGCGTCGGATGGGGTGCCAATGGCGTCAGGCTTAGGCTCATCGGCAAATGGCAGCAGGCAGGCTTCGGCGAACTCCGGGTTGCGCTTGGCGTTGAACACCCACAGCGACAGGCCGATGAAGGCAATCGCCACCACCAGCGTGCCGAGTCCGCGGATCATTCCGGTATCCAGTTCAAAACCCATGGGTCACCTCTTGCTCTTGATTGCAGTGCCGAGCACTTGCAGGTAGGAGACCAGAGCGTCCATTTCGGTCTTGCCCTTGAGGCTGTCCACGGCCGCGGTGATGTCCGCGTCGGTGTACGGCACGCCGAGGGTACGCATGACCTTGAGCTTGGTTTCGGTGTGGCTGCTGTCGACCTGGGCTGTCACCAGCCATGGGTAGGCCGGCATCTTCGACTCAGGCACGACGTTGCGCGGGTTGTACAAGTGCGCGCGGTGCCAGTCGTCGGAGTAGCGAGCGCCGACCCGGGCCAGGTCGGGACCGGTACGCTTGGAGCCCCAGAGGAACGGGTGGTCCCATACGCTTTCGCCGGCAACCGAGTAGTGGCCGTAGCGTTCGGTTTCGGCGCGGAACGGCCGGATCATTTGCGAGTGGCACTGTACGCAGCCTTCGCGGATGTAGATGTCACGGCCTTCCAGTTGCAGCGCGGTATAGGGCTTCATGCCTTCGACCGGCTTGTTGGTCACGTCCTGGAAGAACAGCGGGACGATCTGCGTCAGGCCGCCGATACTCACGGCCAGCACCATCAGTAGCATCAGCAGGCCGACGTTCTTTTCAATCGTTTCGTGTTTCATCATCGACTCCTCAGGCCATCTGCGCCGCAGCGGCTACTTCGGCAGGTTGTGCCGAACGCACGGTGCGCCAAGTGTTGTAAGCCATCAGGAACATGCCGCTGAGGAAGATCGCACCGCCCACCAACCGCACGATGAAGCCTGGGTGGCTGGCCACCAGGGTTTCGACGAAGGAGTAGGTCAAGGTGCCGTCTTCGTTGACCGCACGCCACATCAGGCCCTGGGCAATGCCGTTGACCCACATCGAAGCGATGTAGAGCACGGTGCCGATGGTGGCCAGCCAGAAGTGCGCGTTGATCAGGCCGAGGCTGTACATCTGCTCGCGACCGAAGACTTTCGGGATCATGTGATACAGCGCGCCGATGGAGATCATCGCCACCCAACCGAGGGCGCCGGCGTGTACGTGGCCGATGGTCCAGTCGGTGTAGTGGGACAGGGCGTTGACCGTCTTGATCGCCATCATCGGACCTTCAAAGGTCGACATGCCGTAGAACGCCAGCGATACCACGAGGAAGCGCAGGATCGGGTCGCTGCGCAGCTTATGCCAGGCGCCAGAGAGGGTCATCATGCCGTTGATCATGCCGCCCCAGCTGGGTGCCAGCAGGACCAGCGACATCACCATGCCCAGGGACTGTGCCCAGTCCGGCAGCGCGGTGTAGTGCAGGTGGTGAGGACCGGCCCAGATGTACAGGGTGATCAATGCCCAGAAGTGCACGATGGACAAGCGATAGGAGTAAACCGGACGCTCGGCCTGTTTCGGCACGAAGTAATACATCATGCCCAGGAAGCCCGCGGTCAGGAAGAAACCTACGGCGTTGTGGCCATACCACCACTGCACCATGGCATCCGTCGCACCACCGTAGAGGGAGTAGGACTTGGTCAGGCTGACCGGGATTTCCAGGTTGTTGACGATATGCAGGATCGCCACGGTGATGATGAAGGCACCGAAGAACCAGTTACCGACGTAGATGTGCTTGGTGTTGCGCTTGGCCACGGTGCCGAAGAACACGATGGCGTAGGCGACCCAGACGATGGTGATCAGGATGTCGATCGGCCATTCCAGCTCGGCGTATTCCTTGGAACTGGTGTAGCCCAGTGGCAAGCTGATTGCTGCCAGCAGGATCACCAATTGCCAGCCCCAGAAGCAGAACGCGGCGACTTTGGGCGCGAACAACTGGGTCTGGCAGGTGCGTTGCACCGCGTAGAAGGAGCTGGCAAACAGCGCACAGCCACCAAACGCGAAAATCACCGCGTTGGTGTGCAGTGGGCGCAATCGACCGAAACTGGTCCAAGGCAGGTTGAAGTTGAGTTCGGGCCATACCAACTGGGCGGCGAGAAAAACCCCGAGCCCCATGCCGACGATGCCCCACACCACCGTCATAATGGCGAATTGGCGGACCACCTTGTAGTTATAGGCGGTACTTAAAGTAGTGTTCATGGTTCCCCATCCACGGTTCAACCCAAGCAGATGCGGCACTTGGGCTGGAGTTATAGGCAGACTAAAAAGCGAGGCAAGCATGGGCAAAGAGCACAAGGCCAGTATTGACGGGGATCAATGGGCGCAGTGTGTGCGTGAACAGGGCTGGTTGTGGAATGCGGCTACGCGCGTTGGCGCAGGCCCATCACCGACGCTGATCCTGGCCCACGGTGCGGGTGCGCCGATGGACTCGGGTTTCATGAGCGATATGGCTGTACGCCTTGCCGGGCATGGGGTGAACGTGTTGCGCTTCGAGTTTCCCTACATGGCCCAGCGCCGTGTGGACGGGGGCAAACGCCCACCGAACCCAGCGCCGAAACTGCTGGAATGCTGGCGCGAGGTATATGCCCAGGTGCGACGTCATGTCGCTGGGCCTTTGGCGGTTGGCGGCAAGTCCATGGGCGGGCGGATGGCCAGTCTAGTGGCCGATGAGTTGGCGGCTGATGCGCTGGTGTGCCTGGGTTATCCGTTCTATGCGGTGGGCAAGCCGGAAAAACCGCGGGTCGAACACTTGGCTGGGCTGAAGACGCCGACGTTGATCGTGCAGGGCGAGCGCGATGCTCTGGGCAATCGGGCGGCGGTGGAGGGTTATGTGCTGTCGCCGAGCATCGAGGTGATGTGGCTGGTCGCGGGGGATCATGATTTGAAGCCGTTGAAGGCTTCGGGGTTCAGTCATGAGCAGCATTTGGAGGCTGCGGCGGTGAAGGTGGCTGGGTTTTTAGGCGCCTGTTAGAGCCTCATCACAGGCAAGCCAGCTCCCATTTTGATCTGTGAATACATTCAAAATGTGGGAGCTGGCTTGCCTGCGATAGCGATCTAGCGGTTAAACCGCTCCACCAGCGAATACTGCGTATTGGCCGTATGGGTCAGTTCTTCACTCAACTGCGCCGAATTCAACGCCTGCTCCGAGGTCTGGTCGGCCAACAGCGCAATGGTGCTGATATTGCGGCTGATCTCTTCGGCCACCGAGCTTTGCTCTTCAGTCGCCGCAGCGATCTGGGTGGTCATGTCGGTGATATGCGCCACCGCTTCACTGATCCCCACCAGCGCCGCGTCCGCTTCCATTACCCGCGCCACACCTTCTTCAGCCTGGCGATGCCCGGCATCCATGGTCTGCACGGCGGTGCTGGCGGTCTGTTGCAGCTTGGCGATCAGGGCATGGATCTGCCCGGTGGATTCGCTGGTACGTTGCGCCAGTTGCCGCACTTCATCGGCCACCACCGCAAAGCCCCGGCCCATCTCACCGGCACGCGCCGCTTCGATGGCCGCGTTCAAGGCCAGCAGGTTGGTCTGGTCGGCAATGCCCTTGATCACATCCACCACGCCGCCGATCTCGTCGCTGTCCTTGGCCAGTTGGGTCACGGTCACGCCGGTTTCCCCGACCACCACCGACAGGCGCTGGATGGCTTCGCGGGTTTCCCCGGCAATGTCGCGGCCGCGGCTGGTCAGGCGATTGGCTTCCTGGGTGGCATCCGCCGTGCGCTGTACATGACTGGCGACTTCCTGGGTGGTCGCGGCCATCTGATTGACGGCGGTGGCCACCTGTTCGGTCTCCACGCGCTGGCGCTCCAGCCCGGTGGAGCTGTTGTGCGCCAGGGTATTGGACTGCGCGGCCTGGTCGTTGAGGTGCTCGGCGGTGTCCTGCAAACGGGTCAGGCAGGTCTTCAGACGCGCTTCCTGGCTGAGGATCGACATCTCCAGTCGCGCCTGGGCGCCACGGCTGTCGGTGTACATCTGCGCGATCAGCGGGTCGGAGGTGGTCTGTTCGGCCAGGCGCAGCAGGCGCTTGAGGCCACGCTGTTGCCAGCTCAGGCCGAGCAGGCCCAGCGGCACCGACAAGGCGGCGGCCAAGGCAAAGCCCCAGTGGGAATTGAGCCAGATGCCAATCAGGAAACTCAGCTGGCTGACCAGGATAAACGGCAGCCAGTCCTGCAGCACCGGTAGCCACTTGTCACTGCTTGGAATCGCCGACTTGCCCTGGTTGATCCGCTGGTACAGCGCTTCGGCACGGCGGATCTGCTCGGCAGTCGGCTTGACCCGTACCGATTCGTAGCCAATCACCTGTTCGCCGTCGAACACCGGGGTCACATAGGCGTTGACCCAGTAGTGATCGCCGGTCTTGCAGCGGTTCTTGACGATGCCCATCCATGGCAAGCCTTGTTTGAGCGTCGCCCACATATGCCCGAACACCGCGGCTGGCACGTCGGGGTGACGTACCAGGTTGTGCGGGGCGCGCATCAGTTCATCCCGGGAAAACCCACTGATCTCGACAAACGCATCGTTGCAGTAGGTGATCACGCCTTTGGCATCGGTCGTGGAGATCAACCGTTGTTGAGCGGGGAAGGTACGTTCGCGCTGGGTAACGGGTTGGTTATTACGCATGATTGATCAATCCGCAAGGCTTTGACAGGTTGTCGGCCGGCGCGGGCTTTTATTTAGCTTATTTTTGCAATAATCGGCGGGGCCTTGTGCTGTTCTATGGATTGCTCCCGGTACCCAATATGTCCAGCGCCATGCGTTGCTGGATGGTCGTACGCGTGTAGTCGCGGACGAATGCTGACCGGTCGGTTGCTCCCAGATGCAGTCGCGTCAGTGCGGCAACGGCCGAATCCAGGTCGGCGGGGGTAAACACCGAGGCATTGGCGATATGCGTGTTGGTGAAGTGTTTTGCATAGCCTTCCAGGCCCGCCAGGATCGGCTTGCCGGTAGCGGCGTACTCAAACAACTTGGAGGGGATGACTTTGAGGAAGGCCTTGAACGTATTGAGGTGCAAAAACAGTACATCGGCTTGGCGGTAGTAATGGATCAACTCAGCGCGGGGTGTCGGGGCAATCAGCTCGACATTGGTTATCTGCCGGCGCTCCAGCACGTCACGCAACTTTTGTACGGTGTTGCCATGCCCAATGATGTAGAAGTACGCGCGTTCAGCCAGTCTTTCTGCCAGTTGCGGGATGATCTTTTCCAGGCCCTGGCCTGCACCGATGTTGCCGGCATACACGATTTTCAAGCGGCCTTTGTTTGGGTAAAGGCCGGCAGGAGGGAGAGGCTGAAGAAACAGTTCGTCAACACCATGGGTATAAGTGGAAAAATTTTTGTCGGGATAATGCTCTTTGAAGTAAGCGAGAAACCCCGGTGAGATCAGGTTAATCCGTGATGCCTGGTTGATGGTCAGCCGTTCGACCCGTGTAAACATACCGGCCAGTATCTTGCCGACGATTCCCGGGAACAGCTCGGGCAAGACATCGACGAAGATATCGCGAATATCAAGGTACAGCGGTGTTTTGCGCCAACGCGCGATAGCGCTGGCCAGGGCCGCCGTCATCAGGCGTGAGGAGGAACCAAGGATCATGTCGTACTCCCTGTTCTTCACCGCTTTGCGCACGCCATCGGCATAGACACAAAATCCCCACGCCTGGCCCAGGAGGCCGTTTTTATGCTTGGGCAGGGCAATGCGTGTAATGGTCAGCCCCGGGCGTGGCGGGTCGTAGTCGCCGGGGGTGTAGTGTGAGGGATAGCGGCTGGGATGGGTGGTCACTACGTCAACCTGTACGTTGTGGGTTGATTGGGCGAGTAATGCCTCCACGAGTGCTTCGATGCGAAACGCTGCAAGGTCAGGCGGGTAATGAAAGCTCAACAGCAGAATACGGACAGTCATGGATAAACCTGCGCTTTTCCCGCGAGCAGGCGCTGGTAGAGGGTTACCAATTGGCTCTCTTGCTGTTCCCAGTTCAGATGTGGCCTGGCCCTGGATGCGTTGCGAGCGTACTTGCGGCGCAGGGTGGGGGAGTCGACCAGGCTTTGGAGGGCTGTGCGCAGTTGCAGGTCGTCGCCGGCGTTGGCCAGTAGTCCTAGGTCATGGGTTTTGACGACCCGGCGGATTTCCGGAAAATCCGTAGCCACCACGGGCAGCCCGGCAATCACGTATTCGAATAGCTTGTTGGAGTCTGTGCTGAAGTGGTTCAGGCAGGTATTTTCGATAGGCTGGACGCCAATATCGGCCGATGCGGTATAGCTGGGTAAATCGGCCAGGGAAACGGTGGGGATGAAATGCACGCGTTCGCTCAAGCCCAGTTCGCGACTTAGCGCCATGAGTGGCAAGGTCAACCGGCCTGCGCCTATCAATACAAAATAGGCCTCTTGCACGTTGGCGGCTACTCGCAACAGACGCTCCAGCCCGCGCCCCTGCTGCAACCCGCCTTGATAGACGATAATTGGCCAGGCCTGTTGCAAGCCCAACTCTTCACGAATACGTTGGGTTGGCGGGCACACAGTCAATCGCGGGCGATTTTGCAGGACCAACGGGCGAACAATTCCATAGGCACGGGCAAAAAACTTTGCTCGCGTCGTCGTGGTGGTCAGGGTGGCCTGGGCCCTGGGCATCAACGTTTGCTCAATTCGCGCCACACACCCACGAAAGCGCGAGTAGCCCTCGCGGCTGGTGCTGATTTCGTGAGCGTCATAAACCAACTGCGCGCCACTGAGGCGGGCGGCCAACCAAGCGGTTGGCAGTGTATTAACGTCATGGGCGTGGATGACCGCTGCACGATGCAGGGCCATGCGTACCAGCAGGCCGACATGAGTCCATAGCCGGGCGATGAGGCGCATTGGTGACAGTGTGTTCCCCGTTGCCGATGGGGCCACGGCGTGGCCAGGCCCGGCGGCCCGTACCCGCCAGAATGGGCGCCGGGCTACGCGGATCACTTGGATGCCTTCGTTGAGGGTTTCTTTTTGCCGGGTGACGCCCGGGGTGTGCAGCGCAAACACCGTGACCTGATAGCCGGCCGCCTGCAGTGTCTGGGCCTGTTTCAATACGCGGGCGTCGTGACGGAACTCGTTCCAGACGATCATGGCGATCTTTTTCATATCCGCGACTCCTGCTGTTGCGGGGCCGTTTCCTGGGCATAGGCGGCCATGATGGGGGGAAGTAACTTGGCTGCCGAAATGAAGTGTTGCTTTGCCACAAGCCTGTCCAGCGCTGATAACAGGACTGAAAGGGTGAATAGTTGAAATGAAAGATGACGTGTGTCGTCGCGATTCAGTTGCAGGTCATGAAAAATGCCGTGCAGTTGTTGTAGCTCTTTTTTCGACGTGGGCCATCCTGCTCCGACGGGTTCGAGACTCCACAGGCCCCAGTGGCTTACATAGAGCTTGCCCTGTGGGTCGCTTAATAAATGATCTTTGTGTATGTCGAAATTTGCTATTTGCAGTGGGACTTTTTTCAAGTGGGACACTATATCTGCGCGTGCTGCTATAAACGCTTGCAGGATGTCTGCATAGTGAGTGGTGTCGATCGCTAGTTCAAATGCTGAAAGATTGTGTGGGGTGAGGCGATCCCATAGTAAGGGCTGAGAGTTTAAAAACAGCTCAGTAAGATTTGCCGCTGGCAGGGTTCTCATCATGTCTTTAAATACACTATGCATGGGGTGTTTTATGTATAAAGGGTCGCACTTTTCGAGTGAGGTCCATTCAAAGACATGACAGTTGAAATTTTCTATAGCGCTGGCCCCCAGGAACGGAAGAGTGGGTAAGTTAGTATGCTGGGTGTTCGCCAGTAACATTGCTTCACTGATGGCCAGGTTTTTTCTTTTTGAGTTGAAGATTTTTATAAGAAACCGGTGTTTCTGCGCAGTGGCCGTATGGCGGGCGGTGACCTCGAAGGCCGCAATGTCGTGTATTCCGATTTGGTGCCATTTCGCGTCGATGACGTTGTAAGAGGCTCCTGTAATTTCAGAGATGGCGTTGCCGATAAGAGAGTGGCGTACATCAGGCTTGAGAAGTGTCCATAAAATATCAGGGCTGTTGTCAGAAGTTGCGAGAAATGGCATGTTAAAAAGTAAGTTCGAAATTTTAACATGTTGAGTCATCAAGCTATGGGTGTCCTGAATCAGGATGGCCGCGCGTTGCATTATCTGGCGCGCCAACATAAGCCCAATCAATGCTGCGATTATGTTGGAGGAAGTTGTATTCAGCAGGTCGTAAAATATAAAACCGAAGGCGGCAAGAAATCCCAGTGAAGCAACGGTGTTGGGTATTTCTAGAACCTCTGTGGTGGGGGCGGGTCGTACAAATATGTACACGCTGCCCGCTAATGCGCAGATACCCAGGAGTGCGAAAAATAGTCCTTTATACATGATGCCCAGCACCATCAGGGCAGCGGTGATGAATAGCGTGTTTGCCAGGCTTCTGGTCAATCTTGAGAATGTACGGGTTGTGAGATTTTCCTGGTCTTCGAACGGAATCATATTGGCGCAGTTGACGATAAGTTGCTGGGCGCCGCGCTCGGTAAAGCTCTTGATTTTATTTTCTGCAAGCAAATGGGTCAGGTATAAAAATATTGCCGCTATGCTCAAGTAGGTAAAGAGGGTTTTGCGCCCCAGGGATGCAAGTGCTGCGGGGAAGTAATCCGGGATGAAGGGGGACCCCATCAAGATAATGGCTTTTATCGGCAGGAAAAATGCACTGAGTAAACTGAGCTGCGATACCAGCATGAGTACGATCAGCAAAAATGTATGACCGGGAACGCTGCCCACGACTTTTACGCAGACGGAGCAATACCAATGCAGTGGAGTGGCTGGGTGCATACAAGCTCCGGGTTTATGGGGTCGGCGTATTCGAAGAGGCGCTTATCTGAAAGGTTGAACACCCAGGCAGGGGGATTCTGAACGCCACCACTGTCGTTGCCTGTGCTTGCATGAAGCCGAGGCCGGCCATGGCATTCAGATCAGCGGACTCGTGCCATCCATAAATGACGGTAAAGCGGTTGCTGCTGAGAATATCCAGGCTGCATCGTGAATGGGGGTGGGACAACTGCACCCCTTGTTCAACGGGGGTCACGATGACCCCATCGCCACAATGAAAGAGGGTGAACGCCTCGGTAGTGCCGTCACCCGTCACCGTGTCCGTGATACGAAAATCCAGTACGTCGAGGGTGCCTTCAATAGACCTTGAAACCACATATCCGTGGTAGGCAGAGTGCGAGCTGTGCATGTGGAAAATTGAGTTCTCCACAGCGCCGGTGAGCTGTGCAAGATTTGGTTCAATGCTGTAATGAGCGCCCCTGATTGCGACGTTGTTATGTGCCCACGCACTTCTGAGGAATGTTTCCAGCGGTTTTTTATATTCGTGAGAGTTGAAGCTTGGATCTATCAGCCATTCAATGCCATCCATGTATAGCGTGAACGAAAGATTGTCCTCATGTTTGTGCGTCTGGCACAGAGAAGTTGCAAATAAGCACAGCATATAAGCGTGCGTTTGGTGGTTGCTCTTGATGACTGCATAGCCAGCCTTTGGCAGTATCTCGACGCTATTGTTGCTGTAAGGGGTGAGTGCTCCAGGTGCGCTCGTAGGGTTGGCCTTGCGGAACGTATCGCCTTGCGCGGGGGTTCTATTGTCGGGGTACTTTAATAGCTCCGAAAACTGCATAAGCTCATGGGCTATGTCCGGGATGCTGCTGTGTCCTCCATTCAACAAGGCCAGTTCGCCGGCAAAGGTAATCAGGCGTTGCACGCCCTGATGATAGCCAATCGAATTTTCGATAAAGATGGCGTAGCCATTGTCGCGGATGATCAAGTTGTCCAACTGATCTTCAAGGCGTACCTGCGCCCTGCAAGCCCAGTTTTGCGCACAAGGCAGCTCTGGCATGGCTAATGCTGCGGCCAAGAGTGCCGTATCCTGAAACCACGCATGGTTGTGATAACGCGTCAACTGGTGCGAAGCATAAAAGGCCTCGGAGGCCAGCAACTGCGCGTGCCTGAACATTGCACTGCGTAAGCGTGACATGAAGCGTCGGTCGAAATTGTACTGTGCACCCATGTCCCACATCAGGATAAACGCAAGCATTCGTTCGGCGGTGCCGTGGTCGTACCAGGCATATTTTTTATCGGCGTCATGGGTGAAATAACTGTGTTCGAGCCAGTTGCCGATAAACTCCCGGGCAGAAAAAACAGCGGCGATATCCTCATGGTTGCGCGCATAGACCATCAGCATTGCGGCAGGATGCAATGCGTGCCAGGAAAATCGGTAGGTTCCAGTATCTTGCAGCCTATCCGGAAGTTTTTTTTCAGCAGGCCAGGCGAGACTCACGTCACCGGACAGAGGACAGTCGCCATGGGCAAGGTAGGCTTGGACTTGCTGCTCTGAATGGGTAAAGCATTGCTCAAAATAGGCATACAGCTTTTCGATAAAAACCGCCGGTAAGCGCGATATTTTGCTTTTCTGGTTCGGGTCAATTTGATCAGGCCCGCTCGACCATGGAGGTGGCGTTGTACGTTCTCGCCAACAGATAACTTCTTCAACTTTCAGTTCGGAGCCCTCTGGCAGTGGATGCCCCTTGAAGAATATTTTTACCTCGCAAACTGTCGAATCGACGACGTGTTGCCAGTCGTTTTGTATGCCAAAAGCGAGATCGCCATAGCCAAACGAAAAATCTACCCATTGGTTGATAGCCGTGTTAGCCAGCTTTATGTGTTTATATCCTTCACTGGAGTCGTAGCCGATAGCCATGTATTTCAATGACTGCCAACCAGATATTTTAAAGCGAATGCTAAGCCCGTTTGCCACGTAGGGATTGGGGAGTGAAAGCCTTATTTGATGCGTGTTTTTGTCTTCATGGAATAAAAACGCCAAGCCGCAAACCGTTTTCCGAGCTTTGGCATTACCCTTGAATGCTGTCGCTTCAAGCGGGTAATAGTCTTCCCCGGATATCTTGTTGGTGAAATGTAAGCTGCTTTCTATTTGCCTGTCTGGAGTGCGGCATTCCGGGTGCGAGGTTTGGCTAGACGCTTTTTTTATCATGAGGTTATGTACGCTCAGTCGCTGTTTAACTAAACATCAATCAGTTTTAATTCCTGCGCCAAGATTCTGTTCATCGACGTTTGGCGTTCTATTCTTGCGCGCGCAGCCATGGATAACTCATGGAATAGTTGGGGCGTTTCTACAAGCCTGGCGATGCCCGCTGCGAGTGCTTCGGCGTCGTTGGCAGGTGCCAGGATTGCGCAACGCTCGTCGACAAATTCCGGGATGGCGGTCACGCCATTGGTGATGGGGACCAACCCTGAAGCCATTGCCTCATCGCGGGAAACACCGTGGGTATCTGCCCGACTAGGGCACAGGAAAATCCCATATTGCTTGTGTAAGGCGGCTATTTCCTGCTGCCTGAGGAAGCGGTTTTCTATCTTTACATTTGGGTATTTGCGCAGGGGGGCCAGGGTTTCCTCAAACAGGGTGCCGTCTCCCACTAGATGGAATTCCAGCTCGGCAAAGTACGGTTTGAGGGCGAGCAGTTCGATAGCCCGCACGCTCAAATCATTGGCATATTTTGCAGAGGCATAGGGGCGAATCGACAAGATTTTCCTACGCTGCTCGACGGGTTTTTCTTCATAGGAAAACAGCACTGTATCGATCGGGTTATGAATGATCTCGTACTGGGCGTCTGGCAGGCGGAAACCGAGGTCCTCCATGACTTCTTCGGCAAAATGACGGGATACGAATACCAGCTTGAGATTAGCAGGCATGGGCGCAAGCAGGTTGTGCCAGAAGTGCAGGCGCTTTTCGCTGTCAAGTTTGGCCAGTTGCCGGTGCTCTTCGCTATTGCTGTTGTATACACGACGCCACCATGGCTGGATCTCGGCGCCATGGACCCAGACGATGATGCGGATGCTCTGCGCGTACCGGCGTAGGACTTCCCACATCGACGGATCCAGGAAGTGCACCAGGACGACGTTGTACGATCCCGACTCAAGCATTTTCACCAGGCTGTCCTGGGAGCCGGTCATCACATCGACGTTTTCGAACTCCTGATAACCCGCTGATTGATTGGCGCGTAGACGGAAGACATCGACTGCAATACCGCGCTTCTGGTAGGCGATAACACGTGTGTGAACGAAACCGTTGCGATACAGGTCGTCATAGGCGGGGTAATGGTTGGTCAGCAGCAAGTGCCGGGCCTTGGCGAGCAAGGTCGAGGGTTGCAGGTTTCGATGCCCGAGCAACAGTGCCGTGATGGCTGCAGTTCCACTGCCGTAGACCCGCAGTCCCAAGCGCAGGTGCGCCGTTTCCGGCGGTATGTCACAGGTCTGATTGCGATTGGCCGGTGCCATGGAGTGTCCGATACGTTGCTCATGCGTATCCAGGAACAGGACGACCAATTGGATGTTCAGGCCGGGTGTGGCGTCCAGGCACAGTTTCAGTGGCGCGCCGCCCAGTTGCGCAACGCTCAGTACCTGCTTGGCATACCAGTACTCGTGTTTGCCATCTGCGAGGGATGAACTGATATGCCAGGTCTCCCCATCGATGCGATCCTGCAACACCCTGCTGCTGATCGGGCCAAACTGCCGGGCCAATGTCTGGCCGCTGAATTGCGCGTTGTGGGTGCTTGTTTTCAGCGCCGGGATGGCTTCTGCCCGTTGCAGTAATTGATCGAGGTGGATACCGGTATTGATCTCAAGATCGTCGACGGTCTCGCTGACCTGCTGCTCGTTGTTATTCGCGGCATTCTTGCAGTAATTGAAGGCGTCGATCGCCAGGCCCTGTGGATCCCGGTATTCAAGGGTTTGCGAGCCGTTGAGCCAATCGCCTGCGGTTTGCCTGGGCAGGGATGAGGTTTTGATCAGCGAACAACGCGCCGCGATTGCGCTTGCATGTCGGTATTCCTGATCGGCGTTGTGCAACTGGATAGCGCCGCTGTTCGCCGCGTAATGAGTTACCTTGCCGATCACCGTGGCCTGGCTGTAGCCCGCTGCCAGGGCCAGGTCCAGCAGGTAGTTGGCCCCGTAGTAGTCCTCGGCCAGCATGGTGCCGAACCAGGAGGCGCCGTTGGCCAGTTCTTCCAGCGTGAGGGTATTGAGTTGCTGATAGCTGAGTAGGCGTAAACGTGGATCCAACGGGCAGGCTTCAAAATTCACTGCAACATACATGACGACATTGGCGTAGCGCTGGCGCTGCAAGTGTCGGCCCAGGGCTTGGAACTCGGTATCGTCAGCGGCACAGGCGAGGAGGCAAATCGAGGGCAGGCTATCGTGTTTGGCACTGCCGTTTACCTTGGTCATGACATAACTCAAGCGGTGCGCGTAGGTGTGTTCCTGCATGACCTTGCGCAGCCCGGCCAAGCGCAGTTTGGCGCTGTTCTGGGGGGTGTCCGTGAGCATTGTGAGACGTTGCAGGACTTGTGCACTGTTGTCGCTGGTGATCACCAGATCGCCAAACAACAAACGCAGGCCACGGGAAAAATTGCTGACCGTCAGGGTGTTGGAACCGAGCAGCTCGAAAATGCGTCGGGCAAACATGGATTGCGATTGCTTGATCGAGTTGAGGTTGACCCCATAGCGATAGCCTTTGTAGGCCAAGTCCATGTGTGCGCTGCTCAACGTACCGACAATGTACGGTCGATACGCGAGGGGGAACTGATAGTTGGGGTCTTGTTTTTCCAGGTTGCGATCGAAGATGTCCAGCGGGCGAAACTGCGGTAGATCCCGCAGGAAATGGTCCAGATCACGGGTTCGTTCGGGATAGCGCACGTAGTACGCACCAGCAAAGCAGAGCGCATCTTTGCGCTGATACAGTTCAATCGGATTGTGCAGCACCGGTTGGCAGGCAAAAGGCAGCAAGTAGACGCGCTCATGGCCCAGTGCGCCTTTGTAACGATGAATGCAGTCGATATCGGTGGTAAAGACAGTATCGAATTGCTTGGCGGTGGAAAGGAACGTCTCAAAGTGCACCGGATCTTCTTTGTTCCAGAACACCGTGGGCACGCCTTGCGCTTTGCACCACTTCAAGACACCTCGCAGTTCCTCGCTGTTGTGACCCACCTTGTTTTTCCATAAGGCGTCCTTGCCGCACCAGGCTGACTCGATAAACAGCAGCTCGGGTTGGAATGCCTGCAACTCGGCCAGGCTGTTGGCGGGTGTCAGTTGTAATAGCTGGCATTCGTGGCGGTACGCCTCGTAGGAAAATTCGTCCATTACACAGGCGACTTTCAGGCCCTTGCTACTGTGGTTGGCACCAGGCAGCAGGTGATTGCGAATGTGCCTGGCATTCTCCAGGGGCTGGGGCGTGGGTGTCGCCATGATGGCGCGCACGGCCGGCAGTGGCACTCGCTCGATGCGCGCATTGGTTTGAGTGAGCGCACGGTTCTTGCGGGCCTGGCGGTACAACTTGAACAGCGTCGCCGGTAGGCGCACCCACCCGCCCAGGGTGCGAATGCCCACCTTCAGCTCATAGCCCAGCCGATAGGTCATGCTTGCGCGCGTCTTGATCAGCCGTTGCTCCGCCAGGTGGCGCCTGGCGTTGGCGGTGTGCAGTTGCTCATGGCTGGCTGAGACTTGTTCAAGGGCCTGGGCGAGGGCGGTCTGGAGCTGATGGATCTGTTCGGTGGCCGTGTGATGTTCCTGCTGGGTCTGGGACAGTTGTTGGCGCAAGGAGCGTTCGACTGCATTCATTGTCACCCCCTCAGGTCGCCAGCACGCCGGCAGCGTCAATCACTAGAAGGTCTGCGCCCCTGCTGGACATCAAGGCGAACTCGCGGTGCCTGACCAGTAATACATGAATCTGTGCGCGTTCCAGGGCATCGGCGGTATCGGTCAGTGAATGCATAGACATATCAGCCGGCAGTGCCTCAATGTTCGGCTCCACCAGCAACAGTTTTACCCCAAGCACCTCCCCCAACTGCTGGGCGATAAACAGGGCAGGGCTCTCGCGCAGATCATCAATGTCGGCTTTGAATGCCAGGCCATAGCAGGCAATGCGTACGTTGCCGGCCCGCAAGTCCGCGCGCTTGAGCAACAGGTTTGCCAGTGCCAGCTTGACCTGTTGGATGACCCACTGCGGTTTTCTGTCATTGACTTCGCGGGCCGTGCGGATCAATTGCGCCAGCTCAGGGGTCTTGCTGACGATGAACCACGGATCAACGGCGATACAGTGGCCACCGACCCCTGGCCCTGGCTGGAGTATGTTCACCCGCGGGTGATGGTTGGCCAGGCGAATCAGTTCCCAGGGGTTGATTTTCAATTGTGCGCAGATCATTGAAAGCTCATTGGCGAAGGCGATGTTGACGTCGCGAAAGCTGTTTTCAGTGAGCTTGCACATCTCCGCTGTACGCGCATCAGTCACGATGCACTGGCCTTTGACGAACGTCTGGTAGAGCTGTGCGGCGGCAGCGGAACAGGCTGGCGTGATACCACCGATGATCCGGTCATTGCTCACCAGCTCGCGCAGCACATGGCCCGGCAACACCCGCTCCGGGCAGTGGGCAACACGGATATCACTGGCTTCGCCGTGGGTGGTGGGGAAGGTCAGGTCGGGGCGGGCCCGGGCGAGCCACTGGGTCATGCGCTCGGTGGTACCCACCGGAGAAGTGGATTCGAGGATGACCAGGTCACGCCTTTTCAGGACCGGGGCTAGGGCTTCGACAGCCGCCCTGATGTAGCTCAAGTCAGGCTCATGGTTGTCCTTGAACGGTGTGGGGACGGCGATCAGGAATGCTTGCGCAGGCTCCACCGTGGTGGTTGCCCGCAGATAGCCTTGGGTGATCACCGCATGTACCAGCAGTTCCAGCTCGGGTTCGACAATATGCACGGCCCCGCGATTGATGATGTCCACGGTGCTCTGGTTGATATCCACCCCGATTACCTGCTTTTTGCGCGAGGCAAAAATGGCGGCCGTCGGTAAGCCGATATAACCGAGGCCCATCACACAAATCCTTGCAACACTCATGCAACTGCCTCGTTCTTTTGAGCAAGGCTCAACAGCGCAGCGCGAATACGGATGCATGCATCGCCGTCGCCATAAGGGTTATGGGCGATGCTCATTTGCCGATAATCGGCTTCGTTTTCGAGCAGCCTGCTCAGGTGATGGGTAATACAGCCGACATCGGTGCCGACCAGCTTGACCGTCCCCGCTTCGACCGCTTCGGGGCGCTCGGTGGTATCGCGCATCACCAGCACCGGCTTGCCCAGCGCAGGTGCTTCTTCCTGGATACCGCCTGAGTCAGTGAGGATCAGGTACGCACGGGTCATCAGATATACGAAGGGCAGATAGTCCTGGGGAGCGATCAGATGCACATTGTCGATCCCCGTCAGTAGGCGCTTTACTGGCGTCTGCACATTGGGGTTCAGGTGTACCGGATAAACAAAGGCTACCTCTGGAAAGCAGCGGGCACTGTTGGCCAGGGCTTGGCAAATGCGCTCAAAGCCGTCGCCAAAGTTTTCCCGGCGGTGGCCGGTCACCAGGACCATGCGTTGCCCCTCGGGCAGGAAGGCGAATTGGCAATCCAGCGCGATACGCAGCGGTGATAAGGGGGGGCCCAGTTTCTCTACCGTACTGAGGAGCGCATCGATCACCGTGTTCCCTGTGACATGGATGCGTTCAGGTGCGACGCCTTCATTGAGCAGGTTCTGCCGGGATGTGTGCGTCGGCGCAAAATGAATCGTCGCCAGGCTGCCGGTCAGGCGCCGATTGCCTTCCTCGGGCCACGGCGAGTAAAGGTCGTTGGTGCGCAGCCCGGCCTCGATATGGGCAATCGGGATTTTGCGGTGATAGGCCGCGAGGCTGGCGGCGAAGGTGGTGGCTGTATCGCCGTGTACCAGGATGATGTCTGGCGTGAAGTCGTCCAGTACCGCCTGCAGCCCTTGAATGATGGCCGTCGTTACATCCGCCAGGTTCTGGCCGGCCTTCATGAGGTTCAGGTCGTAGTCAGGTACCAGTTCAAACAGGTCAAGTACCTGGTCCAGCATCTCCCGGTGCTGTGCGGTGACACAGACTCTTGAGTTGAAGTGCGCGTCATTTGCCAGTTGGATGACCAGCGGGGCCATCTTGATGGCTTCCGGGCGAGTGCCAAAAACGGACAGGGTCTTGAGGGGCATGGGCGTGGACTCTTGTTCAAGGCCTGATGGAAAGACGCAGACGGGTCGTCCCTGGAAGGCGGGTGCGCGGGTTCCTTCAACGCAGATCAAGGCAAGTGAAGGCCTAGTGACTGGGTTGTGTTTATTGGTGTGGTATGAAGGGGTTGTGGGCATTGTGCCCAAAGGTGCTGGGGGTGCCTACTGACCGAACGGTTAGTCGAGTGGGGGCTCGAAAACACACAGCCGCCCGAAGGCGGCTGTGTGTTCACTGCGTGGGGGCTGGTTCAGCCCGCGAGCATCGGGTAGGTAAACAGTCCGAAATGCAGCAGATTCAAGCCAAAGTGCGTAGCAATCGCCGCGCCCAGGCCACCGAAGCGGTACGCCAGGCCATAACCCGCGCCGGCGATACTGGCCAGCAGCACCCACTGCCAGCCTGCGCCCACGTGTACCAGGCCAAACAGCAACGAAGCCAGCAACAAGGCGAGGTTTTCGCCATAGGGCAGTTGCTGGAAGCGTCGGCTCAAGCCGCCCTGGATGTAGCCGCGAAACAGCGCCTCCTCGACCAGGGTCACCAGCAACAGGTTGTTCAGCACCCATAGCCATGCCTGGTCCGGCCACTTTGGCGCCCAACTGATGATGCCCAGAAGCACCGCACCGCCGAGGGCGGCAATAGTTGTCAGGGTCAAGGCCAGGGCCGTGGCATAGATCGACAGGCGCAACGGGCGGCGGGCGACGATCCATGGACAGGCGAGCAGCAGCCACAAGCCAATCAGCGGTTTGTCCTGGTTCAAGTACATCGAGAAGGGCACCGCATCGGCGGTGAAGCGCTGCGGGTCGATCCCACGACCGTTGTAGAAACCGGGCAGCCAATGCATCGCCAGGCCCAGGGCCAGTACGATGAACAGGCCATGGCCGAGGTAGCGCGCCCATGGGTTGCGTTGTTGGCGCACGGCATACCCGGCCACCAGTAACAGGCCGATAGATACCAGGGCCAGTAAACCCAGTTGCCCGTAGGTCAGGGCCAGTCCATAGCCAATGGAAAGAAGTACCAGGTACAGCCAGGGTAAAGCGGGCATTGAGAATCCTTACACAGGTCGATGTAGGAGCGAGCTTGCTCGCGAAAAACCTCAAGGCACCTCGCGCGTCCAGGCTGCCCGCGTTTTCGTTGGCGACCTTCGCGAGCAAGCTCGCTCCTACAGGGAAATAGGTGCGCATTATAGCTGCGGTGACTGAACGCTAAAATGAAAACACCGCCCGAAGGCGGTGTTTTGTCTGGCTTGACGCGTTACGAAGCAATCAACTGGCGCAGCACGTAATGCAGAATCCCACCCGCCTTGAAGTATTCCACTTCATTGAGGGTGTCGATCCGGCACAGCACTTCGACCTTCTCGCTGCGGCCATCTTCGCGAGTGATCACCAGCGTCAGGTTCATGCGTGGCTCTACCTCGGTATCGGTCAGGCCCAGGATGTCGATCTTCTCCTTGCCGGTCAGCTTCAGCGCCTTGCGGTTCTGGTCCAGCTTGAACTGCAGCGGCAGCACGCCCATGCCCACCAGGTTGGAGCGGTGGATCCGCTCGAAGCTCTCGGCAATCACCGCCTTGACCCCTAGCAGGTTGGTGCCCTTGGCAGCCCAGTCACGGCTGGAGCCGGTGCCGTATTCCTGGCCGGCGATCACCACCAGCGGCGTGCCGGACGCCTGGTATTGCATGGCGGCGTCGTAGATCGGCATTTTCTCGCCTGTCGGGATGTAGAGGGTGTTGCCACCTTCTTCGCCGCCGAGCATTTCGTTGCGGATACGGATGTTGGCAAAGGTGCCGCGCATCATCACTTCATGGTTGCCGCGCCGTGAACCGTAGGAGTTGAAGTCCCGGGGTTCCACGCCCTGTTCGCGCAGGTAGTGGCCGGCCGGGCTGTCGGCCTTGATATTGCCGGCCGGGGAGATGTGGTCAGTGGTCACCGAGTCGCCGAGCAGGGCCAGGATATTGGCGCCTTGCACATCCTTGATCACCGGCAAGGGGCCGGCGATGTCATCGAAGAAGGGCGGGTGCTGGATATAGGTGGAGTCCTTTTGCCACACATAAGTCGCAGCCTGTGGCACTTCAATGGCTTGCCACTGCTCGTCACCGGCAAACACTTCGGCGTATTCCTTGTGGAACATGCTTGTGCTGACTTGCGCCACCGCGTCGGCGATCTCCTGGCTGCTGGGCCAGATATCGCGCAGGTACACAGGCTGGCCATCCTTGCCGGTGCCCAGGGGCTCGCTGCTGATGTCGATCCGCACGGTTCCGGCCAGCGCATAGGCCACCACCAGCGGCGGCGAGGCCAGCCAGTTGGTTTTCACCAGCGGATGCACGCGGCCTTCGAAGTTACGGTTGCCGGACAGCACTGACGCCACGGTCAGGTCGGCTTTCTGGATGGCTTTTTCGATCGGTTCCGGCAGTGGCCCGGAGTTGCCGATGCAGGTGGTGCAGCCGTAGCCGACCAGATCGAAGCCCAGTTGATCGAGGTACGGCGTCAGGCCGGCGGCGTTGTAGTAGTCGGTGACCACCTTGGAGCCCGGTGCCAGGGAGCTTTTTACCCAAGGCTTGCGGGTCAGGCCCTTTTCCACGGCTTTTTTCGCGACCAGGCCGGCGGCCATCATCACACTCGGGTTGGAGGTGTTGGTGCAGGAGGTAATCGCGGCGATCACCACCGCGCCGTTTTTCAGGCGATAGGTCTGGCCTTCGAAGTCGTAGTCGGCTTCGCCTACCAGGTCGGCATTGCCCACCGCGACACCGCCGCCACCTTCGCTTTCCAGGCGACCGACTTCTTTATTGGCCGGCTTGAACTGCAAGTCGAGAAAGTCAGTGAATGCCTGGCTCACGTTGGGCAGCGAGACCCGGTCCTGCGGGCGTTTCGGCCCGGCCAGGCTGGCTTCGACGCTGCCCATGTCCAGGGCCAGGCTGTCGGTGAACACTGGTTCTTCACCGGCCTTGCGCCACAGGCCCTGGGCCTTGGTATAGGCCTCGACCAGCTTGACCGTGGCGTCAGGCCGGCCGGACAGGCGCAAGTAGTCCAGGGTCACTTCATCCACCGGGAAAAAGCCACAAGTGGCGCCATATTCCGGTGCCATGTTGGCAATCGTGGCGCGGTCGGCCAGGGGTAGGTCGGCGAGGCCGTCGCCATAGAACTCGACGAATTTGCCCACCACGCCTTTTTTACGCAGCATCTGCGTGACGGTCAGCACCAGGTCGGTGGCGGTGATGCCTTCTTTCAATTTGCCGGTGAGCTTGAAGCCGATCACTTCCGGGATCAGCATCGACACCGGCTGGCCGAGCATCGCCGCCTCCGCCTCGATACCGCCCACGCCCCAGCCCAAAACGCCGAGGCCGTTGATCATGGTGGTGTGGGAGTCGGTGCCCACCAGGGTGTCGGGGAAGGCATAGGTACGGCCGTCTTCGTCCTTGGTCCACACCGTGCGGCCCAGGTATTCCAGGTTGACCTGGTGACAGATGCCCGTACCCGGCGGGACCACGCTGAAATTATCAAAGGCGCTCTGGCCCCAGCGCAGGAACGCATAGCGTTCACCGTTGCGCTGCATTTCGATATCGACGTTTTGCTCGAAGGCGTCGGCATTGCCGAACTTGTCGACCATCACCGAGTGGTCAATCACCAGGTCCACCGGCGACAGCGGGTTGATGCGCTGCGGGTCGCCACCGGCCTTGGCCACGGCGGCGCGCATGGCGGCCAGGTCGACCACGGCGGGCACGCCGGTAAAGTCCTGCATCAGCACCCGGGCCGGGCGGTACTGGATCTCGCGGTCGGAGCGGCGCTCCTTGAGCCAGGCGGCAAGCGCCTTGAGATCGGCGCCGGTCACGGTTTTTTCATCCTCCCAGCGCAGCAGGTTTTCCAGCAGCACCTTGAGGGACATCGGCAGTTTATCCAGGTCACCCAGGCTCTTGGCGGCTTCGGGCAGGCTGAAGTAGTGGTAGGTCTGGCTGTCGATTTGCAGGGTCTTAAGGGTTCTCAGGCTATCAACGGATGACATTACATGACTCCTTATGGTCCGCACGGCTACGGACCTGACGGGACGAACAGAGCTTCTAACCTAGCCTTGTTTTCAGTAGCTGGCTAATAACTGGACTCTATGGACAAGTCCAAGGTTCCGAAGTCAGTTATCATGCGCGCGTTTTCATGACAGGCATTGCGATAGAGCAAGCCAGTTGCCAGGAGAGTTGATGAACACCCTTTTTATGCACTGCCGCCCGGGTTTTGAAGGCGAAGTCTGTTCCGAGATCGCGGAACACGCCGCGCGCCTGAACGTTTCGGGCTATGCCAAGGCCAAGACCGGCAGCGCCTGCGCCGAATTTGTCTGCACCGAGGAAGACGGCGCCCAGCGCCTGATGCGCGGCCAACGCTTTGCCGAGCTGATCTTCCCGAGGCAGTGGGCGCGTGGGGTTTTCATCGATTTGCCGGAAACCGACCGCATCAGCGTCATTCTCGCGCACCTGCGGGACTTCCCGGTGTGCGGCAGCCTGTGGCTGGAGATGGTCGATACCAATGACGGCAAGGAACTGTCGAACTTCTGCAAGAAATTCGAAGTGCACCTGCGCAAGGCCCTGCTGGGCGCCGGCAAACTGGTGGAAGATGCAAGCAAGCCGCGCCTGCTGCTGACTTTCAAGAGCGGCCGCGAAGTGTTCATGGGGCTGGCCGAGTCAAACAACTCGGCCATGTGGCCGATGGGCATCCCCCGTCTGAAATTCCCTCGCGACGCACCCAGCCGCTCGACCTTGAAGCTGGAAGAGGCCTGGCACCACTTTATCCCCCGGGACCAGTGGGACGAGCGCCTGCACGGTGACATGACCGGCGTAGACCTCGGCGCAGCGCCAGGCGGCTGGACCTGGCAACTGGTCAACCGTGGCATGCTGGTCACCGCCATCGATAACGGGCCGATGGCCGAAAGCCTGATGGATACCGGTCTGGTGCAACACTTGATGGCCGATGGTTTTACCTTCACCCCCAAGCAGCCGGTGGACTGGATGGTCTGCGATATCGTCGAGAAACCGGCGCGCAACGCGGCCCTGCTGGAAACCTGGATCGGCGAAGGGCATTGCCGCGAAGCGGTGGTCAACCTCAAGTTGCCGATGAAGCAGCGTTACGCCGAAGTGAAGCGCCTGCTGGAGCGTATCGAAGAAGGCTTCAAGGCGCGGGGCATTCGGGTGGAGATCGGTTGCAAGCAGCTGTACCACGACCGCGAGGAAGTGACCTGCCACTTGCGTCGTCTGGACGTAAAGAAACCCAAGGCCCGGTAAGCGCAACCTTGTAGGAACCGGCTGTTTAGGAGTGAACGATGAGTGACATTTTTGACCCTGCCGTCGACGGCACCCTCGACGCCACCGGCCTCAACTGCCCGGAACCGGTGATGATGCTGCACCAGCACATCCGCGACCTGGCGCCCGGCGGCCTGCTCAAGGTCATCGCGACTGATCCCTCGACCCGCCGCGATATCCCCAAGTTCTGTGTGTTCCTCGACCATGAACTGGTGGAGCAGCGCGAAGAGGCTGGCACTTACCTGTACTGGATCCGCAAGAAGTCCACTTGAGGCTGGTGTCTACTGTAGGAGCGAGCTTGTCTCCGGGCGGCGTTCCGACGAAAAACGTTAAAGATAACGCGAGAAAACTGACACCCCGCGTCGCTCTCAGATTTCTCGTCGGAACGCCGCCCGGAGACAAGCTCGCTCCTACAGCGGGCAGTCGCGCTTAAACCTGGCGAATGCGCTTGCGCGCACTACGTGCCAGGCGCACCACCAGCATGGCCGCCGCGCAACTGAGGCCAACGATCAGCCCCTGCCACAAGCCGCTCGGGCCGTTGGCCTGGCCCAGCCAGTCGGTCAGCCCCAGCAAGTAACCGACCGGCAGGCCCACGCCCCAATAGGCGAACAGGGTCAGGATCATCGTCACCCGGGTGTCCTGATAGCCGCGCAAGGCGCCTGCCGCCGTGACCTGGATCGCATCGGAAAACTGGAACAGCGCCGCAAACACAATCAGCATCGCCGCCACCTGGACCACCAGCGGGTCGGCGGTGTAGATCGTGGCGATCTGCTCGCGGAACAACAGCATCAGGCTGCACGATACGCAGGCATAGGCCAGTGCGGTGCCCATCCCCACGCCTGCGGCAAAGCGCGCTTCGCGGGGCTCGCCACGGCCCAGGGCCTGGCCGACGCGCACGGTCACCGCCATGCTCAGGGAGTAGGGGATCATGAACACCAGCGAGCTGAAGTTCAGGGCGATCTGGTGCCCGGCCACCACGGTCGCGCCCAGGCTGCCGATCAGTAGGGCGATTACCGCAAAGATGCTCGACTCGGCAAAAATCGCAATGCCGATCGGCAGGCCAATGCCCAGGATGCGCTTGATCACCGCCCACTGTGGCCAGTCGAAGCGCTTGAACAGCTCGCTGGCCTGATAGACAGGTGCCCAGCGGGTCCAGCCGGCGAAGCCCAGCATCATTGCCCACATCACAATCCCGGTGGCCCAGCCGCAGCCCACGCCGCCCATGGCCGGCACACCGAAATGGCCATAGATGAACACGTAGTTCAGCGGGATATTCAACGCAAGCCCGGCCAGTCCGAGGATCATGCTTGGACGTGTGCGGCCCAGGCCGTCACTGAAACAGCGCAGCACGTAATACAGCGCCACTGCCGGCATGCCCGCGGCAATGCCATGCAGGTAGCCCATGCAGGGTGCGATCAGTTCGGGGTCGACATTCATCGCATGCAGGATCGGTTCGGCGCTGATCAGCAGCACTGACGCGGTACACCCCACCACCAGCGCCAGCCACAGCGCCTGGCGCACCAGCGGGCCGATCTCGGTGTGGCTGCCGGCGCCAAAGCGCTGGGCGACTTTGGGGGTGGTGGCCAGCAAGGTGCCAGTCATCAACAGATACACCGGGATCCAGATGGAGTTGCCCAGGGCTACCGCCGCCAGGTCCCGCGAACTGACGCGCCCGGCCATCACCGCATCGACAAAGCCCATGGCGGTGGTTGCCAGTTGCCCGATCATGATCGGCAGGGCCAGCGCCAGCAGGCTACGGACTTCCCGGCGAACGCGGGCAGGGCGGGAGAGGGGTAGGGTGGCAGTGTTCACGTGCAGATGTCCGATAAGGGGGAGCGCAGGACGGCGCATTCTACGCCTTGACGGATGAGTCAGGAAAATACCTGTGTAGCGGATTTGTAAACGTTCCACGGGCCGGTGCCTGTACACTGCGGATCCGCCAAAGGAGCCTGCCATGCTGATTGTTGCCGACGAAAATATCCCGCTGCTCGATGCGTTCTTCGAAGGGTTTGGCGAGATCCGCCGGGTGCCAGGGCGTGCCATCGACCGCGCCGCCATTGAACAGGCCGATGTGTTGCTGGTGCGTTCGGTGACCAACGTCAACCGTGCGCTGCTGGAAGGCACACCGGTGCGTTTTGTCGGCACCTGCACCATCGGTACCGATCATTTGGACCTCGACTACTTTCACAAGGCCGGTATCCAATGGTCCAGCGCGCCGGGCTGTAACGCCCGGGGGGTGGTGGACTATGTGCTGGGCAGCCTGCTGACCCTGGCCGAAATCGAAGGGGCGGACCTGACCCGGCGCACCTATGGCATCGTCGGTGCCGGTGAGGTGGGTGGGCGGCTGGTCAAGGTACTCAAGGGCCTGGGCTGGAACGTGCTGGTCTGTGATCCGCCACGCCAGGTCGCCGAAGACGGTGATTACGTCAGCCTGGAGCAGATCATCGAACAGTGTGATGTGATCAGCCTGCACACCCCGCTGAAAAAGTCCGGCAGTGGCTCGACCTGGCATTTACTGGATCGCCAGCGTCTTGAGCAGCTCAAGCCGGGCACCTGGCTGATCAACGCCAGCCGTGGCCCTGTGGTGGATAACGCGGCGCTGCGCGAGGTGTTGCTGGAGCGCGAAGACCTGCAGGCGGTGCTGGACGTGTGGGAAGGCGAGCCGCAAGTGGATGTCGAATTGGCCGAGCTGTGCGTGCTGGCAACCCCACATATCGCCGGCTACAGCCTGGACGGCAAGCAGCGCGGCACCGCGCAGATCTACCAGGCGCTGTGCGCGCACCTTGGTCAGCCGGCGACTATTTCGTTGAGTGACCTGCTGCCTGAACCCTGGCTGGCCGAGGTTACCCTCAATGCCAGCACTGATCCGGCCTGGGCCCTGGCGACGTTGTGTCGCAGCGTCTACGACCCGCGCCGCGACGATGCGGACTTTCGCCGTAGCCTGGTAGGAACAGTGGAAGAACAGCGCAAGGCATTCGACCTGCTGCGCAAACACTACCCGGAGCGCCGCGAGATCGATGGTTTGAAAGTGCGGATCAACGGTGGGTCGCCAGTGTTGTCGGGCATCGTCGCCGCACTGGAAGCACAGAACATCCTGTAGGAGCGAGCTTGCTCGCGAAGGTCGTTAACGATAACGCGATAAACCTGATGCACTGCGGTGCTCTCAGGTTTTTCGTCGGAACGCCGCCCGGAGACAAGCTCGCTCCTACAGGAAAGGCATAAAAAACCCGGCCACTTGGGCCGGGTCTGAAAGAGCTGGGGCGTATCAGCCTTGCTGGGCAGGCTTGACCAGTTTCTGCTCCAGTTCGGCGCACGCGCCCTGGATCATCTCTTCGGTAATCTGCACTTCGCGACCCTGGGCATCGATGTACGAGCAGGGCAACTGCTGTGGCTGGCGGATTACTTCAACTTTGTCAGTGCTGCTGGTTTGCAAGGACATGGCCTGTCTCCTCATCAGGTTGTGTACCTACTCTAATTCCCCCGCGTGACCGAGCTGTTACAACTCCAGAGCCCGTCGGTGGATCGAATGCCCAGTCCAGCAGAAATCGCCGCGGATTTCCAGCCGGACTTTAGACCGATAGCCTCTAGGACCTAGTCTTGCCGGGCATAATTAACCTGACTCATTGTGATTTACCCAAGTTCAATCCGATTGCGGTGTAGGCTTGAGGGTGTCTTCCTCAGGTGATGCTCTCCATGCTTTCAGCCCGTCAACGCCGCGCCATCCGCCTGGCCATGCGCTTTATCGCCCCGTATCGCTGGCAGGCCACCGGTGCCTTGCTCGCACTGATTGTCACTGCAGGGATTACCTTGTCCATGGGCCAGGGCATTCGCCTGCTGGTGGATCAGGGTTTCATGACCCAATCGCCGCACCTGCTCAACCAGTCCATCGGCCTGTTCATGATCCTGGTGCTGGGCCTGGCGGTGGGCACCTTTACTCGTTTTTACCTGGTGTCGTGGATCGGTGAGCGTGTGGTGGCGGACATTCGCAGGCTGGTGTTCAACCATCTGATCTACCTGCATCCAGGGTTTTATGAAAACAATCGCAGCTCGGAAATCCAGTCACGCTTGACCGCCGACACCACCTTGCTGCAATCGGTGATCGGTTCATCCCTGTCGCTGTTCCTGCGCAACGCATTGATGGTTATCGGTGGGATTGTGTTGCTGTTTGTCACCAATCCAAAACTCACCAGCATCGTGGTGGTGGCGTTGCCGCTGGTGCTGGCGCCGATCCTGATTTTCGGCCGCCGCGTGCGCAGCCTGTCACGCCTGAGCCAGGACCGGATTGCCGACGTCGGCAGCTACGTGTCTGAAACCCTGGGCCAGATCAAGACGGTGCAGGCCTACAACCATCAGGTGCAGGATGAGCAGCGCTTCGCCGTGACCGTTGAGGAGGCGTTCGCCACGGCGCGCAAACGCATCGTCCAGCGCGCCTGGTTGATCACCCTGGTGATCATGTTGGTGCTGGGTGCGGTAGGCGTGATGCTGTGGGTGGGCGGCATGGATGTGATCGCCGGACGCATCTCCGGTGGCGAGCTGGCGGCGTTCGTGTTCTATAGCCTGATCGTGGGCAGCGCCTTTGGCACCTTGAGCGAAGTGATCGGCGAGTTGCAGCGCGCGGCCGGGGCGGCGGAGCGGATCGCCGAGTTATTGCAGTCGCGCAATGAAATCCAGGCCCCGCCCGATGGTGCGGTCAAGCTGCCAGAACGGGTCAGTGGTCACCTGGAGCTACAAAACCTGCATTTTTCCTACCCGTCGCGTCCCGATCGCTATGCCATCGATGGGCTGAGCCTGAGCATCAATGCCGGTGAAACCCTGGCTTTGGTTGGGCCGTCCGGTGCCGGTAAATCAACGATTTTTGATCTATTGCTGCGTTTCTACGACCCGCAACAGGGGCAAGTGCTGCTGGAAGGCCGGCCTCTGAGCGCATTGGACCCGTTGGACCTGCGCCGCTGTTTTGCCCTGGTATCCCAGAGCCCGGCGCTGTTTTTTGGCAGCGTTGAAGAAAACATCCGCTACGGCAACCCCAAGGCCACACCTGCCCAGGTCGAAGAAGCGGCGCGCATCGCCCACGCCCATGATTTCATCCTGCAAATGCCCCAGGGCTACCAGACACATCTGGGGGATGGCGGCATGGGCCTTTCCGGTGGGCAGCGCCAGCGCCTGGCCATCGCCCGGGCCTTGCTGGTCGATGCGCCGATCCTGCTGCTGGACGAAGCCACCAGCGCCCTCGACGCCCAGAGCGAGCATCTGATCCAGCAGGCACTGCCGCAACTGATGGAGGGGCGTACCACTCTGGTGATCGCCCACCGTCTGGCCACAGTGAAAAACGCCGACCGGATTGCGGTGATGGATCAGGGGAAATTAGTGGCGGTGGGCACGCATCAGCAACTGATCGCCACTAATCCGCTGTATGCGCGCCTGGCAGCCCTGCAATTCAACGACAATCACGACGCCCTATAAAAAATGCCCGCGTTTCACAACGCGGGCACTTGCTGCTTCAAGCTTGCCGCTTTCGGCTGTTGTTACTGATCATCAAAATAGCGCTCGTGCCAATCCACCAGCGGTTGTGGCGAGTTGAGCTTCTGCCCGTAGATCACCGAATAAGACAGCACGTTCTGCACATACTGGCGGGTTTCGTCGAACGGGATGCTTTCCACCCACACGTCGAAACTCAGGTGATCGGCGCCGCGCAGCCATTGGCGTACGCGCCCTGGGCCGGCGTTGTAGGCGGCAGACGCGAGCACGCGGTTGCCGTTGAACTGGCTGTGCACCTGGCTCAGGTAGGCGGCGCCGAGTTGGATGTTCTTGTCCGGGTCCAGCACCTGCTGCGGTGACGCCAGTGGGATGCTGAATTTTCGCGCGGTTTCCTTGGCGGTGGCGGGCATCAGTTGCATCAGGCCGCTGGCGCCAACGCCGGAACGGGCGTCATCCATGAAGGCGCTTTCCTGGCGAGTGATGGCAAACACCCAGCTCGAATGCAGGCCACGGACCTTGGCTTCACGTACCAGGGTGTCGCGGTGGGCCATGGGGAAGCGGATATCCAGGTCGTCCCAGTACTTGGCCTGGCTGATGGTGCGGATCGCCGGGAAGTACCATTTCATGTCGTAGGCGAGCTTGGCCTGGGCGACCATTTCGTCACGGTTGAAGTGGCGGCTGACGTGATACCACTCGCGGCGGCCGTCGACGATCTGGCCACGGGCATAAAACTCCAGGGCGCGGCGCACACCCGGGGTGTTGCGCACCTTGTTGATCAGGGCCTGGCTCATGACCAGAGGCTGGTTGTTCAACTGATAGGGGGCCTGGGAGCGATCCGCCGCGAGGAAGCCATAAAAATCCCGCTCCTTTGCCAGGCCTTTGTACAGCACCAGCGCTTGCGGGTTCTTCGGCTCGGCCAGTTCCAGGGCGCGGGCCTGCCAGTAGCGCCAGCGGTTGGTAGTGGCCAGGTCCTGAGGCAGCTTGCGGGTCAACTGGTAGGCATCTTCCCAGCGGGCCAGGCGCAGCAGCAGGCGCAGGCGCCATTCGGAGACGGTGTTGTCACGCAGCTCCGGGTCGTACTTGCTCATCACGTCCAGGGCGCGGGGGTCATAGCGTCGCGCCAGGGTCAGGCCGATTTCCCGGGCGATGGACACTTTTTCGTCACGGGAGAAGTGCATGCTGCTGGCATAACCATCCAGCAGGGCCATGGCTTGTTCCGGGTCCTGGCGCGCCAGGCGGCGCAGGCCCAGGCCGACGGCGTCGGACATGGCTTCAGTGGCAGGCAGGAAGCGCGAGGGGTCACTGAGCATGGCGGGCTTTTGCGCCACGTCCACCATCAGGCGGCCCTGGGCGCCCAGGGTGGGCAAGGTTTTCACCAGGCTGTTGGCCAGCGGATAGTTGCGGGCTTCGGCGGCGAGTTTGGCGCGGTCCCAGATTTTCTGCTCGGTCAATTGGCCGGCGGCGGCCCATTGGCCAAAGGTGGCATCACAGGCAGCCGGTTGGGATTTGCCGGTCATCCACAGGGCTTCGGCGGTCTTGTAGCCTTCGGCCTTGAGGTTGTTGCCCAACTGGTATTGGCCGTGCAGGCAGTCCAGCTCGGTGAAGTTGAGCTTGGCGTCGTAGTACTTTTCAAAGGTCTTCCAGTCGCCACGCTCGGCGAGCCAGCGCAACCAGCGCAGCTTCATCCAGTTGGCCTGGGGCAGGTCGCCATGCTTGGCCAGGAACTGTTCGATTTCCTGGTTGCTCGCGGATTTGAGGCGCGCGGTCAGTTCGTCGTAGGCCAGGTAAGGCGTCAACGGGTAATCGGCCAGGGCCTGGCTGTATTGCATGTACGGGCCGGTGTCGCCCTTGGCCAGGGCCCGCTTGGCTTGATCGTAATATTGGCGTTGGGTGGTCAGGTCCACTGCCTGGGCAGTCTGGACGGCGGTGGAGGAAAGAAGCAGGCAAGATAAAAAGCTGAAAAGGCGACTGCGCATGAGACGTCCGTGCAAAGAAATCAGGACTAGTGCCGGCGCCGCCGACACTGATTGCCCCTAGCTTAGCCTTTTGCCCGCAGCCGGTGAAAGCTTTGCAGGTCGCTTCGCTGAAGTTCTCAAGAAATGTCCTACAGAACGTGTCGGGCATGAAAATGCCGGCCGCTTCACCCCCCAACTCAGGTAGAATGCGCGCCCAGTTTTTGGAGAAGCGTATGACCCTGCTCAAATTCAGCGATGTGTCCCTTGCTTTCGGCGCTATGCCGTTGTTGGACAAGGTGTCCTGGCAGATCGCCCGTGGTGAGCGGGTGTGCATCATCGGCCGCAACGGCACCGGCAAGTCCAGCATGATGAAGCTGGTCAAGGGCGACCAGAAGCCCGATGACGGCTCCGTGTGGCGTGCCCCGGGCCTGAAGATCGGCGAGTTGCCGCAAGAATTGCCGGTGGCCGACGAACGGACCGTGTTCGACGTGGTTGCCGAAGGCCTCGACGGCGTAGGCGAATTGCTTGCCCAATACCATCATCTGGCGCAGAACTGCGTCACCGAGGAAGACCTGGACAAACTGATGCACGTCCAGCAAGACCTTGAAGCCCGTGATGGCTGGCGCTTGCAGCAACTGGTCGACAGCACCTTGAGCCGCCTGCAACTGCCGGCCGACAAGACCCTTGCCGAACTGTCCGGCGGCTGGCGTCGCCGTGTGCTGCTGGCCCAGGCCCTGGTGTCCGAACCGGACCTGCTGCTGCTCGATGAACCGACCAACCACCTGGATATCGGCGCGATTGCCTGGCTGGAGGAAGCCCTCAAGGACTTCCAGGGCGCCGTGCTGTTTATCACGCACGACCGTTCTTTCCTGCAGAACCTTGCTACGCGCATCCTCGAACTGGATCGCGGCGGCCTGATCGACTGGAACGGCGACTACGCCAGCTTCCTGGTGCACAAGGAAGCCGCGCTGTCCGCTGAAGAAACCGCCAACGCGCTGTTCGACAAGAAACTGGCCCAGGAAGAAGTCTGGATCCGCCAGGGCATCAAGGCGCGTCGCACCCGTAACGAAGGCCGCGTACGTGCCTTGAAAGCCTTGCGTGTCGAGCGTAGCGAACGTCGCGAACGCACCGGCAAGGCCAATATCCAGCTCGATACCGCCGACAAGTCGGGCAAGCAGGTCATGGTCCTGGAGAACGTCAGCTTCCATCACCCGGATGGCCCGTTCCTGATCAAGGACTTCTCCATGGTCCTGCAGCGCGGCGACCGTATCGGTCTGCTGGGCGCCAACGGTACCGGCAAGACCACTTTGCTCAAGCTGATGCTCAGCGGTCTGCAACCGACCAGCGGCACCGTGGAAGAGGGGACGCGCATCGATGTGGCCTACTTCGACCAGTTGCGCCACCAGTTGGACCTGGAAAAGACCGTGATCGACAACGTCGCCGAAGGCCGCGACTTTATCGATATCGACGGCCAGAGCCGCCACGTGCTGAGCTACCTGGGCGACTTCCTGTTCAGCCCGCAACGTGCCCGCACACCGGTCAAGGCCTTGTCTGGCGGTGAGCGTGCGCGCCTGCTGCTGGCCAAGCTGTTCAGCAAACCTGCCAACCTGCTGGTGCTCGATGAGCCGACCAACGACCTCGATGTGGAAACCCTCGAACTGCTGGAAGAGGTCCTGCTGACCTTCAACGGCACCGTGCTGATGGTCAGTCACGACCGGGCATTTCTCGACAACGTGGTCACCAGCACCCTGGTCTTCGAAGGTGAAGGCAAGGTGCGCGAATACGTCGGTGGTTATCAGGACTGGCTGCGCCAGGGCGGCTCGCCGCGCCTGCTGGGCGTGACCGAGAGCAAGTCCGGCAAGGCCGACTTGAATTCTGCGGTGGTTGCACCTGCCGCTGCTGAGCCTGTTCAGGACGCTGCGCCGGCGGCCAAGAAAAAGCTCAGCTACAAGCTGCAGCGTGAGCTGGAAGCCTTGCCGGGTGATATCGACGCCAAGGAGCAGCAGATCGCTGCTGTGGAAGCCGAAATGGCTGACGCGGGTTTCTACCTGCGTCCTGCGACGGAAACGGCCAAGGTCATCGAGTCCCTGGAGAAGCTGAACCAGGAGTTGGAAGTGCTGGTTGAGCGTTGGGCCGAGCTGGATGCCTGATTGATTCAGCGGCAATAAAAAACCGGCGCTCTTAGGAGCACCGGTTTTTTTATATGAAATGCAAGCCAGCTCCTACATTTGATTTGCAGTGTTCTTACGAGCTCTTTACCAGCTTCACTGCCAGTACGTCGCACGGCGCGCCGTGCAGTACATCATTGGCCGTGGAGCCCAGCAGCAGCGCCAGGCCATGACGCCCATGGCTGCCAACGACGATAAGGTCGCAGTTCTGTTCTTTGGCCAGGTGATGGATTTCCTGGCGTGGTTGGCCATAGGTCAGGTGGCTTTGGTCTTTTTTCAACGCGGGATACTTGGCAATCAGCCGGTCCAGGCGCTCCTTGGCCTGATCGAACTGCTGCTGTTGCAGTTGCGACAGGTCCATCGGCACATCGCCGCCAAAGGCCATGGCCATGGGTTCGACGATATGCACCAGGGACAGCTTGACGCTATCGCCGGCGATGGCCACGGCGCGCTTGATCACCGGATCGCACTCTTCGGTCAGGTCCACGGCGACCAGAATATGTTCGTAAGTCATGAGGCGTTCCTCCAGGGGACTGCAATAAGTTCAGTATGGCTGCTTTCAAGCGGATGGGGTTGCGTCAGGTCAAATCCGCTCATCTAGAAATTCGGGAGTACACATATGACGGTCTGGATAGTGGTGTCAATCCTTGTGGTGGTGTTGAGCCCCCTGGCATGGCTGCGACCTTCGCGCCACCAGAGCGGGCGCATGGCCCTGCGCATGGAGGCCCGCCGCATTGGCCTGGCGATGCAATTGTCGCCCCAGGAATGGCCGCACTGGCTCAAGCAGGAGCCGCCCAGCCCGTGTGCGCAGTACTGCCGGCCACGGCGCAGCAGTAAGCCGGCCCTCTGGTGTTACTGGCAGTTGGAGCCGGGGGTGTGGGTCAATCAGTGGCGGGAAATCTGCGTCGACGAGAAGTTGTTGCCGCATTTTGCAAAGCTGCCGGATAACGTCTACAAAATCGAAGCCGACGGGCAAATGATCGCCTTGTATTGGGGGGAGAAGGGCGAATTGAGCGTCTTGCAGGACATCAATGCCTTGCTCAAGGCCCTGGCCTGACAGCGTTCCACTGTTCCACTGTAGGAGCGAGCTTGCTCGCGAAAAACCTGAGCACGCCGCGTTAAACCAGGTTTAGCGCGTTATCGTTGACGATCTTCGCGAGCAAGCTCGCTCCTACAGTGACGAAATCACAGGCAATAAAAAGCCCGACATCATCATCGGGCTGGAGTTGGCCAGGCAGGCCGGTAATTCTTCAATTCATCACGCCGCGCATTCGCACAGGCGTTCAAACGTGCGGCTAGCCTAGCCGGATATTCGCCGCTGTACAGGCCTTTTCTAAGCTTTTTGTATTATTGATTATGTGAATGCCTGCGCATTGATTCGCCTTGGCGGTTCTGAAATGACTGAAAAGTCGCGTTTTAGCGGCCCTTTCGAGCGATTGACAATTGTCGGAAATTGGCTGAAGGTGGCGTACCCAAATCAAACGGGCGTATGAATTGAGTGTTTGTCTGTCAGATATCTCAGACATAATCCCGACTATCGCATTGGCGGGTGTGCCTGGCGCATTGGCGTAAGCATTGACGTAATGATCAATGCCCGACCAGAGGCCAGCGTCCAGTGTGTACTGTTCAGCTTCCATATCGTGGAGATCAGTTGATGATTTACGAAGGTAAAGCCATCACGGTTAAGGCTCTTGAAAGTGGCATCGTCGAATTGAAATTCGACCTCAAGGGTGAGTCCGTCAACAAGTTCAACCGTCTAACCCTGAACGAACTGCGTCAGGCCGTAGACACCATCAAGGCTGATGCATCGATCAAAGGTGTGATCGTCTCCAGCGGCAAGGACGTGTTCATCGTCGGCGCTGACATCACCGAATTCGTCGACAACTTCAAGCTGCCCGATGCCGAGCTTGTGGCTGGCAACCTCGAAGCCAACAAGATTTTCAGCGATTTCGAAGACCTCAACGTGCCGACCGTTGCCGCGATCAATGGCATCGCCCTGGGCGGCGGTCTGGAAATGTGCCTGGCCGCGGACTTCCGCGTCATGGCCTCCAGCGCGAAAATCGGCCTGCCGGAAGTCAAACTGGGCATCTACCCAGGCTTCGGCGGTACCGTGCGCCTGCCGCGTATCATCGGTGCCGACAATGCCATCGAGTGGATTGCCGCCGGCAAGGAAAACCGTGCTGAAGACGCGCTGAAAGTGGGCGCAGTCGATGCCGTGGTTGCTCCGGACAAACTCGCAGAAGCTGCACTGAACCTGATCAAGGGCGCCATCAGCGGCGAATTTGACTACAAGGCCAAGCGTCAGCCGAAGCTGGAAAAACTCAAGCTCAACGCCATCGAACAAATGATGTCGTTCGAAACCGCCAAGGGTTTCGTCGCCGGTCAAGCGGGTCCTAACTACCCGGCCCCGGTCGAAGCGATCAAGACCATCCAGAAAGCCGCGAACTTCGGTCGCGACAAGGCCCTGGAGATCGAAGCCGCCGGCTTCGTCAAACTGGCCAAGACGTCTGCTGCACAGAGCCTGATCGGCCTGTTCCTGAACGATCAGGAACTGAAGAAAAAGGCCAAGGCCTACGACGAAATCGCCAAGGACGTGAAACAGGCCGCTGTACTCGGCGCCGGTATCATGGGTGGCGGTATTGCCTATCAGTCGGCGTCCAAAGGCACGCCGATCCTGATGAAAGACATCAACGAGCACGGTATCGAGCAAGGCCTGGCAGAAGCCGCCAAGCTGCTGGTTGGCCGCGTTGATAAAGGTCGCATGACGGCTGCGAAGATGGCTGAAGTGCTCAACGGCATTCGTCCTACGCTGTCCTACGGCGATTTCGGCCACGTCGACCTGGTGGTCGAAGCGGTTGTCGAGAACCCGAAGGTCAAGCAAGCGGTCCTGGCGGAAGTTGAAGCCCAGGTCAAGGACGACACCATCCTGGCGTCCAACACCTCGACCATTTCCATCACCTTGCTGGCCAAGGCCCTCAAGCGTCCGGAAAACTTCGTCGGCATGCACTTCTTCAACCCGGTGCACATGATGCCGCTGGTGGAAGTGATCCGTGGCGAGAAGTCCAGCGAGCTGGCCGTTGCCACCACCGTTGCCTACGCCAAGAAAATGGGCAAGAACCCGATCGTCGTCAACGACTGCCCGGGCTTCTTGGTCAACCGCGTGCTGTTCCCGTACTTCGGCGGTTTCGCCAAGCTGGTCAGCGCTGGCGTGGACTTTGTGCGTATCGACAAGGTCATGGAAAAATTCGGCTGGCCAATGGGCCCGGCGTACCTGATGGACGTGGTCGGCATCGACACCGGCCACCACGGTCGCGACGTCATGGCTGAAGGCTTCCCGGACCGCATGAAAGACGACCGTCGTTCGGCCGTTGATGCGCTCTACGAGGCCAAGCGCCTGGGCCAGAAGAATGGCAAGGGTTTCTACGCCTACGAGACCGACAAGAAGGGCAAGCAGAAGAAAGTTGCCGATCCATCGGTTCACGAAGTGCTGGCTCCGATCGTCTACGAACAGCGTGAAGTGTCCGACGAGGACATCATCAACTGGATGATGATCGCCCTGTGCCTGGAAACCGTGCGTTGCCTGGAAGACGGCATCGTTGAAACCGCCGCCGAAGCCGATATGGGCCTGGTGTACGGTATTGGTTTCCCTCCATTCCGTGGCGGTGCGCTGCGTTACATCGACTCTATCGGTGTGGCCGAGTTCGTTGCCCTGGCTGATCAGTACGCTGATCTGGGCCCGCTGTACCACCCGACTGCGAAGCTGCGCGAGATGGCCAAGAACGGCCAGAGCTTCTTCGGTTAAGCGCCCAAACGACTAGAGCGAGAATATTTATGAGCTTGAATCCAAGAGACGTCGTGATTGTCGACTTCGGTCGTACTCCGATGGGCCGCTCCAAGGGCGGCATGCACCGCAACACCCGTGCCGAAGACATGTCGGCGCACCTGATCAGCAAGCTGCTGGAGCGCAACGTCAAGGTCGACCCGAACGAAGTCGAGGACGTGATCTGGGGTTGCGTCAACCAGACCCTGGAGCAGGGCTGGAACATCGCCCGCATGGCGTCCCTGATGACCCAGATCCCGCATACTGCTGCCGGCCAGACCGTCAGCCGCCTGTGTGGTTCGTCCATGAGCGCACTGCACACTGCCGCCCAGGCGATCATGACCGGCAACGGTGATGTGTTCGTGGTCGGCGGCGTGGAGCACATGGGCCACGTCAGCATGATGCACGGCGTCGATCCAAACCCGCATATGTCGCTGTACGCGGCAAAAGCCTCGGGCATGATGGGCCTGACTGCGGAAATGCTTGGCAAGATGCACGGCATTACCCGTGAAGCCCAGGACGCTTTTGGCCTGCGCTCGCACCAGCTCGCCCACAAGGCAACCCTGGAAGGCAAGTTCAAGGATGAGATCATCCCGATGAACGGCTACGACGAGAACGGTTTCCTGAAGCTGTTTGACTACGACGAAACCATTCGTCCGGATACCACCCTGGAAAGCCTGGCGGCCTTGAAGCCGGCATTCAATCCAAAGGGCGGCACCGTGACTGCCGGTACTTCGTCGCAGATCACCGATGGTGCCTCGTGCATGATCGTGATGTCGGCCCAGCGCGCCCAGGACCTGGGGATCCAGCCTCTGGCAGTGATCCGTTCCATGGCCGTGGCGGGTGTGGACCCGGCGATCATGGGCTATGGTCCAGTACCGGCCACACAAAAAGCCTTGAAGCGCGCAGGTCTGAGCATCTCCGACATCGACTTCTTCGAGCTCAACGAAGCTTTCGCCGCACAGGCCCTGCCCGTGCTGAAAGATCTGAAAGTACTCGACAAGATGAACGAGAAGGTTAACCTGCACGGCGGTGCGATTGCCCTGGGCCACCCATTCGGTTGCTCCGGTGCACGTATTTCCGGCACTTTGCTTAACGTGATGAAGCAAAATGGCGGCAACCTTGGGGTTGCAACCATGTGCATTGGTCTCGGCCAAGGCATTTCCACCGTCTTCGAACGCGTCTAAGCGTTGAGTTGACGGAAGCCGGGGCCCAGTGCCCCGGTTTTTGTTTTTTGGAATTTTTAATTTTTTTTTAATAAATTTTGTAAGAGGGCCAGAGCATGAAAGTCGAACCAGGGCTCTACCAGCATTATAAAGGTCCCCAGTACCGCGTTTTTAATGTGGCGCGGCACTCCGAGACCGAAGAAGAAGTGGTGTTTTACCAAGCACTGTATGGCGATTACGGCTTTTGGGTGCGCCCCTTGAGCATGTTCCTGGAAACCGTCGAAGTTGACGGCGAGCAGGTCCCGCGCTTTGCTTTGGTGCAGGTCGAACCCAGCCTTTTTTCAGGGCAATAACGGCCGGTTGCGCAGAATGCTGCGCTTGACCTCACTGTGTTGCCACTATATATAGCGTTGCCGCGTCAGGCGCCAACCGCCTTTCTCTTCTCGAATTCAGGAATTTTCCGATCCATGGGCAAATCGCTGGTCATTGTGGAATCCCCGGCTAAGGCCAAGACCATCAACAAGTACTTGGGTAACGAGTACGTGGTGAAGTCGAGTATCGGCCATATCCGAGACCTGCCCACCAGCGGTTCGGCTAGCGCCAGCAAGGAGCCTGCTGCCAAGCGCGGCAAGGCGGCTGCGGGCGAAGGTCCGGTGCTCTCGCCTAAAGAGAAGGCGCGCAAGCAGCTGGTCTCGCGCATGGGTGTGGACCCGGATCATGGCTGGAAGGCCAAGTACGAGATCCTTCCGGGCAAGGAAAAGGTCATCGAGGAGCTGCGCCGGCTCGCCAAGGATGCCGACACCATCTATCTCGCAACGGACTTGGACCGCGAAGGGGAAGCCATTGCCTGGCACCTGCGCGAAGCCATCGGTGGGGACGACAGCCGCTACAAACGCGTGGTGTTCAACGAAATCACCAAGAAGGCGATCCAGGAAGCCTTCTCCAAGCCAGGCGAGCTGGACATTGACCGCGTCAATGCCCAGCAGGCCCGTCGCTTCCTCGACCGCGTCGTGGGCTACATGGTCTCGCCGCTGTTGTGGGCGAAGATCGCCCGTGGCCTGTCCGCCGGCCGTGTGCAATCGGTCGCGGTGAAGCTGGTAGTGGAGCGCGAGCGCGAGATCCGTGCGTTCATCCCTGAAGAATACTGGGAAGTCCACGCCGACCTCGGCACCGCCAAGGGCGCGACCGTGCGCTTTGACGTGGCCCGTGAGAAAGGCGAGGCCTTCAAGCCGCTTAACGAAGCCCAGGCCATGGCTGCGCTGGAGAAGCTCAAGGCTTCCAGCTACAGCATCGTCAAGCGCGAAGACAAACCGACCAGCAGCAAGCCGTCGGCGCCGTTCATCACCTCCACCCTGCAACAGGCCGCGAGCAACCGCCTGGGCTTCGGGGTGAAGAAGACGATGATGATGGCCCAGCGTTTGTACGAAGCGGGCTACATCACGTATATGCGTACCGACTCCACCAACCTGTCGCAAGACGCGGTGGCGATGGCGCGCACTTATATTGAAAGCGAATTCGGCAAGAAGTACCTGCCGGAGAAGCCAAACGTCTACAGCAGCAAGGAAGGCGCACAAGAGGCTCACGAAGCGATTCGTCCGTCTGACGCCAATACCGAGCCAAGCAAGCTCACGGGCATGGAGCGCGACGCTGAGCGCCTCTACGAGCTGATCTGGCGCCAGTTCCTGGCCTGCCAGATGCTGCCGGCGCAATACCTGTCCACCACCGTCACCGTGGGTGCCGGGGACTTCGAGCTGCGTGCCAAGGGGCGTATCCTCAAGTTCGACGGCTACACCCGTGTGATGCCGCAAATCGCCAAGCCCGGCGATGATGACGTGCTGCCAGACATGGCCCAGGGCGATGTGATGAAGCTGATCAAGCTTGATCCGTCCCAGCATTTCACCAAGCCGCCTGCGCGTTATTCGGAAGCCAGCCTGGTAAAAGAGATGGAAAAACGTGGCATTGGTCGTCCTTCGACCTACGCGGCGATCATTTCCACCATCCAGGACCGTGGCTACGTGGCCCTGCATAACCGTCGTTTCTATTCGGAAAAGATGGGCGATATCGTCACTGAGCGTCTGTCCGAGAGTTTCTCCAACCTGATGGACTACGGCTTTACCGCCGGCATGGAAGAGAACCTCGATGACGTGGCCCAGGGCGAGCGGGACTGGAAGAATGTACTCGACGAGTTCTATGGCGACTTCAAGAAGAAACTCGAAGTAGCCGAGAGCCCGGAACACGGTATGCGCGCCAACCAGCCGGTGATGACGGATATCCCGTGCACCACTTGCGGTCGGCCGATGCAGATCCGCACTGCGTCTACCGGTGTGTTCCTCGGTTGTTCGGGTTATAGCCTGCCGCCTAAAGAGCGCTGCAAGGCCACCGTCAACTTGGTGCCAGGCGATGAAATCGCTGCCGATGACGAGGGTGAGTCCGAGTCGCTGGTACTGCGTGGCAAGCACCGTTGCCCGATCTGCAGCACCGCGATGGATGCTTATCTGCTGGATGAGAAGCGCAAGTTGCACATCTGCGGTAACAACCCGGATTGCAACGGCTACGAGATCGAAGAGGGCACCTACCGCATCAAGGGCTACGAAGGCCCGAGCCTGGAGTGCGACAAGTGCGGCAGCGAGATGCAGCTCAAGACCGGCCGTTTCGGCAAGTTCTTCGGTTGTACCAATGCGACCTGCAAGAACACCCGCAAACTGCTGAAAAGCGGTGACGCGGCGCCGCCGAAGATGGACCCGGTGAAGATGCCTGAGCTCAAGTGCGAGAAGGTCAACGACACCTATATCCTGCGTGATGGCGCTTCGGGCTTGTTCCTGGCGGCCAGCCAGTTCCCGAAAAACCGCGAGACTCGTGCACCCCTGGTGATGGAGATCGTGCCGCACAAGGACGAGATCGACCCGAAGTACCACTTCCTGTGTGAAGCGCCGAAGAAGGATCCCGACGGTCGTCCGGCCGTGATCCGCTACAGCCGCAAGACCAAGGAGCAGTACGTGCAGACCGAAGTAGACGGCAAGCCTACGGGTTGGAAAGCGTTCTACGACGGCGGCAAGTGGAAGGTCGAGGACAAGCGCCAGGGCGCTTGATCTGTAGGCGCGAGCTTGCTCGCGAAGGTCGTTAACGATGACGCGATAAACCTGGTGCACTGCGGTGCTCTCAGGTTTTTCGCGAGCAAGCTCGCTCCTACAGGCCGTATCATACTTATGTCGTTGTGGAGACTGCCGTCATGGCCAACGAACTCTATACCCGTACCAACCAGAAAATTTACTTCGCGGGTTTGTCCCTGGACGCCCTTGGCCGTGCCGAGGAAGGAAAGGAGATGAACGCTATCGCGCTGGTCCAGGCGGGGCGAGAGTCGGCGTTGTTCCATCTGTATGGCGCCTTGTTGGGTCTGTGCCATGAAATTGCCGGCTTCTATCGTTTGCCTCAGGCGCATGCGCCGCGGGCCGAGGATATCCTGACCCGTGAGGTGCTGGAGTCGCTGGCCATTCCTGAGTTGGCTGAGCTGGTGGAGATGGCTCGCAGCCCTGACAGTTGGCTGGCACGTTTGCTGGCTGCGCATTCGGCGATGTTTCAGCCGCCGCGTGTGCCGCACAAGCCCAAGGGCGATGTGACCCAACCGCTGATCGTTGCGGTCAGCCTGGAAGAGGAAGGCCCCGAGCCACTGAGCCGGGCCGAGTTGGAGAGCTGGCGCCAGGAACTGAAAAAACTGGCGATACGCTTTCGGGATGGGTTGAACGAGTGCTGAGCCGGATAGCGTTGGCAGGGTAATGAGGCGCTACAGACCATTCATCCAGCTGTACAGAAAGCTGTTCAGATCCTGAGCGAGGCTCTGCTTATGACTGATATAATGCCGGCCTTTCGTGGAGAACAGATTTTTATGCCAACGTCCTTTCTGGAAATTGTTGAACTGCCCGACGGCCGAATTGAGCTGCGCAGGGCTGAGGACGAGGGTTCTCTGGTGACTTTGGATTTTTCCGAGGATGCCAAGGCATTCCTGCAAGGCCAACACGTGGAAGTGGCAAAAGCCATGCTGAGCGTTGGTGTGCAGATGGCGGGGCGCCTGGCTGAGGGCGAACCGGAGAAAGACGACGGTCCACGGATTCTTCACTGAATCCGCTTGTCGTTTTAAGATTCAAATGCTCAATCGGCTTCTCAATTCTGTAGAAGCCTAGCGTCCATCGCAGGCACTGACCTGACGTCAGGCTGCAATCGGACGACCTGTACCACTCCCGATAACGCGTTGCGCGTCAGGCTCGGGCTTATCCCAAACGAATATTCAAGCTCTGTGCATCGCCCGTACGCGCTGCGCTGATCAACTGCTGCTTGGCCGAAGCGCCCAGTGGATTCAGCCAACTGACCACCGTGTGGCTGCGTCCGAGGCGCAGCGCTTCACAGGTCAGTTGCTGGGCGCTCTGGGTGCCGCGTGGTTGCAGCAGCAGGATGCGTTCGCGGTTCAGGCCCGCATCCCGCAACCAGGCCTGGGTCAGGCTGGAGGGCGGGGCGATCAGGGTCAGCCAGCGGGCGTCCTGTTCTTCGCTCAGGTTGCGAAGAATGGGGGCCAGCAGGCTCAGGCAGTTCCCGGCAGCGCCGCGCAACGACAATTCACTGAATACCTCAGGTTCAGCGGTGGCGGTCCATGGGGACTGCACCGTCTCGTTGAGGATAGGTGCAAGTGGCTGGGCCAAAAAGGCCTCAAACAGCGGCAGTTGTGTGTGTTGTTGCACGTGTGGGAACTGCATGATGCCTCCGTTAGCGGCGAATAACGCCGACACTCAAGCCTTCGATCACCAGGTCCTGATCCTTCAGGTTGACTTCAATCGGCGAAAACTCGGGGTTTTCTGCCAGCAGCCATACTTTGCTGCCTTCGCGCTTGAAGCGCTTGACCGTCACTTCATCGCCGATGCGGGCCACGACGATCTGGCCGTTGCGCGCTTCGCGGGTGGTGTGGACGGCCAGCAGGTCGCCGTCGAAGATGCCCACGTCCTTCATGCTCATGCCATGGACCCGCAGCAGGTAGTCGGCGCGAGGATGGAAGAAGGTCGGGTTGATATTGCAGGACTCTTCGACGTGCTGTTGTGCAAGAATCGGCGCACCGGCAGCGACCCGGCCGATGATCGGCAGGGTCGATTCGTCAGCCTTGGCCTCAAAGCCAGGGATACGAATGCCGCGCGATGCACCAGGGGTCATTTCGATCGCGCCCTTGCGGGCAAGGGCCTTCAGGTGTTCTTCGGCAGCGTTGGGGGATTTGAACCCCAGCTCCAGGGCGATTTCCGCCCGGGTCGGCGGATAGCCGTTGTCGTCGAGGCAGCGCTTGATAAAAGCGAGAATCTCAGCTTGGCGTGGCGTCAGTTTTAGCATGTTGATCGCTCTGTCTTTTTATACAGTGACTGGGATTATATACAGTGAACTGCGCTTGGCAATCATCGTTTTTGCCGACTCCGCCGGACGGTCATCCGTCGGTCCTTGCAAAGCCTTGGGATAGCGCTGCCAACAGGCCGTTGAAGATGTGATTAAATAGGTGCGAATCGGGTGACTGCCCGGCCGGAAAACGGACCTGCAGGCTTGACATTGCACAAGGTGAAACGTATGTTTCAAACAAGTGTTTGTCAGGCGGAGTAGCCATGGCCCAGTCGGAAACCGTTGAACGCATTCTCGATGCTGCCGAGCAGTTGTTCGCGGAAAAAGGATTTGCTGAAACTTCATTGCGGCTGATCACCAGCAAGGCCGGGGTCAACCTGGCGGCAGTGAACTATCATTTCGGCTCGAAAAAGGCTTTGATCCAGGCGGTGTTCTCACGCTTCCTCGGGCCGTTCTGTATCAGCCTCGACCGTGAGCTGGAGCGGCGCCAGGCCAAGCCTGACAATAAGCCAAGCCTGGAAGACCTGCTGGAAATCCTCGTCGAACAGGCCCTGGTGGTACAACCGCGCAGTGGCAACGACCTGTCGATCTTCATGCGCCTGCTGGGCTTGGCTTTCAGTCAGAGCCAGGGCCACTTGCGACGTTACCTTGAGGACATGTACGGCAAGGTATTCCGTCGTTATATGTTGCTGGTCAACGAGGCGGCCCCGCGTATTCCCCCTATCGAATTGTTCTGGCGCGTGCACTTCATGCTCGGTGCTGCGGCATTCAGCATGTCGGGGATCAAGGCCTTGCGCGCCATTGCCGAGACGGATTTCGGGGTCAATACCTCCATCGAGCAGGTGATGCGCCTGATGGTGCCTTTCCTGGCAGCCGGCATGCGTGCCGAAAGCGGTGTCACCGACCCGGCCATGGTGGCCGCGCAGTTGCGCCCCCGCAGCAAGTCTGTGCCCGTGCCTGCCAAGGTTTAACCACTGGCGTCTGGGCGCCACCGCTTGCATCCGCTAAGCTAGCCGCCCATGCCGATTTCAAACAGTTACCCGCACCCCGTCACCTTGCCAGGTCAAGCCTGGCAAGGTGACGGGGTGCGCGCGTCATTCAAGGAAAAATTATGACTGCTGCCCTGCAAGGCTCTTTGATGGTGGACGTCGCCGGCACCTGGCTGACGGCTGAAGATCGTCACTTGTTGCGCCAGCCTGAAGTGGGTGGCCTGATCATTTTTGCGCGCAACATCGAACATCCACGGCAAGTGCGGGAGTTGAGCGCGGCTATTCGCGCGGTACGCCCGGACCTGCTGCTGGCTGTCGATCAGGAAGGCGGGCGAGTGCAGCGCCTGCGCCAGGGCTTTGTGCGTCTGCCGGCCATGCGCGCCCTGGCGGACAATCCCAATGCCGAATACCTGGCCGAGCAGTGCGGCTGGGTCATGGCCACGGAAGTACTGGCTGTTGGCCTGGACCTGAGCTTCGCCCCGGTGCTGGACCTCGACTACCAGCGCAGCGCCGTCGTAGGCACGCGCTCGTTCGAAGGCGATCCCGAGCGCGCCGCGTTGCTGGCCGGGGCCTTTATCCGGGGCATGAACAGCGCCGGCATGGCTGCCACTGGCAAGCATTTCCCGGGCCACGGCTGGGCCGAGGCAGACTCCCACGTCGCCATTCCCAATGACGAACGCAGCCTGGAACAGATTCGCGCCCATGACCTGGTGCCGTTCGCACGCCTGAGCAAGCAGTTGGCTGCTGTGATGCCTGCGCATGTGATCTACCCGCAGGTCGATAACCAGCCGGCAGGTTTCTCGCGCCGCTGGTTGCAAGACATCCTGCGCGGTGAGTTGCAGTTCGATGGGGTGATTTTCAGTGATGACCTGTCCATGGCCGGTGCTCATGTGGTGGGGGATGCGGCGAGCCGTATCGAGGCCGCTTTGAGCGCAGGTTGCGATATGGGTCTGGTGTGCAATGACCGTGCGGCCGCCGAGCTGGCCCTGAGTGCAGCCCAGCGCATGAAGGTCACGCCGTCGGCGCGGATTGCCCGTATGCGTGGGCAGGCGATTGCCTCGACTGACTATAAGCAGGACCCACGTTGGTTGGCGGCGCTCGGCGCGCTTCGGGATGCTCAGTTGATCGAATAGGATTGAGGTGCGCCTATCGCAGGCAAGCCAGCTCCCACATTTGAATGTATTCACAGATCAAAATGTGTGGCTTGCTTGCGATAGTGGCCTAACAGTCAGCGCTTCTCTTGCTTATTGGGCAGCGGCGCAAACAGCGCCTCGATATCCTCGTTGCCCAACTTCCAGTCGCCAGTGGTGCGTCCATCCAGCACGCCCGCCGCCAGGTCTGACTTTTCCTGCTGCAACGCCTGGATCTTCTCTTCCACGGTACCGCGCGCAATCATCTTGTACACAAACACCGGTTTTTCCTGGCCGATGCGGTAGGCGCGGTCGGTGGCCTGGTTTTCCGTGGCAGGGTTCCACCACGGGTCGTAGTGGATCACGGTGTCGGCTTCGGTCAGGTTAAGCCCGACGCCACCGGCCTTGAGGCTGATAAGGAAGATCTGCAACTTGCCACTCTGGAAGTCCTTGACCGGCGTGCGCCGATCACGGGTCTGGCCGGTCAGCAAGGCATAGGCGACTCCGCGTTTTTTCAGCTCGATCTCAATCAGGCTGAGCATTGAGGTGAACTGGGAAAACAGCAGAATCCTGCGCCCTTCGGCAAACAGCTCGTCAAGCATCTCCATCAGGCTGTCGAGCTTGCCCGAGCTGCTGCCGCGTGCGGGCAGGGTGGCATCGTTGACCAGGCGCAGGTCACAACAGACCTGGCGCAGCTTTAGCAGCGCTTCAAGAATGATGATCTGGCTGCGGGCCACGCCCTTGCGGGTGATCTCGTCGCGGACCTTCTTGTCCATGGCCAGGCGCATGGTTTCGTACACGTCACGCTGGGCTTCATTGAGATCGACCCAGTGGATGATCTCGGTCTTGGGCGGCAGCTCGGTGGCCACCTGTTCCTTGGTGCGGCGCAGCAGGAACGGTTTTATCCGGCCGTTGAGGTGCTGCAATCGCACCTCGCTGCCGCGTTTTTCGATGGGCACGCGGTAATCACGGTTGAAGCTCTTAACATCACCCAGCCAACCCGGCAGCAGGAAGTGGAACAGCGACCACAGCTCGCCCAGGTGATTTTCCAGCGGCGTGCCGCTCAGGCACAGGCGCTGGCGTGCATTCAGCTCGCGGGCGGCCTGGGCGGCCTTGCTGGTGGGGTTCTTGATGTATTGGGCTTCGTCGAGGATCAGCACATGCAGCGGCTGCGCGGCCAGTTGCTCGATGTCCTTGGGCAGCAGGGCATAGGTGGTCAGCAGCAGGTCGTAATCTTGCAGTTGCGCGAAGTGCTTCTTGCGTGCGGCTCCGTACAGCGCCAGGACCTTGAGCTGCGGGGTGAAGTGCGCCGCTTCGTCGAGCCAGTTGGGGATCAGGCTGGTCGGCATCACCACCATGCACGGTCGGTCCAGGCGCCCGGCGATTTTCTCGCTGAGAATATGCGCCAGGGTCTGCAGGGTTTTGCCCAGGCCCATGTCGTCTGCGAGAATCCCGCCCACTTCCAGTTGCCGCAGGGACTGCATCCAGCTCAGACCTTCGAGCTGATACGGGCGCAATGTCGCGTTCAGGCCCTCGGGCGCCGTGCAGGTGAAGTCCTTGATATCCCGCAGGCGTTGGGCAAAGTTGCGGATAAGTTCGCCGCCTTCCCATTGCAGGGGCAGGTCTTCCAGCGAGTTGAGGCGAATGGCGTCGGCCTTGGCCAGGCGCAAGGCGGTGCTGCCGGGCTCTTGCAGGTAGAACTCGCCGAGGGTTGCCAGCACCGGTTTGAGCCGGCCATAGGGCAGCGCCACCTGCAGTGGGCCGTGGCCGCCATTGGGCAAACCGGGGATGTTCACCAGGATCAGTTCGTCGTCGCGGCGGCGCGCGAGCTTTTCCGGGTTGAGGATTTCGGTGTGGGAGCGCATCAGGTTCAACAGGATCGGCAGCAGGCTCAGGCGTTCGCCATTGACGATAATCCCCAGCTCCAGGTCGAACCAGTCGCGTTCCGGCACTTCATCGACGCTGGCGTACCAGTCATCGACGGGGCTCAGGTCGAAGCCGAAGTCCTCATCGATCTGCAACTCCCAACCCTCGGCGCGCAGGGTGGGCGAGGCGTTGAGGGTGAAGTTCAGCCAGGCGCTGTCATTGACCATCTCAAACAGCTCGCCGGCGCTTTCCGGCAAGGCCTTGCTCTGGCGGGTGGCGATCTTGAAACCGAGCAGGCGCAATTGTTCGCGATACTGTTGCTCGATCTCGGGATGGCGCTTGATCCGCAGGCTCTGGGTTTCCTGGCGGACTACGATGTCGGCATTTTTCTGGCCGCTGACGTAGTTGTCCAGGTAGTTGAACGACAGCGCCGCGCGGTGCTGGATGTAGCGCTGCATCTTGCCGTTGCGCGGCTCAAAGGCGCTGAACTCGATGCTGGCCAGCCACAGGCGCGGGATCGGCTGCACGTCTTCGAGCACCACTTGTGGCAGCACTACGCGGTTATCCAGCACGGCCTGGAGCTTCTCCAGCAGCTCGGCGTCCTTGGCCGCTGCCGGAAAGGCCAGGGTTTCCTGAACCTGCAGAAGTACTGCGGCAATGTGTTTGCAGTTGGTGTGCACGGGGCAGGTGCAGCGGCTGTCCACCAGGATCAAGGTGCCTTTGGCCGATTCGCGCAGGGAGATGGTCTGGCGGTAGACATTGCCGCCTGAGCCTTCGCAGCTGGCGATGATGGTGCTGTCGCCTGACTCGACGATGCGTACGCGGTTTTCCAGGGCGTAGCGCCGGCCGCGCTCCAGGCTTTGCTCCTTGAAGCGGTTGGCCCAGGAAGGCGCCAGGGGTTTGGTCAGCGGCGACGGCAGGGACATGGTACTGGATCAGTCCGCCAGGCCGGGCGGTGGTGCGCTCGGTGGTTTGGCGGTGAGGGAGGTGATCTTGACCAGTAGGGCCAGGTGGCCGCCGTCCAGGTAGTTGAGTTGGTTGTTCTTGGTGCGTACGTCCGGCTGGCTCAGGTGTTCACTGGCAATCACGCTGCCGTTGCTGTCGAACTGGTTGAGCCAGAAGCTCGCATCAATCCGGGTGAAGCGCCCCAGTTGTAGGTCCAGGGTGCCCTGGATGGGGAACTGGCCGAACTGTTCCTGGCCATCGGTGATCTTCAGCTTGACCGCCTGTTCGCCCAGGTTCTGTTCCCAGGCCTTGTGCAGCAGCACGGTGTAGTCACCACTGGCCTGGAGTTTCTCGACGATATTGTTCAGGCGTGGCGGGCTGATTTTCTCGATGCCCTGGCGCGCGTCGACAGCCCAGTTTTCCGGGGCGGGCCGGCTGTTGAGCTGGGGTTCCGCATTCTGGCGGACGAGGATCATTTCCACCTGGTAGAGGCTGTCGGCAAACGCCGAAGGTGCGACTACCACCAACAACAGGCTCAGGATACGAAACAGGCGCATGGGGCGTCCTTCAAGCAGATTTCGGGATGAGGCGTTCAAACAGCGCCTCCAGTGTATTAAAGCGCTCTTCTGCACGTTCCATCGGCACCATGAACTTGAACAGCGTGGCACCTTCGAATTTGTAGCGGTTGGGCTGGCCCTGGATCAACTTGATCAACACCAACGGGTCCACCGGCGTCTGCGCTTCGAACTCGATACGCCCGCCTTGAGGGCCGGCGTCGACCTTCTTGATCCCCAGTTGCTCGGCCTGCAACTTGAGCAGGGTCAGGCGCACCAGGTTCTTGGTCGGTTCCGGCAACAGGCCGAAGCGGTCGATCATCTCCACTTGCAGGTCCTTGAGGCCTTCTTCGTCGGTGGCCGAGGCGATGCGCTTGTACAGGATCAGCCGCGCATGCACGTCTGGCAGGTAGTCCTCGGGAATCAACGCCGGCAAACGCAGGTTGATTTCCGGGCCGCCGCCCAGTGGTTGGTCGAGGTTCGGCTGCTCGCCTTTGCGGATGGCCTTCACCGCGCGCTCCAGCATCTCCATATAGAGGGTGAAGCCTACGGCCTGGATCTGCCCGCTCTGGCCGTCGCCCAGCAGTTCACCGGCGCCACGGATTTCCAGGTCGTTGGTGGCCAGCACAAAGCCCGCGCCCAGGTCCTGGGTGTTGGCGATGGCTTCCAGGCGTTTTTCGGCGTCACCGGTAATCTGCTGGCGCGGTGGCGTCAGCAGGTAGGCATAGGCCTGGTGGTGACTGCGCCCGACCCGGCCACGCAGTTGGTGCAACTGCGCCAGGCCGAACTTGTCGGCACGCTCGATAATGATGGTGTTGGCGCTCGGCACGTCAATGCCGGTCTCGATGATGGTCGAGGCGATCAGCACGTTGAAGCGCTTGTGGTAGAAGTCGCTCATCACCTGTTCGAGTTCGCGCTCGCGCATCTGCCCGTGGCCGATGCCGATCCGCGCTTCCGGCACCAGTTCGGCGAGGTCGGCGGCGCATTTCTCGATGGTTTTTACATCGTTGTGCAGGTAGTAGACCTGGCCGCCGCGCAGCAGCTCGCGCAGCAGGGCCTCTTTGATCGTGCTGTTGTTCTGCTCCATGACGAACGTGCGCACCGACAGGCGTCGCGCCGGCGGCGTGGCGATGATCGACAGGTCGCGCATGCCCGACACCGCCATGTTCAGCGTGCGTGGGATCGGCGTGGCGGTCAGGGTGAGGATGTCGACCTCGCTGCGCAAGGCCTTGAGCTGCTCCTTCTGGCGCACGCCAAAGCGGTGTTCTTCGTCGATGATCACCAGGCCCAGGTTCTTGATCTTCACGTCGTCCGACAGCAGTTTGTGGGTGCCGATGACGATGTCGATCTTGCCTTCGGCCAGATCGGCGACAGCGGCATTCACTTCCTTGGCCGACTTGAAGCGGCTCATCACCTCCACGGTCACCGGCCAGTCGGCAAAGCGGTCGCGGAAGCTGTTGTAGTGCTGCTGGGCGAGCAGGGTGGTCGGCACCAGGATCGCCACCTGGCGGCCGCCATGCACCGCGATAAACGCGGCGCGCATCGCCACTTCGGTCTTGCCGAAGCCCACATCGCCACAGACCAGGCGGTCCATGGGCTTGGGTGCGAGCATGTCGGCGCGCACCGCATCGATGGTGGTTTGCTGGTCCGGGGTTTCTTCGAAGGCGAAGCCGGCGCTGAAGGTGGCGTAGTCGGCCTTCGGGTCGGCGAACGCATAACCTTCGCGGGCTGCACGACGGGCATAGATGTCCAGCAGTTCGGCGGCCACGTCGCGCACCTGTTCGGCGGCCTTGCGCTTGGCTTTCTGCCAGGTCTCGGAGCCCAGGCGGTGCAACGGCGCGAGGGCGTCGTCGCTGCCGGTGTAGCGTGCGATCAGGTGCAGGTTGGCCACGGGCACGTAGAGCTTGGCGCCCTCGGCGTATTCCATAGTGAGGAATTCAGCGGCTTGGTTGTCGATCTCCAGGGTCTGCAGGCCCAGGTAGCGCCCCACACCGTGGTCGATATGCACCACCGGTGCGCCTTCGCGCAGTTCGGTAAGGTTCTTGATCACCGCGTCGTTGTTGGCGTCTGCACGTTTTTCCCGGCGCCGGCGCTGCATCACGCGTTGGCCGAACAGCGGGCTCTCGGCAATCAGCGCCAGGGCCGGATCATCCAGTTGCAAGCCTTCGTTGAGCGGGGCAATGGTGATCGCCAGGCGGTCCTTGCCGGCCACGAAGTCCGGCCAGCTGTCGACGGTTTTTGGCCGCAGCTTCAGGCGTTCCAGCAACTCCAGCAGCACTTCGCGGCGCCCGGCGGATTCGGCGGTAAACAGCACGCGGCCCGGGAAGTCGCCGAGGAAGTCGGACAGCGCTTGTAGTGGTTGGGTGGCCTTGGCTTCGATGGCCAGGTTCGGCAGGGCCTGGGCGGGGAAGCGTTCGCGACCGACACCGGCTTCCACATCCTGTTGGCTGGCGACCACGCGCGGCCAGTTCTTGAGGCGGGCGAAGCAGTCTTCTACCGGCAGGAACAGCTCGGCAGGCGGCAATAAAGGCCGGGATGGATCGACGCGGCGCTCTTCATAACGGTTACGCACATCGTTCCAGAAGTTTTCCGCTGCCTGTTCGATGCCTGGCAGCGAGAACACCTGGGTGTCCTGGGGCAGGTAATCGAACAGGGTCGAGGTTTCATCGAAGAACAGCGGCAGGTAGTACTCGATACCGGCGGGGGTAATCCCGCTGCTCAAGTCCTGGAAGATCGGGCAACGGCGGAAGTCCACGTCAAAGCGTTCGCGAAAGCGCGCCTTGAAGCGTGTGACCGCGTCTTTTTGCAGTGGGAATTCCCGGGCCGGCAGCAGCTTGATCGACTGCACCTTGTCGATGGAACGCTGGTTTTCCGGGTCGAAGGTGCGCAGGGTCTCGATTTCGTCGTCGAACAGGTCGATGCGGTAGGGCAGTTTGCTGCCCATCGGGAACAGGTCGATCAGCGCACCGCGCACCGCGAACTCACCATGCTCGTACACCGTATCGACGCAGCGATAGCCGCTGGCTTCCAGGCGGGTGCGCATTTGCTCCACATCGAGCTTCTGGCCGATATCCAGCACCAGGCTGCTGCCGAGCAGGAACTTGGTCGGCGCCAGGCGGTGCAGGGCGGTGGTGATCGGCACCACCAGCACGCCGTGGGCCAGTTCCGGCAAGCGGTACAGGCTGGCGATGCGCTGGGAGATGATGTCCTGGTGCGGCGAGAACAAGTCGTAGGGCAGGGTTTCCCAGTCCGGGAAATGCAGCACCGGCAAATCGGGGGCGAAGAAGCTCAGCTCCTGCTCCAGCCGTTCGGCACTTTGGCTGTCGGCGGTCAGTAGCAGGGTAAAGCGCTTGGCTGCACTGGCAGCCTCGGCAATGGCCAGGCTCAGGGCGGCACCGGGCAGATTGCCCCAATGCTGTTTACCTGCCTCGGCAGGGAGTAGCGGTAGACGCAGGACGGGCACGGAAGGTTGAGCTCCAGCGTTGCGACAAAGTCGGTAATTGTAACGGCCCGGAGTGCCGCCTGTCAGTTGCTGACTGTGCCTATTACGGTTTGTAGGAAATGTAGTGGCTAAGACAAACAATGCGCGGTTTTGACTCGATATGTAGTGCAAAAATGCATGGATGTTTCGGAGGGTTACGGACAAGTCGCCCGGGTCTTTCCCTGAGGGGTACGCTGGAAGCCGCGTATTTACTGGGCTGTAGCGCGGCGAAAATTATTTGCAAGGGCTTTTGTTGCGTGGCGCGCATTGCTCCGAGGGCGGTCGGGCGGCATAATGTAGCCCCTTTTTTCTGCCCCTACATGTGGAAGGTTCCCGTGACTCAGAAGCCCGACCAGTGTCTTGGTGAATGGATCGACCGTGAAGCACTCGCTGAAGCGATGATTCCGCTTATCGGTCAGCTGTACCGCAATAACAATGTGGTGAGCTCGATCTATGGCCGCAGCCTGATCAACCAATCAGTCATCGCGATTCTCAAGGCTCATCGCTTTGCTCGCCATCGTTCTGCCGACGATAGCGAACTCTCCGTCCACGAAACATTCCCTCTGCTTAAAGCCATGAGCGAGCTCAAGCTCGGCGCGGCTTCGGTGGACCTGGGCAAGTTGGCCTATAAATTCCGCAACGAAGGCAATGGCCGTACTGCCGAGCAGTTCGTCCGTGAAGAAATGGCCGACGTGGTTGGCCAGCAAAACGCTGCGGCCCGCAAAGGCACCGACGTTGTGTTGTACGGCTTCGGTCGTATCGGCCGCCTGCTGGCGCGCATCCTGATCGAAAAAACCGGCGGTGGCGACGGCCTGCGCCTGCGGGCCATTGTCGTGCGCAAAGGCGCCGAGAACGACCTGACCAAGCGCGCCAGCCTCTTGCGCCGCGACTCGGTACACGGTTCGTTCAATGGCACCATCACCATCGACGAAGAAAACAACACCATCACCGCCAACGGTAACCTGATCCAGGTGATCTACGCGAAGAACCCGACTGAGGTGGATTACACCCAGTACGGCATCCAGAACGCATTACTGGTGGACAACACCGGTGTATGGCGTGATGCCGACGGCCTGGGCCAGCATTTGGCCTGCCCGGGTATCGACCGCGTTGTGTTGACCGCGCCTGGCAAGGGCAAGCTGAAGAACATCGTTCACGGCATCAACCACAACGAAATCACCGCTGACGACAAGATCGTGTCCGCCGCTTCCTGCACCACCAACGCCATCGTGCCGGTGCTCAAGGCAGTGAATGACAAGTTCGGCATCATCAACGGCCACGTCGAAACCGTTCACTCGTACACCAACGACCAGAACCTGATCGACAACTTCCACAAGGGCGATCGCCGTGGCCGTAGCGCCGCGCTGAACATGGTCATCACCGAGACCGGTGCGGCCACCGCTGCTGCCAAGGCCCTGCCTGAGCTGGCCGGCAAGCTGACCGGTAACGCGATCCGTGTGCCAACGCCGAACGTGTCGATGGCCATTCTCAACCTCAACCTTGAGAAAGCCGCCACCCGTGAAGAGATGAACGAGTATCTGCGCTACATGGCGCTGCACTCCGATCTGCATAAGCAAATCGACTTCGTCAATTCCCAGGAAGTGGTATCGACTGACTTCGTTGGCTCACGCCACGCCGGTGTGGTGGATGCTGAAGCGACCATCACCCAGGATAACCGCGTTGTTCTGTACGTCTGGTACGACAACGAGTTCGGTTACAGCTGCCAGGTGGTACGCGTGATGGAAGACATGGCTGGGGTCAACCCGCCTGCGTTCCCACGCTAAGCATCAGCGCTAAATGAAAAAGCCCCGACTGGTTCGGGGCTTTTTTATGCCTGGGGGTTTTGTGTTGGGTTTCAAGGCCTCATCGCGGGCAAGCCTGCTCCCACAGTTTGATTTGCGAATACATTCAAATGTGGGAGCGGGCTTGCCCGCGATAGCGATCTATCAGGCCCCACCGACCACCGAAGCCTGCGCAGTGCGCAGTTCATGCCGGTTACCCTTGAACAGCACCAGGGTCGCAACCAACCCCAGCACCGCCGCCCCACTGAGCCAGATCCCCGGCGCGGCCTTGTTATCCAGCACATGGATCAGGTAGGTACAGGCCGCTGGAGTAAAGCCGCCAAAGGTCGCGGTCGCCAGGCTGTAGGCCAGGGAGAAACCGGTGGTGCGCACCTCAACTGGCATGATCTCGGTCAGGGCGACCACCATGGCGCCGTTATACGAGCCATAAAGGAACGACAACCACAGCTCGACGATCAGCAGATGGCTGAAGCTGGGGTTGGCCACCAGCCACGACAGAGCCGGGTACGCCGTGAGGATGGCCAGAATAGTCGCCCCCAGCAGTAGGGGTTTACGGCCAATCTTGTCCGACACTGCCCCCATGACCGGCAGCCAGAAGAAGTTCGACAAGCCGATGCACACGGTAACCAGCAACGCATCGAGGTCTGACAGGTGCAACTCGGCCTTGCCGAAGGTCGGTGTGTAGGCGGTGATCAGGTAGAACGACACCGTGGTCATCACCACCAACGCCATGCCGGCCAGGACGATGCCGAAATTCTGGCCAATGGAGCGGATGATTTCCTGCAGGGTAGGGCGATGTTTGCGCGCCTGGAATTCCGGGGTTTCTTCCAGGGAGCGGCGAATCACGAAGATCACTGGCACGATCAGGCAACCGATCAGGAACGGCACGCGCCAGCCCCATTCACCCATTTCCTCGGGGCTCAGCCAATGGTTCAGGCCTACGCCCAGCAGGCCGGCAAATACCACGGCGGCTTGTTGGCTGGCGGACTGCCAACTGACAAAGAAACCCTTGCGCCCCGGGGTGGCGATTTCTGCCAGGTACACCGAGACCCCGCCCAGCTCGACACCCGCAGAAAAGCCTTGCAGCAACCGGCCAAACAGCACGATCAGCGGTGCGGCCACCCCGAGGGTGGCGTAGCCAGGGACGCAGGCGATCAGCACGGTGCCGGCAGCCATCATGGCCAGGGTGATCACCAGGCCTTTTTTACGGCCGTGGCGGTCGATGTAGGCACCGAGGAAAATCGCCCCCAGCGGGCGCATCAGGAACCCGGCACCGAAGGTCGCCAGGGACAGCATCAGGGACGCAAAGGCGCTGTCGGCAGGGAAGAAGGTCTTGGCGATGGCCGTGGCGTAGAAGCCGTAGACCATGAAATCGAACATTTCGAGGAAGTTACCGCTGACAACGCGAAAGATCGCCTTGCCTTTGCCCGTGGTGCTGGACATGTCATTTACTCAACTGGCTATCTTGTTGGAAATCCCTGGTTGTTGTTCGTCCGTGCTGCAGGATCTAGGCGCGCGGCGGCGCCAAAGAGTTTTGTAACCATATGTGTATCCGTGGTGGTGAGCAACAAAAACCGTTAGCAAGCTGGCTATTAGCCCCTGGCCAGGCCTCATCAGGCGACGACATGCCGCATAATGGCCCGCCCCGAAAATATGCTTGAGTGCGGCTTCATTCAGTTTTCAGTAGCGATAAGGTTGTGTGGCTTATGGACGGTTTGCGATACGCAGTGGTGGGGGCTTTGTTGGCTATCCTGGCGGGCTGCGACAAAGGTGAGTCTCTGGAGGCTTTTGGTGGCCCGACCATGGGCAGCACTTATTCGATCAAATATGTCCGCACCCCCGGCACGCCGGCGGCCAGTGATGTGCAGCCGCAAGCGGAGAGCATCCTTGGTGAGGTCGACCGGCAGATGTCGACCTATCGCAGCGATTCCGACATAGAGCGCTTCAACGATCTGCCGGCCAACAGTTGCCAGCCGATGCCCGAGCCGATCCTGCACCTGGTGCGCACCGGCGAGCAGTTGTCCCAGGCCAGTGGCGGCGCTTTTGACCTGACGGTCGAGCCACTACTGAACCTGTGGGGCTTCGGTCCCCAGGCGCGGCAGGTAAAGGTCCCGGACCCCATGGCGTTGGCCCAGGCACGCCAGCGCGTCGGCCATCAGCATCTGCGCATCGAGGCTGGCCAGTTGTGCAAGGATGCGGCGGTTCAAGTGGACTTCAACAGCATCGCCGCCGGCTACACGGTGGACCGGATTGCCGGGCGGCTTGAGCAGTTGGGTATTCACCGGTATCTGGTCGAAGTGACTGGCGAACTCAAGGCCGCCGGGCGCAAACCTGACGGCACGCCCTGGCGCGTGGCCCTGGAAGAACCGCGTGATGACCAGCAGGTGGCCGAGCGGATTATCGCGGTGGACGGTTTCGGCGTATCGACTTCAGGTGACTACCGCAATTATTTCCAGCAGGATGGTCGCCGCTATTCCCACACCCTCGATGCCCGCAGTGGGGCGCCGATTACCCATCACCTGGCGTCGGTCACGGTGCTGGATCCTTCGGCGTTGATGGCCGACGGTTTATCGACGTTGCTGTTGGTGTTGGGGCCTGAAGAAGGCTGGGACTATGCAGAAAAACACCAAATCGCGGCATTTTTTGTGATGCGTGAGGGGGATGTTTTCGTCACACGCAGCAACAAAGCGTTCGAACAACTGACGCCGGTCAAGCCGTAATCAATACGGTGTAGTAAAGGCAAAACTGGCCTACGACGCGACCAAGGGTTAATGTGCGCGGCGTTGAGCCTTATATAGACTGTGCCCCGGCTCACACACCTGAGCCTATTTGATCCTTCATGACCGCTGGCCGCGGCATGATTTAGCCAGGCGCCCAACCGTGCGCCCTGGCCTGTTCTGAGGAGTACGCATGGCTGTCTACAACTACGACGTGGTGGTACTGGGTTCCGGCCCAGCTGGAGAAGGTGCGGCGATGAACGCCGCCAAAGCTGGGCGCAAGGTGGCGATGGTCGATAGCCGGCGTCAGGTCGGCGGTAACTGCACCCACCTGGGCACCATCCCGTCCAAGGCCCTGCGTCACTCGGTGCGCCAGATCATGCAGTTCAACACCAACCCGATGTTCCGGGCCATTGGTGAGCCGCGCTGGTTCTCGTTCCCGGATGTACTGAAAAGCGCCGAAAAGGTGATTTCCAAGCAAGTTGCCTCGCGTACCGGCTACTACGCCCGTAACCGCGTCGACTTGTTCTTTGGTACCGGCAGCTTCGCCGACGAGCAAACCGTCGAGGTGGTCTGCGCCAATGGCGTGGTCGAGAAACTGGTGGCCAAGCACATCATTATCGCCACCGGCTCGCGCCCGTATCGCCCGGCGGATATCGATTTCCACCACCCGCGTATCTACGATAGCGACACCATCCTCAGCCTGGGCCACACCCCGCGCAAACTGATCATCTATGGCGCCGGCGTGATTGGCTGTGAATACGCCTCGATCTTCAGCGGCCTGGGTGTACTGGTGGAGCTGGTGGACAACCGCGACCAGTTGCTGAGCTTCCTCGACTCGGAAATTTCCCAGGCGTTGAGTTACCACTTCAGCAACAACAACATCACCGTGCGCCACAACGAGGAATACGACCGCGTTGAAGGCCTGGACAACGGGGTGATCCTGCACCTCAAGTCCGGCAAGAAGATCAAGGCCGATGCCTTGCTCTGGTGCAATGGCCGTACCGGCAACACCGACAAGCTGGGCATGGAAAACATCGGGGTCAAGGTCAACAGCCGTGGCCAGATCGAGGTGGATGAAAACTATCGCACCTGCGTCACCAACATCTACGGTGCGGGCGATGTGATCGGCTGGCCGAGCCTGGCCAGTGCTGCCCACGACCAGGGCCGTTCGGCCGCTGGCAGCATTGTCGACAATGGCAGCTGGCGCTACGTGAATGACGTGCCGACCGGGATCTACACGATTCCCGAGATCAGCTCCATCGGCAAGAACGAACACGAGCTGACCAAGGCCAAGGTGCCTTACGAAGTGGGCAAGGCGTTCTTCAAGAGCATGGCGCGTGCGCAGATCGCCGGCGAGCCGCAAGGCATGCTGAAGATTCTGTTCCACCGCGAGACCCTGGAAGTGCTCGGCGTGCATTGCTTCGGCTACCAGGCCTCGGAGATCGTGCACATCGGCCAGGCCATCATGAACCAGCCGGGTGAGCAAAATACCCTCAAGTATTTTGTGAACACCACGTTTAACTACCCGACCATGGCCGAAGCCTATCGGGTTGCCGCGTACGACGGCCTCAACCGGCTTTTTTGAGCGGCTCCGGCCGGTGGCCTGAGCCGGCCGGGGAGACCGATTTCAGTAATTCCCGAGAGTGGCAGTGGCCAAACCGGGAAAGTCTGTAATCAGGCTATCTACGCCGAAGTCGGCGAGCCTGCGCATCAGCGCGGGTTCGTTGACTGTCCACACAGACACGTGCAGGCCCTGGCGCTGGGCTTTTTCCAGTCGCTCGGGGGTGCACAGCGTCCAGTTCAACGCCAGAATCTCACAGCCGTAGTTCTGCGCGACCTTCAGCGGGTCGAGCCAGGCATATTCGGCGACCAGTCCACGGGACAGGTCCGGCGTCAGGTCCAATGCGGCCTTCAACACTTCCCGCGAGCTTGAGGTCACGGTGACCTTGTCCAGCAGGCCAAACCGCTGGGCCATTTCCCGAATCGCCAGCACGGTGGTCGCGGCGCGGGTGCGCGAGGCACTTTTGACTTCCAGTTGCCAGTGGTCGAAGTCGCACTTTTCGAACAGCTCTTCCAGGCGTGGGATCGGGCAGGGGGTGACCCAGCCCGGGCCGCCCTTGCGCGCGTCCATCTTCACCAGGTCGGCGGCGGCGTATTCCACCACCTTGCCACGGCGGTCGGCGGTGCGCTTGAGGGTCGGGTCGTGGATCACCATCAACTCGCCGTCCATGGACAGGTGCAAGTCCAGTTCGCAACGGCGCACGCCGTGCTTGAGGCATTGCTGGAAGCTGGTCAGGGTGTTTTCCGGTGCTTCGCCTTTGGCGCCGCGATGGCCATAAATCAGGGTCACAGATGCTCCTTTGCGCCAGGTGTCCTGGCTGGATAAATACGAAATCAGGTGTCTAGGCCGTCGTTTTGTTCGCGGGCCAGGCGCCGTTCCTGGGCCTGTTTTTGCAGAATGTAGCGGGCCAGCAACTGGCGCTGGGCGTCGGTCATGGACTCGAACTCGGTGCCAACGTCGAAGCCGCTGCCTTTCGGGTCGCAATGGGTGACTTTGGCTCTTAACAGTAGGCCAAGGGCCTGGGGCATCAGTACCAGCTTGACCGCCAGGTGGCTGCCCGGCGGCAGTGGCGTGGGGTGCTGGAAGTCGATACCGCCTTCGGAGATGATCACCGGCTGCGGTGCGCCGATCTCACCCAGCAGGCTTTGCGCCATGACCTGGCTGAGCAAATCCATGCGTTTGTTCTGCACCTTGAGGAAGGCGGCGAGGGTGCGGTCGCGCTCGCCAAGCTGGCGCAGCAGGTGCTGGGATTCGAATTCGCTCAGGTGCAGTTCACTGAGCAGATTGAACAGTGGGGAATCATCCAGCAACACTTCCTTGCTCACCGCTTGGGCGGCAGGCAGGCTTTTGATTTGAAGTGCGATCATGTCGTCGATACGGTAGTATTCGCGGCGATCTTCTTCATCTAATGTCGTCATGGCGAACCCCAGGTAACGGTAATGGTCTGAGTGTAAAGCTGCTTACCAGACCCCGCCACCGGGACGTCTTCTTTTCCTCCGAACAAGCCCCGACATGTTCAGACCTCTCTTCGTATTTATCGGCACGCGTTATACCCGTGCAAAGCGTCGCAATCATTTTGTGTCGTTCATTTCCCTGACCTCCATGATCGGACTCGCCCTGGGCGTGGTCGTGATGATTGTGGTGCTATCGGTGATGAATGGCTTCGATCATGAGATGCGCACCCGCGTGCTGGGCATGGTGCCCCACGCGACCATCGAGTCCGGTGAGCCCCTGGCTGACTGGCAAGGCCTGGCCGACAAGGTCAAGCAGAACCCCAAGGTGCTGGCCGTCGCGCCGTTTACCCAGATGCAGGGCCTGTTGACCAACGATGGCAAGGTGCAGAAAGTCCTGCTCAATGCCATCGATCCGGCGCAGGAGCGCAAGGTCTCGATCATTGACCAGTTCATGCAGCAGGGCCAACTCGACGCCCTTACGCCTGGCAGTTTCGGCATCGTCATTGGTGACCGCGCAGCAGCCAAGCTGGGCGTGGCCATCGGCGACAAGCTGACCTTTGTCGCCCCTGAGGTCACGGTGACCCCGGCCGGTATGTTCCCGCGCATGAAGCGCTTTACCGTGGTCGGCATCTTTCATGTCGGTGCCGGCGAGATCGACGGCTTCCTCGGCTTGACCAACCTTACCGACCTGGCCCGCCTGCACCGCTGGAAGCCGGATCAGGTGCAGGGCCTGCGCCTGAAATTCAACGACTTGTTCGAGGCGCCGCGCGGTGCCTGGGAAATCGCCCAGCAGTTGGGTGAAAGCCAATACTACGCCCGCGACTGGACCCGTACCCACGGCAACCTGTACCAGGCGATCCGCATGGAAAAAGCCATGATCGGCCTGTTATTGCTGCTGATTGTCGCGGTGGCGGCCTTCAACATCATCTCCACCCTGGTGATGGTGGTGAACGACAAGAAGGGCGATATCGCCATCCTGCGCACCCTCGGCGCCACGCCGGGGCAGATCATGGCGATCTTCATGGTCCAGGGTACGGTGATCGGTGTGGTCGGTACCGTGATCGGCACGGTGGTGGGGATTTTCGCCGCGCTGAACGTCAGCGCCGCCATCGCCGGTGTCGAAACCCTGATCGGCCACAAGTTTCTCAACGCCGACGTCTACTTCATCGATTATTTGCCATCCCAGGTGCAGAGCCAGGATGTGTTGATGGTGGGCGGCGCCGCGTTGGTCCTGAGTTTCCTTGCCACCCTGTATCCAGCCTGGCGCGCGGCACGTACCCAGCCGGCGCAGGCTTTACGTTATGAGTGAATCGGGCATGAGTGAAAAAGCAATCCTGAGCTGCCGCAACCTGGGCAAATCCTACGAGGAAGGCCCGGAATCGGTGGTGGTGTTGTCCAACCTGCAGCTTGAACTCCACCCTGGCGAGCGCGTGGCGATCGTCGGCAGTTCCGGCTCCGGTAAAAGTACCTTGCTCAACCTGTTGGGCGGCCTCGATACGCCGTCCCATGGCAGTGTGTGGCTGGCCGGTGAAGAACTCTCGGCCTTGAACGAGAAGGCCCGTGGCCAGTTGCGCAATCGCTCCCTGGGCTTTGTGTATCAGTTCCACCACTTGCTGCCAGAGTTTACCGCCCTGGAAAACGTGTGCATGCCGCTGTTGATCGGCAAGACCGCGATCCCGCAGGCGCGCCAGCGTGCCACGGCGTTGCTGGAGCGCGTCGGCCTTGGCCATCGCCTGGAGCACAAACCGGCAGAGTTGTCCGGCGGCGAGCGCCAGCGTGTGGCGATTGCCCGTGCCCTGGTGAACAACCCGGGCCTGGTGATGCTCGACGAGCCGACTGGCAACCTCGACTCCCACACTGCCCAGGGCATCAAGGACTTGATGTTGGAGCTGAGCACCCAGATGCGCACCGCGTTCCTGGTGGTGACCCATGACATGAGCATGGCCCGGCAGATGGACCGTGTGCTGCACCTGCAGGAAGGTCATCTGGTCGCCATTTGACCTGTTTCAAGCCCGGGCCCCCGTGCCTGGGTTTTCTATTTTTTCAGGCGGTGCAAGCGAATGTTCAGACCGTTATCGATTTTCATCGGCACGCGCTATACCCGCGCCAAGCGCCGCAACCGTTTTGTCTCGTTTATCTCGATGACCTCGATGATCGGCCTCGCCCTGGGCGTGCTGGCGATGATCGTGGTGTTGTCGGTGATGAATGGTTTCCAGCGGGAAATGAGCTCACGCATCCTTGGCATGGTGCCGCACGCCACCATCGTCGGCGTCAACCCGATCAGCGACTGGCAACCGGTGGCGGCGGCTGCCCTGAAGAACCCGGAAGTCACGGCGGCCGTGCCGTTCACCGAGATGGAAGGCATGCTGTCGTACAAGGGCTCGATGCAACCGATCCAGATCAGCGGCATTGATCCGGCCCAGGAAGGCAAGGTGTCCATCGTCACCCAGCATATCGTCCAGGGAAGCCTGGAAAACCTGCAGCCGGGTGAGTTCGGCGTGGTGATCGGGGAAATTACCGCGCGCCGTTTCCGCCTGAATGTGGGCGACAAGCTGACGCTGATCGTCCCGGAAATCAGCACTGCTCCTGGCGGTATCACCCCGCGCATGCAGCGGTTGAACGTGGTGGGCGTGTTCAAGGTCGGTGCCGAGCTGGATGGTTCGATGGCCCTGATCCACGTCGCCGATGCCGCGCAAATGCTGCATTGGCAGCCCAACCAGGTGCAAAGCGTGCGCCTGGCGGTCAAGGATCTGTATGCGGCGCCCAAGGTTTCGGCGGATATCGCCACAGGCCTCGGTGCAGCCTACAAGGCGGACGACTGGACCCATACCCAGGGCAGCCTGTTCAGCGCGATGAAGATGGAAAAGACCATGATCGGCCTGTTGTTGCTGATGATCGTGGCTGTCGCGGCCTTCAATATCATCGCCACGCTGATCATGGTGGTGAACGACAAGGGCGCGGACATTGCGATCCTGCGCACCATTGGCGCCACGCCGCGGCAGATCATGGCGATCTTCATGGTCCAGGGCACGGTGATCGGTATCGTCGGCACCCTGATTGGCGGCGTGCTGGGGGTGATTGCCGCGCTGAACGTCAGCGAACTGGTGGGCTGGATGGAGCGCGTGACCGGGCAGCATATCTTTAGTTCGGACGTGTATTTTGTCAGCAACCTGCCTTCGGAACTGCAAGGTGGCGATGTGCTGCTGATTTGCAGTGCCGGGTTTGTGTTGAGCTTTTTGGCGACGATCTACCCGGCGTATCGCGCGGCGAAGATTGAGCCGGCGCATGCCCTGAGATATTCGTAGGGTTCAAGACCGCTTTCGCGAGCAAGACCGCTCCCACATTTGTACCGCGTACTCTCTTTGAAATGGGGTCAAATGTGGGTGTGGGCTTGCTCGCGATGAGGCCCGCCCAGCTTGCATCAATCCCTCTTGGGCAACTCAATCACAAACCGCGTCCACCCCGGCTGTGACTCACAGAAAATCCTCCCCCCATGCGCCCGCACTATCGACTGGGTAATCGCCAACCCCAGCCCCGCATGCTCACTGCTGCCTTCATGCCGTGCCGGGTCCACGCGGTAGAACCGGTCAAACAGCTTGGTCAGCAACCCCTGGGGAATCCCGGTTCCGGTGTTTTCCACGCTCAGGTTCACGCCCTGGGCGTTTTCGCTGATCCTCACCCGCACTTCACCGCCCGGCGGGGTAAAGCGCAGGGCATTGTCCAGCAGATTGGAAAACGCCCGGCGCAGCATGCTGCGGTCACCGGCGGCGCTGGCGCTGCCGTCGCGCAACAGGTTGACCTGGGCATCCTCGGCCAATGGCGCGAAGAACTCCAGCAAGGCATCTACCTCGTCGGCCAGGGCCAGGGGCTCGCGTCTGGGGTTGAGTAAACCGTGGTCGGCCTTGGCCAGGTACAACATGTCATTGACCAGTTGGGCCATCCATTGCAGTTCTTCCAGGTTGCTGTGCAGCGCTTCGCGGTAGTCCTCCAGCGGCCGAGGCTGAGTAAGGATGACCTGGGTCTGGGTCAGCAGGTTTGATAAAGGTGTGCGCAGTTCGTGGGCGATATCGGCGGAGAATGCCGAAAGCCGCTGGAACGCATCGTCCAGGCGACTGAACATGGCGTTGAAGGCCTGGGCCAGTTCCGCCAGTTCGGCCGGCATCTGTTCCTGGGGCAGGCGCTGGGTCAGGGAGTGGGCGCGCACGCGGCTGGCCACTTCGGTCATCCGCCGCAGGGGCCGCAGCCCGCTGCGTGCGGCCCAGGCGCCGAGAAGCGCGGTTGCCAGGGCAGACAGGCCGACCGTCAGCCAGATCAGGTGTTGCATGCGTTGCAGGAAGTGTTGGTGATGGGTGATGTCCAGCATCAGGATCAACTGCGCGGAGCCCGGTTTGCCTGGGTTCAAGGGGGCGTTGTACACCCGGTAATTGGTGCCGGCGTTTTGCAGGCTGTGCAGGCCAGGCGTGGTGGGCAATTCGGCGGGAATACGCGGGGAGCTGTCAAACCAGCGCTGGCCATCGGCGGCATTGATGCGCACGGACAGATCGGGTTGATGGCTCAGTTCGTCTGCCAGTGCGGCTTGGCGCTGGGCGAACAGCGTTGGGGTATCGGCGTCTTGCAGGGCGCTGCGCAGGGCCATCAGCTTGCTGTCGAGCAGTTGCTGGTCCAGTTCGATGAAGTGTTTCTCGCTGGCCTGGCTGAACAACACGCCTGCCAGCAGCGAGACCACGGCGGTGCAGCCGGCAAACAACAACGCCAGGCGGCTGGACAGGGAGATGCGCTTCATCAACTGAACCGCTCTTCCAGCACATAGCCCATGCCGCGTACGGTGTGGATCAGCTTGTTGGGAAAACCGTCATCGATCTTCAAGCGCAGGCGGCGGATGGCCACTTCGATGATATTGGTGTCGCTGTCGAAGTTCATGTCCCAGACCTGGGAGGCAATCAGCGATTTTGGCAGCACTTCGCCCTGGCGGCGCAGGAGCATTTCCAGCAGGGCGAACTCCTTGGCGGTCAAGTCGATGCGCTGGTTGCTGCGCTCCACGCGACGCCGGATCAAGTCCAGGCGCAAGTCGGCCAGGTGCAGGCTGGTCTCCTGGGGCGTGCTGCTGCCCCGGCGCAACAGGCTGCGCACCCGGGCCAGCAGTTCGGAGAACGCGAACGGCTTGACCAGATAATCATCGGCGCCCAGTTCCAGGCCGTGGACCCGATCCTCGACCGCATCCCGCGCGGTCAGAAACAATACCGGGATTTCCAGACCGGCACTGCGCACCGCCTGGAGAATTTGCCAGCCAGTGCGACCCGGGAGCATCACATCGAGGATCAGCAAGTCGTAGTCGCCGGTCAGCGCCAGGTGCTGACCGGTGGTGCCATCGGCCACCAGTTCGGTATTGAATCCGGCTTCGGCCAGGCCCTGGCGCAGGTATTGGCCGGTTTTAGGTTGGTCTTCGACGATCAGCAGTTTCATAGGCAACTCATGGCAACGGGTAGCAGCGGGCTTTATACCGTGTGCACAGGGGAACTGGCATAACCTGACAATTTTGTAATCTAGCAGTCAGGTAGCTGGCAGCGGTGCATTATTAGAGTGTCCCACAGGCTGTTCCTATACCTTTGGAGGATAAACATGTTTTTGCGTAAATCTTGGTGGTTGGCAAGTTGCCTGTTGGTGTTGAGCGTCCCGGCACTGGCCGATGGCGCCCACACTTTCGCGTTTGGCGAGGCTGCGCCGGCAACCAAGGCCACTCGTACAGTGGAGGTGGTGCTGCAGGATATTTCCTTCGCCCCTACGTCTCTTGACGTAAAAGCCGGTGAGACGGTGCGCTTTGTGCTGGTCAACAAGGGCCAGTTGCTGCACGAATTCAATCTGGGTGACGCGACCATGCATGCCGATCACCAGAAGGAAATGCTCAAGATGCAGGCCAGTGGCATGCTGACCGCCACCGGCATGGGCCAGATGGACCACGCAGCCATGGGCCATGGCGACATGGGCGGCATGAAGCATGACGATCCCAACAGTGTGCTGGTGGAGCCGGGCAAGAGCGCCGAACTGACCTGGACCTTCAGCAAGGCCGGTGCGCTGGAGTTTGCCTGCAATATCCCTGGGCACTATCAGGCAGGGATGGTCGGCAAGCTGACTATCAGCAAGTAAACCCTGGGCTCAAAGGCGGGAGCAAAGGCTGTTAGACTGGCGGGGTTTATTTAGCCAGGTTTCCGCCATGCATCCCGCAGCCGAACATTCGCCGCTGGGCAAGTCCAGTGAATACATCTCCACTTACACCCCTTCATTGCTGTTCCCGATTCCGCGCGCGGCCAAGTGGGCCGAGCTGGGCCTGAGCGCCGAGACGCTGCCCTATAAAGGCGTGGATTTCTGGAACTGCTTTGAATTGTCCTGGCTGCTGCCCTCTGGCAAGCCGGTGGTGGCTATCGGTGAGTTCAGCATCCCGGCTGACTCGCCGAACATCATCGAGTCGAAATCTTTCAAGCTTTACCTCAACTCGTTGAACCAGACGCCGTTTGCCGACATGCCAAGTCTTGAGGCAACCCTGCGTACGGACCTGAGTGCGGCAGCTGGCAAACCGGTAGGCGTGCGCATTCGCAGCCTGGCCGAAGTGGAAGGCGAAGGTGTGGGCAGCCTGCCGGGCGTGTGCATCGATGAGCTGGATATCAGTGTCAGCAACTACGAGCACCCACGCCCGGAACTGCTGCGCTGTGACGATTCCCGCGTGGTGGAGGAGAGCGTGCATAGCCATCTGCTCAAATCCAACTGCCCGGTGACCAGCCAGCCGGATTGGGGCAGCGTGGCGGTGGAGTATCGCGGCGCGGCGCTGGATCACGCCAGCTTGTTGGCGTACCTGGTGAGTTTCCGCCAGCACTCGGACTTTCATGAGCAGTGCGTGGAGCGGATCTTTCTCGACCTGCAGCGGTTGCTCAAGCCTGAGAAATTGACGGTGTATGCGCGGTATGTGCGTCGGGGCGGGTTGGATATCAACCCGTATCGCAGTACCGAGGATGTGTCGTTCCAGAACCTGCGCCTGGCCCGTCAATAAATCTGATGAGCGATGGGGTGGCGGAAAGATTCACTTCCACCACCCTTACTAGCTAAGCGTCCAAACCGTTACTTTCAGTATGTGATTTTGTCTGAATCCAGTTTAGCCTGCTTTAAGCTCGCAATATCCTCTGGCGTTGCAACCTGGAACGATCCCAAGACTTCTGATGTACTTGAGCCCTTTTCTTGTGACCGATCGTTGGGTTGAAGCGATGATTGTGTTTGTGGCGATGCGGGATTGTTTGCAATAGCTTCCATTGTAGGTAAATGCTCCGAAATCAAATAAGAGGGTCATTCCTCTCACAGGCTAGGTGGCAAATACTGCAGATTGGGTTCCGCTATACGACGAAGTTTTTCATGGGGGTGTTAACAGATGACTCTTGTCTGTGACCCAAGGGGGAGCGATGTTGCGAGGTGGTGTCCGTGCGTGCATAAAGATCCGATGCCAGCTAAAGCATCGGACTTTTGTTGTGTCGAAAGAGAACAAGCAGGAGCACGTGGCTAATGGGCTTGAATGTTTACTATCAGATGCCGATACCACCCAGAGTCACCACAATGTTACGCAGTACTCCGGCAATACCTGGATGGTCTAGCTCGAAGCGTCCGACCGCCTGGTTCAGATCCTCGGTAATACTGGGCGGCTGAGTAGCGGGTTCCAATTGGAGCTGCACTTCAAATTTTGCAATCAATGCTATTAGTGAGTCACGTTTTTCCTGGGGTAGCTCTGGATGCTTCTCCAGTTGCTCGCGCAAGATATTGACCTGTTCTTGTAGCTGTTCGCGGGCAGGCATGGTGTTCTTCCTTCTATCAATAGGCACTGGCATAGACCACGGCACGCCGAGAAAGGTCTACGGGATGACCTGTAGATTAATCCACTGGCAGCAACTGTGCATGATCTTGATCAGGGCTTCTCGCCTTTGAGCCGGCGCAGGCTGATGTCTGCCAGGCAGGTGCCCAAGTCACCCAGATGATCGATCACCGAGTGCACGCCCAGCCCGTACAGCGCGACGGTGGCCTTGGCACGTTTGTGTTCGCGGGCCTGTTCGCTCAGTGCCTGCCATTGGGACGGAGAGAGCCCGCACAATGACCCGCAGGACGCCAGCCCAATCGTCCAGAGCCCGGCGTTGAGCCCCGCTTGCAGCAGTCGCGGCTCGCCACTGACCAGCACGCAGCCATCCAGGCGTTCGATGTTGAGGTCCATCAGGGCTTGCCAGCAGGCATGGGGTGCAGGCCAGGGCGTGGTGGCGGAGCGGGTACCCTGGAGCCACTGCGGCAGGGCTGCGGCCAGCGGTGTCGTGACGGCCGGCGGTAACTCATCCAGCCAGGCACAGGGGGTGCCTTGATCATTGAGCCATTGCAGAATTTTCAGGGCGCCAGGGGTGGCCAGGGTTTCGCTCGCGGGTACGGAGTCGGCATGGGCCATGGAACCGAAGTCCACCAGGCAACCACTGAGGCCAAACAACACGGCGGTCAAGGAGGGGGCGTTGTCTGCAACGATCTGAGGGTGAGGCATTTCGACGTCCCTGAAAATAGCTGTGACGCTATCGGAGGTCCGTGACAGGCAGATGACACCTGATGAGATTGTGGGAAAATTGTACATTTTCTGAATGACAATTCCTTCAAGCTGCCTAATCTTACACTTACGTCATATACTGGCGGCCTTATTCAGGGCATAGCGCCCGTGACAGATCAATCAAGGAGTTCAAGCTATGCGCTGGAGCCAGTGTCTTGCTCAACTATCCGTGTGTGCCAGCGTCCTGCTGGTGCCTTTCGCCGCCCAGGCTGCGGAAGAGGATCCGTGGGAAAGCATCAACCGCCCGATTTTTACCTTCAACGACACCGTTGATACCTACGCACTCAAGCCATTGGCCCAGGGTTACCAGTTCATCACCCCGCAATTTGTCGAAGACGGTATCCACAACTTCTTCCGCAATATCGGCGATGTAGGCAACCTGGCCAACAACGTGCTGCAGCTCAAGCCCCATCAGGCCGGTGTCGATACTGCGCGCCTGCTGGTCAACACCACGTTTGGTGTGTTGGGCTTTATTGACGTGGGCACCAAAATGGGGCTGCAGCGCAGTGATGAAGACTTCGGCCAGACCCTCGGCTACTGGGGCGTGGGCAGCGGTCCCTACGTGATGCTGCCGCTGCTGGGCCCAAGCACCCTGCGTGATGCGCCGTCCAAGTACGTCGACAGCTACACCGAACCGTACCGCTATATGAACGACATTCCATCGCGCAACAGCGCCTTTGGCCTGGATATCATCGATACCCGCGCCAGCCTGCTGTCGGCGGAAAAGCTGATCAACGGTGACAAATACACCTTTATCCGCAATGCCTACCTGCAGAACCGCGAGTTCAAGGTAAAAGACGGCAATGTGGTGGATGACTTTTAAGGCACATGCCTTGAATGAAAAAGGTGGCCTTCGGGGCCGCCTTTTTTGTGTGCATTGATTTCAGTACATCTTGAGAATTTTCAGGCCCAGGTGCTGATCGTCGCCTTCTTTGCGGGCCCATACCACCTCAGTGTCGGCTTCCAGGCCTTTGAGCGCGGCGTGCTCTGAGTCGATGCGCACCTTCAGTTGGTCACCCACATTGAATGGGTGCTGCGCCTGAACCTGCATTCCAGAGCTGGAGAGGTCCAGGCAGACCCCGGCAATCTCTTGCCCGGCATGGATCAACGACACGCCAGCATCCACACGCATGCGGATGAAATCGCGCTTTTCTGCATAGTCACGTTCATTTGCGCTCATAGGTTTCATCCGTCCATTGCGTTGTGGTTTTGCCTGTTCTTATAACTCCCGGTGATTTGCGATGTAAAGACGCCCAGCGACCATCGGCATGAGCTTGAAACCCCTGACGGATGGGAGTACCGTCTGCGCCTTAGAAGGGCACCTCTGCTTTACCTTTGTGCGTCGGTTAAAAGCGCATGTTTTGTAGGACAGAGAGGCTAGAAAGCGAATCCAGTAGTGCGAGCCGGGCCATTGCCTGACTGCCTACGCCAACCTAATTCTGGCGCCGTTTGCCCACATGCAGAAAACCAGTGCCACGCTGCTGATAATCGATGACGACGAAGTAGTGCGCGCGAGTCTCGCGGCCTATTTGGAAGACAGTGGCTTCAGCGTCCTGCAGGCCGGCAATGGTCTTCAGGGTCTCCAGGTGTTCGAGCGCGACCAGCCCGACCTGGTGATCTGCGACCTGCGCATGCCCCAGATGGGCGGCCTTGAGCTGATCCGCCAGGTGACCGAGCTTGCCCCGCAGACACCCGTGATTGTCGTGTCCGGTGCCGGGGTGATGAACGACGCTGTGGAAGCCTTGCGCCTGGGCGCCGCCGATTACCTGATCAAGCCCCTGGAAGACCTGGCCGTATTGGAGCACTCGGTGCGCCGTGCGCTGGATCGTGCCCGCCTGCTGCTGGAGAACCAGCGCTACCGCGAGAAGCTCGAAACCGCCAACCGTGAACTCGAAGCGAGCCTCAATCTGCTCCAGGAAGACCAGAACGCCGGTCGCCAGGTGCAGATGAACATGCTGCCGGTGAGTCCGTGGAGCATCGACGAGTTCCAGTTCGCCCACCAGATCATCCCGTCACTGTACCTGTCGGGTGATTTTGTCGACTATTTCCGTGTGGATGAGCGCCGGGTCGCGTTTTATCTGGCCGACGTCTCCGGACACGGTGCTTCCTCCGCTTTTGTCACCGTGTTGTTGAAGTTCATGACCACACGGTTGTTGTTCGAATCCAAGCGCAATGGCACCTTGCCAGAGTTCACCCCCTCGCAAGTGCTGGGCCACATCAACCGGGGCCTGATCAGCTGCAAGCTGGGCAAGCACGTGACGATGGTGGGCGGCGTGATTGATGAAGAAACCGGTCTTTTGACCTACAGCATTGGCGGTCACCTGCCATTGCCGGTTTTATACACTCCAGACAGTGTGCGTTACCTGGAAGGGCGTGGTCTGCCGGTTGGCTTGTTCAATGAAGCCACCTATGAGGACCACATCCTGGAACTGCCGCCGGCCTTCAGCCTGACGCTGATGTCCGACGGCATCCTGGACCTTCTTCCAGAGCCTACACTCAAGGAGAAAGAAGCCGCCTTACCCCAACGGGTCAGGTCGGCGGGCGGCAGCCTGGATGGTCTGCGGCAGGTTTTTGGATTGGCCACGCTAGGGGAGATGCCGGATGATATCGCCCTATTGGTGTTGAGCAGGAATCTTTGATGAGTACCGGAAGAATCCAATTCGCCGAACAAGAAGGGACCTTCGTCCTGAAATTTGTCGGTGAAGTGCGCCTGACCTTGTGTTCGGCGCTGGATGCAACGATTGAGCGGATTTTCACAGCCTTGAACTTCTCGGCGATCGTGATCGATCTGACCGAAACCCGCAGCATCGATAGCACCACCCTTGGGCTGTTGGCTAAGCTGTCCATTCTGTCTCGGCAGAAGGTCGGACTGCTGCCGACCGTCGTCACCACCCACGAAGACATCACTCGGCTCTTGCAGTCGATGGGTTTCGATCAAGTGTTCAACATCGTTGACCGCCCGATCCCGTGCCCGGAATGCCTGACCGACTTGCCATCCCAGGACCAGTCCGAGGAAGTGGTACGACTCAAGGTGCTGGAGGCGCACAAGATCCTGATGGGCTTGAACGAATCCAACCGCGAAGCGTTCCACGACCTGGTCAACGCCCTGGAGCGGCACTGACCTCACGGTTGGAGCACGGTCAAAATGTGGGAGCTGGCTTGCCTGCGATAGCGCCAGCCCAACCAACACATACTGAGCGGGTACAAAAAAGGGCGGCATCCTAACGGATACCGCCCTTTTTACCGCGCCCGCTTTTTACAGCTTGGCGCTCAACAACGCCTCCAGTTTTTCCTGGTCACGAGCAAACTGGCGAATACCTTCGGCCAGCTTCTCAGTGGCCATGGCATCCTCGTTGGACTCCCAACGGAATTGCGCCTCGGTCATGTGCACACGGGCTTCACCGGCATGGCCTGGGGCCAACTTGCGCGCAAGCTTGCCATTGTCGGCTGCCAGCTTCTCCAGCAAATCCGGACTGATGGTCAAGCGATCGCAACCGGCCAGCTCTTCGATTTGGCTCAGGTTGCGGAAGCTCGCGCCCATCACCACAGTCTTGTAGCCATTGGCCTTGTAGTAGTTGTAGATGCGCGTTACTGACTGCACGCCTGGGTCATCGGCCCCGGTGTAGTCGTTGCCATTGGCCTTTTTGTACCAGTCGTAGATACGACCCACGAACGGCGAAATCAGGAACACCCCGGCTTCAGCGCAGGCCACGGCCTGGGCGAAGGAAAACAACAGAGTCAGGTTGGTCTGAATACCTTCCTTTTCCAACTGCTCGGCGGCACGAATGCCTTCCCAGGTGGACGCGATCTTGATCAGCACGCGGTCGCGGCCAATGCCAGCGTCTTCGTACAGGCCGATCAGGCGATGTGCGCGCTTGAGTACCGCGTCAGTGTCGAACGACAGGCGGGCATCCACCTCGGTGGAAATACGCCCTGGCACCACTTTAAGGATCTCTTGCCCGACGGCCACCGCAAAACGGTCACTGGCCAGGCCCACATCACCGTTGCAATCCTGTACGCAGGCATCCAGCAGCTTGGCGTAGGCTGGAATTGACGCCGCCTTGAGCAAGAGGGACGGGTTGGTAGTGGCATCCTGCGGCTTGACGCGAGCGATAGCTTCAAAGTCGCCGGTATCGGCCACTACAGTCGTGAATTGCTTGAGTTGTTCCAGCTTGGAAGTCATGGGCGTGCTCTATCCTATGGGTCTGATGACATTACCCGAGGGTCGATAGCCGCTCAAGGGCGCAAATGCATTCGATCGTTTGCGAGGGCAACAACCTGAAAACAGTCGTTTGAATGACCATACACTTGCACCTATCCTCCGCCATCGCAGGCAAGCAAGCTCTCACATTTTTGACCTCCATAGATCAAGTGAATGTCATTCTGCTTTTGTTGAAAGTCTCTGATCGCTCATGAGCTGACGGAATACCCCCATACCTATTGGTCGATTGCATCGCAGCCGGCACTCACGCTTATCTATACCCACGCGAAGACTTCAAGGCGGGCGGCCAGCAGCAGGATGCGCGGTGCCCGCTTTCTAACAATGGCCTGCAAAGGCAATAAAAATAGTCTGTCTGGGGAAGCGCACGAGATGAAATACCCATTGCGTCCTTTGGTCTTCTGGCCAACCTTTCTGATTCTGCTGGTGGCGGTGATCGCCAGCTACGTTGACCTCAAGGCATTCCTCGCCGTGAGCAAGCAACTCAATACGGTGATCCTGCAAAACTTTTCCTGGCTGTTCAGCGCCGGTTCCTTTGCCATGGTGGTACTGACCGCGATCGTCTATTTTTCGCCCCTGGGCAAGGTGCGCATCGGCGGAGAGGGCGCCACGCCCCTGTTGAGCAAATGGCGTTGGTTCATGGTTGCACTGTGTACCACCCTGGCGGTGGGCGTGTTGTTCTGGACCACGGCTGAGCCGCTCTACCATGTGTATTCACCGCCCAGCAGCCTGCCGATCGAGGCGGGCAGCGCGGCGGCCAAGAGTTTTGCCCTGTCGACGATGTTCCTGCACTGGACGATCACCCCTTACGCGATTTACCTGGTGCCCTCCCTGGTCTTTGCTCTGGTGTTCTACAACCTGCGCAGCCATTTCTCGATTGGCGCTATGTTGCAACCCTTGCTCGGCGCCGCGCGGGTCAAGCGGTATGCCGGGCTGATCGACACCCTGGCAATGTTCGCCCTGGTGGCGGGCATGGCCTCGTCCCTGGGCACCGGCGCGCTGACTTTGTCCGGCGGCCTGAGCCAATACATCGGCGGCGAAACCACGCCGTTGCGCCTGGCGCTGATCATCGCGGTGATCGTCATCACTTTCGTGGCCTCGGCTGCCAGCGGCCTGCAACGCGGCATCGTCATGCTGTCGTCGTTCAACACCTGGATCATGCTGGCCCTGGGCGGGTTTGTATTGCTGTGCGGGCCGACCCTGTACATGTTCAGCCTGGGCGTCGAGTCCCTGGGGGTCTACCTCGATACCTTCTTCAGCCGCAGCCTGTTCACCGGCGCTGCCAGTGGCGACAGCTGGCCGCAGAGTTGGACGGTGTTCTACTGGTCGGTGTGGTTCGCCTGGGCCCCGGTCAGTGCGCTGTTTCTCGGCAAGATCGGCCGGGGCTACACGGTGCGCGAATTTATCCATATCAACATGCTGTACCCGGCGTTGTTCACCGCGCTGTGGATCTGCATCTTTTCCGGCAGCAGCCTGTACTTCGATGCCCTGGGCGACGGCAGCTTGAACCGCGTGCTCAACGAACAAGGCGTGGAGCATGTGTTGTACCAGATGTTCCAGCAGTTGCCGGCCAGCGGCTTGATGATCGCGTTCCTGTTGTTTGTCGCGTTCATCTCGTTCGTCACCGCCGCCGACTCCAGCACCGACGTGATCGCCAACCTGTGCAGCAAGGGGGTTACCGCTGATTCGGACCTGGACGGCAACCCGCTTTTGAAGATCGTCTGGGGCGTGATCATCGGCACGGTGTCCTGGGTCATGGTGGCCTTTGTCGGTATCGACGGGGTGAAGATGCTCTCCAACCTCGGCGGCTTGCCGGGAATGATCCTGGTGCTGCTGGCCAGCACGTCGTTGATTTACTGGTTGAAGAACCCGGCGCTGCTGGAGGTAAAGGCAGTGGCACCGACGATTGAGCCTGGCTTGCGTGATGCCAGCCCCGTGGCGGATTTTGCCCGCTGACTTGCCTGTTTGTTGCTGGAGTTACCGATGGAAATCGTCACCGAATTTGCCTACACAGTCCGTGAAATAGAACATTGCCTGATCCCCATGAGCGACGGCACGCAACTGGCGGCTCGCATCTGGCTGCCTGAAACCGCCAGCGCGCAGGCCTTCCCGGCGATCCTCGAATACTTGCCCTATCGCAAGCGCGATGGCACGGCGGTGCGCGATGCGCTGACCCATCCGTGGATGGCGGGGCAGGGCTATGTGTGCGTGCGCGTTGATATGCGCGGCAACGGCGAATCCGAGGGCTTGATGGCCGACGAATACCTGTTGCAGGAACAGAACGACGCCCTCGAAGTGATCGAGTGGCTGTGCCAGCAACCCTGGTGCGACGGCAACCTGGGGATGATGGGCATCTCCTGGGGGGGGTTCAACAGCCTGCAAGTCGCGGCGCGCCAGCCCGAGGCGTTGAAGGCGATCATCACCCTGTGCTCCACCGATGACCGCTTTGCCGATGACATCCATTACAAGGGCGGCAACCTGCTGCTGGAGAACTTCGGCTGGGCCGCAACCATGCTCAACTTCAGTGCGGCGGCGCCGGACCCGCAACTGGTCGGCGATGCCTGGAAAACCCTGTGGCAACAACGCCTGGACGCCATGCCGCTGCTGGCCGAAACCTGGTTGCAGCACCAGACCCGCGATGCCTACTGGCGTCACGGCTCGGTCTGCGAGGACTACTCGGCGATCAAGGCGGCGGTGTACGCCGTGGGCGGTTGGGGCGACGCCTACAAGAATGCGGTGCCGCGCCTGATGCAGCATCTGCCAGGCCCGAAGAAAGCCATGATCGGCCCCTGGATCCACAAGTACCCGCATTTCGCCGTGCCCAACCCGGCCATTGGTTTCCTGCAGGAGGCCAAGCGCTGGTGGGACCATTGGCTCAAAGGTATCGAGAACGGGGTAATGGACGACGCAGCCTGCACCTTTTACCTACAGGATGTGTTGGCGCCCAAGGGCAGTTATGCCGAGCGGCCGGGCATTTGGGTGCAGACGTCGGGTTGGCCCGATTCCCAGGTCCAATGGGCCGACTACAGCCTCGACGACCGTGGCCTCACGCCCGGCCTGCAGCCACTGGGCAGCGCACGCAGCATCTGTTCGCCACTGACCACTGGCCTGCACCAGGGCGAATACTGCGCCATCTGGTTCGGCCCCGACGGCCCGACCGATCAGCGTCGCGACGATGCGCAATCGCTGTGTTTCGACTCCCAGCCACTGGCCGAACCCCTGGCGCTGCTGGGCGATGTGCGTTTGCAACTGCGCCTGGCCAGCGATACCACCTGCGGGCAACTGGTGGCGCGACTGAATGCCGTGGCGCCCGACGGCCAGGTCACGCAGATCACCTACGGCGTGCTTAACCTTACCTTGCGTGAGGATGCCTCGCGTCTGACACCACCCGTGCCAGGCGAACCCATGGACGTGCAGTTGAGCCTGGACCACATCGGCACGCGGGTGCCGGCCGGCCATCGTCTGCGCCTGGCCCTCAGCACCGCGAGTTTTCCGTTGCTGTGGCCCAGCCGTGAGCTGACCACCCTGACCGTGCTACCCGCCCTGCAATGTGTGCAATTGCCGATCTTCAGTGGTGCGGCGGTGCCATGCCCATTCGGCACTCCGCAGGCGGCTGCCCCGGCGGCACTGCAGATTCTGCGGGCGGCCGCACCCAAGCGCACGTTGATCGAGGATGTGGGCAGTGGCGAAGTCTGCGTGAAAATCGAGGACGACCTGGGCGCTGTGCGCTTCACCGAGCACGGCCTGGCGGTGGACCAGCGCTGCACCGAGCTCTATCGCACCTTGCCCTGGGACCCGTTGTCGACCCGGGCCGATATCCAGTGGCACTACCGCGTCGAGCGCGGGCCGTGGTCGGTGGAAGTCGACAGCCGCCTACAGGTGCATGCCGACGCCCAGTGGTTCTACGTCGAGGCCCAACAGCACGCGCGGGAAAACGGGGCACAGGTCCATCACCGAACCTGGAACAAACGTGTCGCGCGGGTCGCGTTGTGAGTGGGCAAATGGCAGGATACCTGCTTGTCTGATCAAGCACGGGCCCCTGCATGTCGCGCCGAAACGTCGATCTTCCACCGCTCAATTGTTTGCAGACGTTTGAAGCGGCCGCCCGTCATTTGAGTTTCACCCAGGCGGCCCATGAGCTGAACCTGACCCAAAGCGCGGTGAGCCGGCAGATCAAACGCCTGGAGGAAGACCTGGCGCGGCCGCTGTTTTATCGGCTGGCCTTGGGCCTGAGCCTGACACCGGCCGGCGTGCGTTACTTTCGCACCATCCAGCGGCTGCTGCGCGAGCTTGATCGCGAGTCGGCGGAGCTGCGTCGGCGTGGCGCCGATCGCCAACTGACCCTGGCCAGCACGCCGACTATCAGTTCCATCTGGCTTGCTGCGCTGCTGCCGGCCTTCCAGCGTGAGCACCCGGACCTGGATATCCGCATCTTGTGCAGTGAAAGCCCAAGCCACCTGGATGTCAGTGAATATGACCTGGGCCTGTTCTATCACCTGGATGAACTGCCGCCGCCCCTCGGCCTGGAACTGACCCCGGTATTTGCCAGCGAACAGGTCATTGCCGTGTGCAGTCCCGGTTACATTGAGCGTCACGGCATGATCCGCGACGCCCAACACCTGCTGCACAGTCACACCTTGTTGATCGTCGAAGACCACTATCACGACTGGCTGACCTGGGCCGACTGGTTCGCCGATATCGGTGCGCAATACCACACGCCCCGTCATGCCTTGCGCACCAACAGCTATCAGTTGCTGATGCAATCGGCGGTGATGGGGCACGGTGTGGCCCTGGGCTGGAAGTGCTTGCTGGAGGGTGAACTGGCGGCTGGCCGCCTGCAACTGGCCTTGCCCCATCACATGCACAGCCGTGGCCGTCTGCAACTGATGCAGCCACAGCACCGCAACCCGCCCTCGGCGGCGCGCAGCTTTCAGCAATGGTTGCTGGCCAATCCTGTGGGAGCGGGCTTGCCCGCGATGGTCGTTAACGATAACCCAGGGTGACTGACACCCTGATCGTCATCGAGCTCCTACAGGGTTTAGTCAGGGAGTGTTACGGCCATGCCGATAATCACTCACCGCCTCATACACCGCCTTGCGCAACCGGTTGATCCCACCAATCGGTCGGTGTTCCTCCACGCCAAACCACGGGTTGAACGACTGGTTGTCACAGGCCAGGTTAAGCGCAGGGGTGTCGAAATCCTGCGCCGGAATGCGAATTTTCGCCACGCTCTCGTAGGGCGCGTCGCTTTCCTTCCATTCGATACTGGTGTCTTCGATAGGCATGTATTTCTGTGGGTTCTGGCGCTGGATCTGCAACACAAAACAGGCGTCGATACGGTCGGTGGACAACTGCTGGTTCAAGGCGCTGCGCAAGAAGTTCGGCAAGTCCTGGTTCTGTTTCGGCAGGCTGTATGGCGGGCAGCTTTGCGGGTCAGGCGCAACGCGGAACTTGGCGTTGGCCGCACCAAACTTGTAGGGCGATACTGAAAAATACGTCGCCTCTGTCGGGCTGGCCGGCGCCGGCGCCAGCGTTGCGAGGGCGATAAACAGATGTCGCACCTGCCAACTGCGTGGGTCGAAGCTGGGGAAAAACGCCATGGCTTTCTGGCCATTGGCCTGGGCCCCGATGTTTTGCGCGTACTCCGCCACGTCGCTGACGAAAAAGTTGGGGTGGCTGAACATCACAAAGTCCTGCTCGGCACGCGCCTGCTGATCGGCCAGCAGTTGCTTGCCCGGCACGTCCAGCAGTTTGATCGCCATGCCGCGGGCGTCGCGGATGCTGTCGAACTGTGGATAAGCGTTGCCGTTGGACAGGCGCATCAGCGCCTGCCAGGTCTTGCCCGGTTCAGCGAACACGCCCTGGCGCAACGCCGGGTCGAGGCCCGGCAGTACGCTGACTTCGGCCTTCACGCAGCCGTGGGCCTTGGCATGCGCGTCACGCAGGTAGCGGGTGCCTTCGCGATGCTGGTCGACGATGCGCACCGCCGTCTGAATGATGCCTTGAGTCATGGCGGCTTCGCCGGGCGGGATCTGTTCCTCTACAGGCACCGGGCCGCTGTGGTGCCAGGCAAACCACAGGGTGGCCGCCAGCCAGCCGAGCAAGCCCAGGCCCACCAGCCATAACAGTGTCTTGCCGAGAAATGCGCCGAGGCGCAGCCACAGTCGAGCGAGCATGGAGCGATCCTTGTATCGAAAGGGGGAAGTCATGGCAGTTGCTGCTCCAGCGGGCCGCCCAGTACTTTCAGGTATTCGAGCAGCGCCCAGCGTTCCTCAGGCTCCAGGCCCCGGCCAATCACCCCGTTGCCACGCTTGCCTGCGCGAAATTCGTGGCCGCTGTTGTGGTTGCCGGTGATATTCGTATCGAACAGGAAGGCGTTTTTAAAGGCCTCGGTGCGATAACCCAAGTGACGTGGGTCGTAATCGAAGGTGCCTTTATAGAAAGTACGGCTGCGTTCGTACTGCGGTGAAAGCAACTGGTAGAGCGTGGGCACCGAGCCATTGTGCAGGAACGGCGGCGTGGCCCACACGCCGGCCAGTGGGCGGGCCTTGTAGGCCCACAGTTCGCGCACGCCGATAGGCAGGCCGTAGCCGTCCAGGCGCGGGCGTTCTGCCGGGGTGATGCCGGCGGCGCGGTAGGCGTGTTCTTCGACAAATGCGGTGACATAAGCCAGGCCCTTGGCCACAGACAGGCTGCGCAGGTCCAGCGGTTCGGTCGGTGTCGGGTGCAACTCGACATTCAACTGCGCCAACTCGGCGGGGTCCCATTGCAGGGCGCTGAGGTCATAGCGCTGGTTGGCAATATTGCTGGCGGTGCCGGGGTCGGTGCCGATGTAGTCCACGGGCAGCATTTTCAGTTGTTGCACCGGGCGCCCGTTGACCAGGGTTACGCTGGGTACGTGGCAGCCGGCGCAGTTTTCGGTAAACAGCGCGCGGCCCCTGGCGGCCAGGGGTTTGTCCACGGCCCCGAACAACGCTTCAGGCCAGGTCGGTGGTTTGAGCCGTTGCAGGGTTTCTTCGATCAGGTTCAAGTCACGCACCCGCACACTGGAGGGGTAGCGCGCCTCGCCCTTGAGCGGCTGGCCGGCGCTGTCGAAGAAGTCCAGGGTCGCGCCCACGCCTAACGCCTCGCCGATATTACGCGCCATGGGTTGCTGGGCCGAGCCATTCCATTGCACCCAGTCGAAGGTCCACATGTCCCACAACTGCGGGTAGTCCACCGGTGCGTTGGCGATACGGTAGTTGTCCGGCGAAATGGCATCACCAAAGCTGGCGTTGGCGATACGACCGAAGGCGTCGGTGCGCCCCGGGCCTTCTTCGGTGGGGTAGAGGCCACGGTGGGTATCGTTCCAGGCCACCTTGAGGAAGGTGTCCAGGGACTTTTTGAAGTCCTGGCGCAACTGATCGTACTGGGCGTCGTATTGATCCCCCAGCACGTTGTGGGCAAAACGCCTGAACTTCAGCGGGTTGTAATAGGTGGCGGTGAGGCTGGCCACTAGGGCCTGGCCGAAGCTGCCACCGCGCAGGGTCGGCACGCTGGAGGGCAGCACGTGTTGCGCAGCGCCCCCGTCGATGCGCAGCGCCTGGCCATTGAAGCGCAACTCGCCGGTGTGGCAGGCGGCGCAGGTGATATCGAGAAACTCCGCGTTGCTGCCGGCATTCTTGTGCCGGGCGAAGCCAGCGGGCAGGTTGCCGGGGTTCTGGGGTGTGGCCTGTTGCCGCGGGTCTACCAGGAAACCGAACCGCGCAAGGTAAGCCGGTTCGGCAAAGCGCTGCTCGGAAAACGGCAGCTCCAGCGCCGTGAACCAGTCATAGCGCAAGCCCTTGACCTGGGTGCCCTGGGGCGTGAAGTAGTAGACCTGGCGGTCGGCGGTGGTCCATTGGTCCTGGTAGTGCACCTGGTCCACCGGCACGTAATCCGGCAGCTTCGGGTTGAGCACGTAATAGAGCACCACGGCCAGCGCCAGTCCCATAAGTGACAGGATCAGGAGTAAAACACGGGAAAAAATGCGCAAGATAACTATCCTTGTCGAGTTGTTGCGTCCTTATGCCACCGAGCGAGGCAGGCGGCAAGTAGCCATGATCGGTCTGCACCGGTGGTTTTCGGCTGGCCTGCTGTCCTTCGTCGGACTTTGACGCAGATGAAAATGCTTTTAAACACGTGAACTTATCAGAAGTTTCCTGCTCACATGCCGGTAGCCATTGGTCGTGGCCGCCTGATAAGCTCGCGACTTTATTCGAATGCCCTTTTGGCGCATGAACAAGGAAATAGCATGAAACAGCATCGGTTGGCGGCGGCGGTGGCCCTGGTTAGCCTGGTACTTGCGGGTTGTGATTCGCAAACCAGCGTAGAGCTGAAAACCCCGGCGCAGAAAGCTTCCTACGGTATCGGCCTGAACATGGGCAAAAGCCTGGCTCAGGAAGGTATGGATGACCTGGACTCCAAGGCAGTTGCCCAAGGCATCGAAGATGCCGTTGGCAAGAAAGAACAGAAGCTGAAGGATGAAGAACTGGTTGAAGCGTTTTCCGCACTGCAAAAGCGTGCCGAAGAACGCATGACCAAGATGAGCGAAGAGTCGGCAGCCGCCGGCAAGAAATACCTCGAAGACAACGCCAAGAAAGACGGCGTGGTCACCACTGCTTCCGGTCTGCAATACAAGATCGTGAAGAAGGCCGAAGGCGCCCAGCCCAAGCCGACCGACGTAGTGACTGTGCACTACACCGGCAAGCTGACCAACGGCACCACCTTTGACAGCTCCGTGGATCGCGGCAGCCCGATTGACCTGCCGGTCAGCGGCGTGATCCCGGGTTGGGTCGAAGGCCTGCAACTGATGCACGTGGGCGAGAAGGTCGAGTTGTACATCCCGTCCGACCTGGCCTACGGCGCCCAGAGCCCGAGCCCGGCGATTCCAGCCAACTCCGTACTGGTCTTTGACCTGGAGCTGCTGGCAATCAAGGACCCGGCCAAGGCCGAGGCTCCTGAGGCACCTGCTGCCAAGTAAGCAGCAGTTGAACATCCAACGCCCCGTTTATACGGGGCGTTGTTGTTTCTGGGCCGGGGCTCGACAGCTCCCACAGTTGACCGTGGTTGTGGAGGGGGCGTGGGTTAAATCCGAACGAACGCCTGCGACTTAGAGCAGTCTGATGCTATACCTCGGCACGGGTAGCCGCAGATGTACCCCAAGTCAATGAAATCTTGGGATTTTTTTATGTGCGCAAAAAACGCCCGATCTGACTGTAGGCCTTGTACTACGTGGCTTTCAGCCGCGAAAATGGCCTCTGTTCACAAGGTTATCCACAAGTTGTGTGGATAACCTTTTCTCTCGCCTGGAACTGGAGTGACGATGAAAGCACCCTGGAATTTCACCCGCTTCCTACCGTTGGCCGCACGGCTAATCGGGCGTGGACGCCTGCCGACCTTGTTGTTCGCGGTTGCCGCCAAAGGCTCAAGCCAGGGTAACCGCCTGGGCAAGCTCAAGGACGACCTCAAGCTGCTCCAGGCGCTGTGCCTGGCCTACTGGCGTGGCGAGTACCGGGCGATCAGCCCCAAGGCGCTGATATCGGTGGTAGCGGGGCTGATGTACTTCCTCAGCCCGATTGATGCGATCCCGGACTTTTTGCCCATGTTCGGCATGCTCGATGACATCGCGGTACTGGCCTGGGTCATGAAGTCCCTGGACGGGGAGTTGAGTGCCTTCCGCGCCTGGCGTGAACGCCAACGCCCGGAGAAGCTGGTGGTGGTCGAGCGCTTGCCCGCCACACCGCAGCTTCTGGAGCAGGAAAACCCGAAAAAAAACTGAAGGCGCGGATTATCCCCCTGCGCTCTTTGCGGCTGTTAGGATTACACTCCTAAGGAAAGTACTTACTTCGTAAGTGTTGTGATCCTACGGGGCAGTCATGGATATACAGATCATTTCACGGGATGGCGAACCCGAATATGCGGTTCTGCCATGGGCTCAGTACCAGGTGCTGTTAACAGCCGCCGGCCTGCAGCAACCAAGCACTCCTGCTGCACAGACCCCTCCCGTCGCGACCGCGACGGATCTACGCCCCCTGGCGCACTTGCGCAACCTGCGCGAAGCCAAGGGCCTGGCCATTGAGGCATTGGCCCGCACCGTGGGCATCAGCCCGTCCTACCTGGGCTTGATTGAAAGTGGTGAACGCCAGCCGGATGCCGCGATCCGTCGCAGCCTGGCCTGGGAGTTGGGGATTGCCGGTTGGAGGGATGAAACGTGAGTGTGCGCATCAGCCGTCAACATTGGGATGGGTTGCTCAACGAACTTGATCAGGCCCGTCGCCAACGCCATCTTTTGACTTATCGTGCATTGCTTGAGCGCCTGCAGTTTCCGACGCCGGCGATGCAAACCCTGACCGCGGCCCTGGAACACCTGGCCGCCCTGGATGCCAAGGCCGAGCAACCGCTACGCAGTTCCCTGGTGATCAGCCAGGGCGCGAGCCGGTTGCCGCGTACCGGTTTTTTTGAATGTGTCGAACGCCTTGGGCGTTTCTGTGGACCTTCCGATGGTGTCGCCGCAGCATCCTGGCATGCCTCGGAAGTGGTCCGAGTGTTCGAGTACGAATATCCTGAATCAGCGGAGGCCTGAGTGTTCTGGAAACTCAAAGCGTATGCCAGCTATTGGCTGGCACGCCGGTTGTTTCATTGGTCATGGTTTGTGCGTCAGCCCCGTGGCTGGCACTGGCTGGAGGGCCAGTTCGCACGCATGGCCAACCTGGGCAATGTCGATGCACAAAGTTTTTATGGGCATATCCTGACCTTTCGTGGCCAAGGGTTGGGCGCGCGGGAAGAAGGCGTGCGCTTGCTGCGCCTGGCGGGGCAGGCAGGCGATGGCAAGGCGGCCTATCAAGTCGGTGTGCTGAGCCTGGCAGGCAGCCTGGGCAAGGCCCCGGACCCGGCTGAAGCCGCGCGCTGGTGGACCATCGCCGCCAAGGCCGGGCATCCGCTGGCGCAGATACGCCTGGAGCAGTTGTAGGCGTCGGCAAGCCTGCGAAAAACGCCGGGTGCCTGGTGCTCCGTGTTGCTCTCTGGTTTTTCGCTGGCAAGCCAGCTCCTACAGGCGTTCGCGGCTGTCGATCACGTGGATGCTGTAGCCGGCCACGTTCTTGGCGTGATGCTTGGCCTGCGAGGCCAATTCGGCCAGTTGGCTGGCATCCAGGTGGCCACAGCTCAATGGATGCAGATGTACCACGCCAATGGACAGCGACAGCAGGGCGAATTCCTGACGCAGGCCTTGGCGATTCAGGGCGATAAAACAGCCGGCCTCCAAATGCTCACTGCGGTAGAAGCGCCGGCACTGGGTCTGGAAATCATCCACCAACTGGTTGAGCCGCTTACGCCAATCCTGGGCGCCGAGCACCAGCAAAAAGTCATCGCCACCAATATGCCCGACAAAGTCGCGGCTGGGGTCCACCCGGTCGTTGAGGCATTGTGCCAGGCACAGCAGCACTTCATCGCCACGCCCATAGCCGTAGATATCGTTGAACGGCTTGAAACTGTCGATATCCACATAACAAATCACTGACTCGCGCTGCTGCTGCAACAGTCGCGTCAGGCACTGCTGGATTGGCACGTTGCCCGGTAGCAGGGTCAGCGGGTTGGCGTAGCGCGCCTGTTGGATTTTCAGCTCGGTAATCAACTTGAGCACGTCGATCACTCGGCCCAACCCCAGGTAGTTGCCGTTCTGGGTGATGATGAAATCTTCTTCGATCCGTTGCCGCGCCCGGCTGGTCAGCAGGCGGCTGACCTGTTGCAACGACTGGCTCAGCTCCACGGCCAGGAAGTCATCGCTCATCAAGCGGCTGATGGGCTTGCGCGCAAACAGGTCGGTGGCAAACGGCTTGAGCAGCGCATCTGACAACGAGTGCCGATGCACGATACCGATGGGCTGGCCAAGCTCGTCCAGCACTGCCAGGGAGTTGAGGTTGGCCTGGCGGCGAAAGGCTTCCAGCACATTGGCGGTAGGTGTGTGCTGGGCCACGGCGGGTTGTTCGTTGAGCAGGGCGCTGAGGTCGCTGGCTTCTTCGTTGAGCGAGACGCTGGTGCTGTCGGGCCTGGCCAGCATCAACCGCGCTTCCTGGGGCGGATGCTCCTGGGGACGACACAGCAGGTAGCCCTGGATCAGGTCCACACCCATTTCCGTCAGTACTGCCAATTCCTCCTGCAACTCGATACCTTCGGCAATCACCTGCGCGCGGGAGGCCCTGGCGATTTGCAGGATCGAGCCGACAAACTCACGCTTGAGCGCATCCTGGTGGATCCCGTCGATAAAGTGTCGGTCGATCTTCACATAGTCGGGGCGCAATTCAGACCACAGCCGCAGGCTCGAATAACCGGCGCCCAAGTCATCCAGGGCAATCGAAAACCCCATGTTGCGATAGTGATGCAGGGCGGTTTGCAGCAGTTGGAAGTCGTCGGTCGGGGATTGTTCGGTGAGTTCGATCACCACCTGGCTGGGCGCGATGCCGAAGTCGCGCAGCATGTGCAAGGTGCGCCCTGGTTGGTGGGTGGTCTCCAGCAACGATTCCGGTGAGACGTTGAGAAACAGCTTGCCCGGCAACTGTTGCTCGCTGAAGCGCCGACATGCGCTTTGCCGGCACGCCATCTCCAACTCATTGAGAAGCCCGCCCTGGCGTGCGACCGAAAACAGCGCCAGGGGCGAGTGCAACGGGCTGTTGGACGGGCCGCGGCTCAGGGCTTCATAGCCGAGGATGCGACGTTCGGAGAGGCAAATGATCGGTTGGAACAGACTGTGCAAACTGCCTTGAGCCAGGATGGAGCCCAGGGCATTCAGCTGTTCGGTCATGGTCATGATGATCTCGGTCGAAAAAAAAGGACCGGGTGCCTGGGGCGCCCGGTCCTTCATTTCACGACAGAATGATGTCTATTTGATGACGCTCCGTGGAGCGCTCACATTAAATTGCCATCACTTACTGCTTGGCCACCGTCTTGCTGATTTTCAGGTAGTCCAGCAGAATCCGCCCGGTTTCGCTCAGGTAGGCATCATCTTCCGGCTTGGTCTTTTCAGGTTCGGTCGGCAGCGCGTCTTCGTCTTCTTTCTTCAGCTCCTTGAGGGCTTCTTCACCCTTGGCCTTGCGTCGGATGTTCTCCAGGGCCAGTTGCTGATTTTCGATGTCGGTGTGCTGCGCACGACGGTCCACTTCATTGAGGCTGACGGTCTTCTCGGCCATCAGCTTCTTGGCCAGGGCCAGCTTGTCGCGGATAAACACGAACTCGGCATCCTTGGCGGAGCGGGCGTCATGTTCGGTCTTGAGCTGGGCCAGGTACGGCTTGAAGGGGTCCGAGGCAGGCTTGATGGCCGGGCGGATGGTGTCCCACGGCATGGCTTCGGGCAGGGCGCTTTCGCCGATTTCCTTGGTGTCGATGATCGACGGGAAATCAATGTCCGGCAGCACGCCCTGATGTTGGGTGCTCTGCCCGGAAACCCGGTAGAACTTGGCCAACGTCAGCTTGAGCTCGCCATGGTTGAGCGGCTGGATAGTCTGCACCGTGCCTTTGCCGAAGGTCTGGCCACCGATGATCAATGCGCGGTGGTAATCCTGCATCGCCCCGGCAAAAATCTCCGAGGCCGAAGCCGAGAGGCGGTTGACCAGCAACGCCATCGGCCCTTTGTAGAAGGCCCCCGGGTTTTCGTCTTCCAGCACATCTACGCGGCCATCGGCGTTGCGCACCAACACGGTCGGACCCTTGTCGATAAACAGGCTGGTCAGCTCGGTGGCTTCCTGCAAGGAGCCGCCACCGTTGTTGCGCAGGTCGATGACCACACCGTCAACTTTCTCTTTGGAAAGCTCGGTGAGGATTTTCTTCACGTCGCGAGTGGTGCTCTTGTAGTCCGGATCGCCAGCACGGAAGGCCTTGAAGTCCAGGTAGAAGGCCGGGATTTCAATGATGCCCAGCTTGTAGTCCTTGCCATCCTGCTTGAGGTTGAGGACTTTCTTCTGCACGGCCTGGTCTTCGAGCTTCACCGCTTCGCGGGTGATCGACACCACCTTGCTGGTCTGGTCGTTCGGCGCATTGGTGTGCGGAATCACTTCCAGGCGCACCACGCTGCCTTTCGGCCCACGGATCAGCTTGACCACTTCGTCCAGGCGCCAGCCGACTACGTCGACCATTTCTTTGTCAGCCTGGGCCACGCCGATGATCTTGTCGGCCGGAGCAACCTGCTTGGTCTTGTCCGCCGGGCCTGCCGGCACCAGGCGCACGATCTTGACCTGATCGTTGTCGCTCTGCAGCACGGCACCGATGCCTTCGAGGGACAGACTCATGTTGATATCAAAATTTTCCGCGTTATCTGGCGACAGATAATTGGTGTGCGGATCGTAGGACATCGCGAAGGTGTTGATATAGGCCTGGAAGATATCTTCGGCGCGGGTCTGCTCCAGGCGGCTCAATTGATTCTTGTAGCGCTTGGTCAGCAGTTCCTGGATCGCCTTGGGCTCTTTGCCGGCGATCTTCAGGCGCAGGACTTCATCCTTGACGCGCTTGCGCCACAGGTCATCCAGGGCGGCGGTGCTGGTCAGCCAAGGGGCGTCCTTGCGATCCACCAGCAGGGTTTCCTTCTGGGTGAAGTCGAGCTTGTCGACGCCTTTGTTCAGCTCACCCAGAGCGAAGTCCAGACGCGCTTTGACACGGTCCAGGTAACGCTTGTAGATGGTGAAGCCAGGCTGCAGGTCGCCGCTCTTGAGCAGGTCGTCGAACTGGGTCTTCCACTTGTCGAACTCAGCGATATCGCTGGCCAGGAAGTAGCTGCGCGAGGGATCCAGCAGCTTGAGGTAGCTGTCATAGATGATCACCGAACGCGCATCGTCCAGCGGCGGCTTGCTGTAATGGTGGCGCTTGAGCAACTCAACGACGTTAAGGCTGGCAATCACCTCGTCGCGATCGGGCTGAAGCTTGTCCCAGCTGTTGGCTGCGAACGTATTGGTCGACAGCGGCAACAGGCCGAGACCAATGAAAAGAGCGAGGGCGGTGCTGGGGAACAAATGCTTCATGCTGATTCGACGCGGGGGCAATTGATAACGCATATTAGGCCGTCTTTGAAGTCGCCGGTTCCATTTGGGCCGGTCGCATAATGCAAAAAGCCCGGCGCTACAGCAACGGGCTCAGTCCAGACTCACTATGGAGGCACTGTGAAAGCATTGCAAGGCGTTGAAGGTCATGTGGAGTGGGTTGAGACCCCAAGTCCTACATGTGATGTAGGCCAAGTTCGTATTCGTGTGGCGGCAGCCGGCTTGAATCGGGCCGACTTATTACAGCGTGCAGGGCTCTATCCGCCACCGCCAGGGGCTAGCGAAGTGCTGGGCCTGGAGTGTTCCGGGGTCATCAGCGAAGTCGGCGCCGGCTCGGCCTGGCAAGTGGGAGACCGGGTCTGTGCGCTGCTGGCGGGCGGTGGCATGGCCGAAGAAGTAGTGGTGGATGCACGCCACGTACTGCCGGTGCCGGAGGGATTGTCCCTGGCCGAGGCGGCGGCGTTGCCGGAGGTGTACAGCACGGCCTGGCTCAACCTGTTCCAGTTGGCGGCGCTCAAGCCCGGTGAAAAGGTGCTGTTGCACGCGGGCGCCAGTGGTGTCGGCTCGGCAGCGATCCAACTGTGCAAGGCGTTTGGCAGCCCGTGCTGGGTCAGCGTCGGCTCGGCGGATCGCCTGGCCTATTGCGAAGCCCTCGGCGCCCAGGGCGGCGTGGTACGTACCGACGGTATCGAGGCCTTGCGCGATTTCGGCCCGTTCGACGTGATTCTCGACCCGGTGGGCGGCAATTACGCCGCGATCAACCTCAAGCTACTGGCCCGCGATGGGCGCTGGGTGTTGATCGGCCTGATGGGCGGGCGCGAGGCCCAACTGGACCTGGCGCAGGTGCTGGCAAAACGCGTGCAAGTGCTGGGCTCGACCTTGCGTAGCCGTGATGAGCAGTTCAAGGCCGATTTGTTCAGTGATCTGAGTCAGCATGTATGGCCGTTGTTTGGCGAAGGGCGGTTGAGCCCGCAGTTGGCCAAGACCTTTGCGATTACGGATGCCGAGGCTGCGTTTGCGGAGCTGGCGACCAACCAGATTTCCGGGAAGTTGGTGCTGGTGATCGACGCAAGCCTGGCTTAAATGCCAATGCCGAATTGAAACCGGGTCAAAAAAATGTGGGAGCGAGCAAGCCCGCTCCCACATTTTGATTGGGTTTCAATTCAGGAAAAGGGGGGTCAGGTCCACTGGTGGATCGGCCAGCCGGCCTGTTCGGCATGGGCCCGCAGCACCGGATCCGGATTCACCACCTGGGGAAAGTCCACTTTGCTCAACAGCGGCAAGTCATTGCGCGAATCCGAATAGAAGTACGCGCCTTCCAGGCTTTCACCTTCCTGCTCCAGCCATTGCATCAGCCGGGTGATCTTGCCTTCACGGTAGGTCAGTACACCGACTGTCTTGCCGCTGTACACCCCATGCGCCACGTCCAGTTCAATCCCCAGCACTTCCTCGATGCCAATGCGTGCTGCAATCGGCTTGACCAGATGGGTGCCCGAGGCCGAGATCACCAGGATCCGGTCACCGTTCTGGCGGTGGCGGGCGATGGTCTTGGTGGCGTCGCTGTAGATCAGCGGCTCGATAATATCTTCCACCCAGGGCTCTACCAGATGTGCGACTTCTTCCGGGGTGCGCCCGATCATCGGTTCCAGGCTGAAGTCCATGAATTCTTCCATGGCCAACTCGCCGCGGCTGTAGGCGGACATCAGTTCATGGTTCTTGCGCATGAACGATTCACGGTCCACCCAGCCCAGGCGGCCCATCTGTTCGCTCCACAAGGTGGCGCAGTCGCCGTGGATCAGGGTGTCGTCCAGATCAAAAATTACCAAAGCCATCAGTCATGCTTCCTCAATAAACGCTGCATCCTCAGGCTACCTCACACAGCGCAGCGGGATCGATAGAAAGTGCTAGGCGCTGGCCATCCGCATGCAGATCCTGGGCCGAGCGATTGAGTACGTCCACCACCAATTCCACGCCCCGGGCTTCGATCCGATAGCGGATCACATTGCCCAGCAGGCTATGGCTGCGGACCAGGGCGTCCAGTTCGCCGCTGCGGTTGAGCTCGATGGATTCAGGGCGGATGGCGATGCGCCCGTTGACCGGGCGCTGCAACAGCTTGCTGGCCTGCTCGGCGTCCAGCAGGTTGTAGTTGCCGATAAAACCGGCCGCGAAGGCATCCACCGGAGCGGTGTACAGGGTCTCGGCGTCGCCGCTCTGCACAATCTTGCCCTGGTTCATCAGGAAGATGCGGTCGGACATGACCAGCGCTTCTTCCTGGTCATGGGTCACGAAGATGGTGGTCAGCCCCAGCTCGCGCTGGATCTGGCGGATCTGTTCGCGCAGGTGCTTGCGAATCCGTGCATCCAGCGCCGACAGCGGCTCATCGAGCAGCAACAGGCGCGGCCGGGTGACCAGGGAGCGGGCGAGGGCGACGCGCTGGCACTGGCCGCCGGACATCTGGTGCGGGTAACGCCCGGCCAGATCCTTGAGTTCGACCAGTTGCAGCACTTCCTGGACACGCTTATGGCTGTCGTCGCTGTTGACCTTCTGCATACGCAGGCCGAAGGCGACGTTCTGCTCTACGGTCATGTTGGGGAACAGCGCGTAGCTCTGGAACACCATGCCGATATGGCGCTTCTGCGGGCTAACAGGAACGATGTCCTGGCCGTCCAGTAGGATCTGCCCGCTGTCCACTGGCGTCAGGCCGGCGATGCAGCGCAGCAGCGTGGACTTGCCGCAACCGGACGGGCCGAGGAGGGTGACGAATTCGCCCTTGGCGATCTCGCAATTGATATCGCTGAACACCGGGGTGGCGGCATAGCTTTTTTGCAGGTGCTGGACGCTGACGAAGCTCATTGGCTTTTGTCCTTGTTCAAGAGGTTGGCGGCCCAAGTGAGCAGCAGCACGAAGAGGAAGTAGGAAATGACCACGGCGCTGGTGAAGTGGCCGCTGCTGTTGCGCATGTTGTTGAGGTACACCTGCAAGGTCTCGTAGCGCGTGCCGACGAGGATATTGGCAAACACAAACTCGCCGAACAGGAACGAGAACGACAGCAGCAACGCCACCATCAGGCCCTTGCGCAGGTTAGGCAACACCACCAGGATCGCCGCCTGCCAGGTGCTGGCGCCGAGCAGTTGGGCGGCATCCATCAAGTCGCGCAGGTTGATCGCTTGCAGGTTGTTGGTGATCGCGCGGTACATGAACGGCAGCGCCACGGTGAAGTAGCAGCCAATCAGGATCCACGGCGTGCCGACCATCGCCAGCGGCCCCGAGCCGTATAACTGCAACAGCCCCACCGACGACACCACCGGCGGCACCGCGAAGGGCAGCAGGATCAGGATGTTCATCAGCGCGTCGAGCTTGGGAAAGTGGTAGTGCACCACAAACAGCAGCGGCAGGATCAGCACCACCGACAGGATTAGCGCGCCGACGCAGACCAGCAATGACTGACCAAAGGCGTGCAGGAAGCGCGGATCGCTCCACAGTTGCACATACCATTTGAAGGTAAAGCCTGAGGGCAGGATGGTTGCCGACCAACTGCTGGCGAGGGAATACACCAGGGTGCCAATCAACGGCAGCACCAGGATTGCGAACAGCAGGTACACCACCACGCGATGATAGAGGGCGACGGGGCTGGCTTCAGCGCGAGACATGGTAGCTCCTCTTGAGCAGCAGTTGATGGACCACGGTGACCACGGTCATCAGCGCTACCAGGATCACGGCCAGGGCGCTGGCCATGTTCGGGTCCAGGGAAATATCGCCGGAAACCATCGCTGCGATGCGGATCGGCAGCACGTTGAAGTTGCCGGTGGTCAACGCATAGACCGTGGCGTAGGCGCCCAGGGCATTGGCCACCAGGATCACGAAGGTGCCCAGCAGCGCCGGGGTCAGCACCGGCAGGCCGATATGCCGCCAGTACTGCCAGCCATTGGCCCCTAGCAACGCGGCGGATTCGCGCCAGTCTTCGCGCAGGGCATCGAAGGCCGGGTACAGCAGCAACACGCCCAGGGGGATCTGGAAGTAGGTGTACAGGATGATCAGGCCGGTCTTGGAGTACAGGTTGAAGTCCTGAATGATCCCGGCCTGCTTGAGCATGATGGTGATGCTGCCGTTGAACCCCAGCAGGATGATGAAGGCAAAGGCCAGGGGCACGCCGGAGAAGTTGCTGGTCATGTTGGCAAACGCAGTGACGAAGTTGCGCAGCGGCGAATCCACCTTGCGCAGGGAATAGCTGCCCAGCAACGCGATGATGATGCCGAAGATGCTGGAGTAGAAACTGATCTCCAGGCTGTGCTTGATTGCCTGCACGTAGAACTTCGAGCTGAAGATCTTGCTGAAGTTGGCCAGCCCCCAGCCGAACTCTTCCGATTGCAGGCTGTTGACCATCACCCAGAACAGCGGCGCGATCTGGAACACGATAAAGAACAGGGCGAAGGGCACCAGGCACAGGGCGGCCAGCCATTTGCCACGGATTACTGAATTCACTTCAACAGCTCCTGGCAGACAGGTTTGTCGTGGGCCACGCCAAGCAGGGCGCAAACGGTGCCGCAGATTTCGGTTTGCTTGGGCTGGGCCTTGGGGTCGAGGCTGAACGCATCGCCGAGGACAAACAGCGGTACTTCGCGTTCCTCCGCCAGCAGGCCGTTGTGCGAACGGTCGTTGTTCATGCCGTGGTCGGCGGTGACCAGCACCTGGTAACCGGCATCGAGCCAGCCTTGCAGGTAGTCGGCCAGGATGATGTCGGCCGAGCGGGCGCTGTTGCGGTATTGCGGGGTGTCGAGGCCGTGCTTGTGGCCGGCGTCGTCGATATTCATCGGGTGTACCAGCAAAAAGTTCGGCGCGTGCTTGAGGCGCAGGCTTTCGGCATCGGCAAACAGGTGGGCGTCGGGATAATGATCGCTCCAGTAGAAATGCCCGTGCTGGATCGCCAGGGCCTCGTCATCGGTATGCCGGTCGCGGGCTGCGCTGAAGGGCGAGCGGTTATACAGCTCGCTGACCCAGTGGTAAGCCGCCGCTGCGGTGCTCAGGCCGGCATCCGTGGCGTAATGGAAAATGCTGCGCTGGGTGGACAGGCGCGAGACGTGGTTGTGGACGATGCCGCTGTCGATCGGCGCTACGCCGGTGAGGATGCATTCGTACAGCGGGCGGGAGAGGGAGGGCAATTCGCATTCCAGCTTGTACAGCGCTGCGCGTCCTGCGCCGACGTAGGCCTGGAGATGCCCCATGGCATGCCGGGCGACCTCGTAGTTCAGGCCGTCGAGCACCACAAGGATGACGTTGTGCTTCATAGGGGCTCCGCAACAGTAAACATCGGTATGTCTGGAGGAACAGGGTCAAAACTGTGGGGGCGGGCTTGCTCGCCCCCACACAAGCCTGTTCCCACATTGGGTCTCCAGTGGATTGCCAATGTGGGGTGCTGGGCTTACTGCATATTGATAATGACTTCTTCCTGCCATTTCTGCGGCAGCGCCTTGGAGGTCTTCTCCCAGGCATCGGCGTCCTTGATCGGGGTCACGCCCTTGTACTGCTCGTTGGGCAGCAGCTTGGCCTGGACTTCTGGGGGCAGGGTCAGGTGTTCGGCACGGATCGGCCGCGCATTGCCCTTGGCCAGGTTGATCTGCCCGGCATCACTGAAGATGTATTCGCGGGTCAGTTTGGCGGCGTTGGGGTGCTTGGCGTATTTGTTGATGATGGTGGTGTAGCCGGAAATCACCGAGCCATCCGATGGGATCAGCACCACATAATCATCCGGGTTGGCCATCTTGGCCTTGTAGCTCAGGCCGTTGAAGTCCCAGACCACGCCTACTTCAACTTCACCTTTTTCCATGGTGGCGATGGTCGGGTTGGCCAGGGAGATCCGCCCCTGCTTGGCGATCTCGGCGAACATCAGCAGCGCCGGCTGGATGTTCTTTTCGTCACCACCGTTGGCCAGGGCTGCTGCCAGCACACCGTTGGCGGCCTGGGCGGCGGTGCTCACGTCACCAATCGAGACCTTGTACTTGCCGGTCTTCAGGTCAGACCACTTGGTCGGGACTTCGGAACCGTGCAGCAGCTTTTTGTTGACGATAAACGCGATGGTGCCGGTGTAGGCCAGTGCCCAGTTGCCGTCCTTGTCCTTGGCCCAGGCCGGGATCTGCTCCCAGGTGCTTGGCTTGTAGGGTTGGGTCACGCCCTGCTTGACCGCAATCGGGCCAAAGGCTGCGCCCACGTCACCGATATCGGCGCTGGCATTGTCTTTTTCTGCGGCGAACTTGGCGATTTCCTGGGCCGAGCTCATATCGGTATCGATGTGCTTGAGGCCGTACTTGGCCGCCAGGTCTTCCCAGGTGCCGCGCCAGTTGGCCCAGTCATCGGGCATGCCGACGCTGTTCACAGAGCCTTCTGCCTTGGCGGCAGCCTCCAGGGTTTTCAAGTCGGTGTCAGCGGCCATGGCGGCGGTGCACATGGCAATGGTCGAGCCTAACAGTGATGCCAGGAAAAGCTGTTTCATCCGAAGCTCCTTTGGGCGTTTTCAACGCTGCGTTTTTTATGATGCGCGGTTGGTTTGGTCTAGGTCAGCAATACACGAGCCAATTTAGGCGCGCTGGATGACAGTTTCATGTCGATGTCGTTTTTATAACGCCTGCGCAGGCGCCTGCCGGGTAAGCGTAGACCAATGCATGGACCCCGTATTTACTGGACTTGGCCGATGTATTGCAGGGCGTATGAGGCAGCGGCGCAAGGCGCTGTCATCTGTCGGTCATGTGTGATGCCTAGGCTTGCACGCAATGACCGCCGCCCATTCCAGGGGCATTTGGTGCACCCAGACAGTGCTGGCCTAGTCCAGATAGGTAACGTTGATGCGTGATGAGGCAACCAAAGCGGTGACAGCCATTGGCCAGGCGCTGCAAGAGCAGATCAGCCACGGCTTATTGACGCCTGCGAGCAAATTGCCGGCCGAGCGCAAACTCAGTGAGTTGTTTGGTACCACCCGGATAACGGTGCGCGAAGCCTTGCTGCAATTGGAGGCCCAGGGCCAGATCTACCGCGAGGAACGCCGCGGCTGGTTTGTCTCGCCGCCCCGTCTGGCCTACAACCTGATGCAGCGCAGCCACTTCCACGCGATGGTCAGCGCCCAGGGCCGGGTGCCGTCTACCGAGGTCATCTCGGCACGCCTGCAACCGGCGTCGGCGGCAGTCTGCGCGTGGTTGCAACTGCCGGCCCTGTCCAGCGTGATCCAGATCCGCCGCAGGCGACGGATTGATGGGCGATTGGTGCTGTATGTCGAGCACTACCTCAATCCCCAGTATTTCCCGGGGATCCTGGCGTGCGACTTGAATGAATCGATGACCGAGTTATATGCACGCAAGTACGACCTGCATTACGGGCGCGTGCGCTTCGAGATTGTGCCGACCTCATTGCAGGTAGACGCGGCAGCAGCCCTGAAAGTCTCGGTGGGCAGCCCCGGGCTGCGGATCGCCCGGGTCAACTACGATCAACATGAGCGGCTGATCGATTGCGATCTGGAGTTCTGGCGCCATGACGCGATTCATGTGGGGGTGGATGTGACCTGAGTGTCCTGCGGGCCACTCGCCGCCGTCACCACCTGCACACTCAAGCGCGGCATCGCCAGGTCCATCCCGGCCTCGTCCAGATGCCGCTTGAGCGACAGGTTGAACGCCCGCGACACCTCCCACTGCTTGATCGGCGCGGTCTTGAAGCGTGCGCGCAGAATAGCGTTGCCGGACTCGAAACTCTCCACACCCTGGAACTCCAGGGGCGACCAGATATTGCGACGTTGCAGCGGGTCGGCGCGCATTTTCTGCCCCACATCGCGCATCAGCTTGATCGCGGTGTCGATGTCCATGCTGGCGGGTACCGCGACGCGGAAAATCGCGTAGCCGAATTCCCGCGAGTAGTTCTTGATGCTCTTGATCTCGCTGAACGGGATGGTATGGACGATGCCGTCGATGTCACGCAGGCGCACGGTGCGGATGGTCAGGCCTTCGACGGTGCCCAGGTGGCCGCCGACGTCCACGTAGTCATCGATGGCCAGGGAGTCTTCGATGATGATGAACAGGCCGGTGATCAAGTCCGCCACCAGGGACTGCGCACCAAAGCCGATGGCCAGGCCGATCACACCGGCACCGGCCAGCAGTGGCGTGACGTTCATGCCCATGTTCGCCAGGGCGACGATGGCGGCGATGATAAAGATCGTCACGAACAGCACGTTACGGATCAACGGCATCATGGTCTGCGCCCGCGCGTTGGCCAGGCCTTTGCGTGAGCGGGTGAGGGCGTGATGGATCGCGGTATCGGCGAGGATCCAGATCAGCCACGAAAACAGCAGCGTACCGGCCAGGCCAAACAGTTTGACGCTGATTTCATGCCCGTCGCCTTCGGTAAAGCGGATCAGCGACCAGCCCCACACGCGCAGGCCCAGCTCGATAAACACCAGCCATACCAACAGGTGGACCAGGGTGTAGAAGAAGCTTTTCAGCCGCTCGGAATACAGCGCGTGACGCTTGTGCCCGCGTTGCGGCTTGAGGGCCTGGCGGCGCACCAGGCCATTGATCACCATGCACAACACCAGCAACACCGTGCAAAACAGCGACTGACGCAGCGCGGTGCTGGTGTCGCCGGCGGAAACAAAGGTGGCAAACAGCGAAATACCCACCAGCAACAGTGCCGGCAAATACCAGAAGGTGCCGATGATCGACAGGGTATCCGTCAGCGCACGGCGGGTCAGGCGCCGTGACAGTGGCTGGTTGCGGATCAGGTGGGCGATGGGGCGGCGGAAACGCAGGATGAACACGCCGGTGGACAGCGCGGCCAGTACATTGGCGACCGTCGCCGCGCTGTGCGCGAGGTGGATCCCCAGGGCTTCGGTCAGGCGCGGGTCGCTCAGCGCCTCGCCAAAGGCGGCAAAACTGCCGATCAGCCACAGCGGGCGAAAGGCCTGGTGGCGCAGGATATACAGCGCCCGGTGGCGGTGCGGGCCGTCGAGTACAGAGAAGGCAATGACGCAGATCGCCGAGAAACAGGTGCCGACCACCAGCGCGTACGCCAGCACCATGGCCAGGGATTTGCCCAGGGATGAGGGCAGGGCGTAACTCATATAGACCGTGATCACCAAGGCAATCAGCCAGGGCCCTAGCTTGCGCAAGGCAAAGCGCAGCATGTCCCAGGTCTTGGGGTGTTGTGGCAGTTCTTCACTGAGGCCAAAGCGCAGGCGCACCCAGTGACCGAGCCAGATCAGCGCGGCAGCCAGCAGGCTCCAGAGCATCAAAATCACGGCAAAACCGAAGATGATCGGCAGCCATTCGCTGGCCGGCAGCATCAATGCGGAAAACTCGGACTTAGCCTGGTCGAATTCGGCAGACCAGCGATTGAGCGGGCTGTCGGTGCCGGACAGCTGTTGCTCCAGACTGGCCAGGGTCCCACCGATCAAGCCCAGTACCCCTTGCTCGGCGGCGGGCTGGGCCTTTTTCGTGGCTTCGCGCAGCTTTTTCAGGTCGGCCAGCAGCTTGGCGCGCTGCTGGTCGTTTTCCAGGTTCTTGATCACCTCGTCCAGGGACTGCCCCAACGGCACATCGGCCTGCGGCTGGGCCTTGGAGGAGCTGCCGAGGATGCCGGGCAGGCCGACCGCCTGGGCAGGGGCGATGGGCAGCAGGGTCAGCAGACACAGGAGCAGGCAGTACGGCAGGGCAAACAGACGGGCAAGCACGAGGCGGTCAACCTTGAAAACGACAGATCGACCGAGTGTACGAGGGCGCTATGCCCAATGCGAGTGCATTTGTCTATTCGGCCAGTTTGGCGAGGATCCGGAAGACGATGGTGCCGAGGATCAGCAGCATGCCGACCCACATGCCAAACACACCGAGGTTCTTGTCGCGGAAGTTGAAGCCAACGGCCAGCAGGATCATGCCCGCGAGGATGGGGATGAGCATGGCGTGGAAGGCGGACATCGGGATCATGGTGGGGACGGCCTTGTCGTTGGAAGATGATTACCAGTCTAGGCGTGTTTGGTGCAGGGTGCCTTGATGTGTGTCAGATAGAGATGGAGTGCGGTCGAAATCGCCATCGCGGGCAAGCCCACTCCCACATTTTGACCGCAGTCTTCTGTAGGAGCGGGCTTGCCGCGATTGGCAGCGCCGCCGATCTCAGGGCAGGTCACGACTCGCATAAAACGCACTCAACACCTTCACCAGGTGCGCCAGGTCATGGCTGCCGCACAGCTCGCGGATCGAGTGCATGGCGAATGTCGGCAGGCCGATGTCCACGGTGCGCACGCCGAGGTGGCTGGCGGTGATCGGGCCGATGGTCGAGCCGCAGCCCATGTCGCTGCGCACCACGAAACTCTGCACCGGTACTTCTTCGGCCATGCACAGGTGGCGGAAGAACCCGGCGGTTTCGCTGTTGGTGGCGTAGCGCTGGTTGCTGTTGACCTTGATCACCGGGCCGGCATTGAGTTTGGGGCCGTGGTTGGCATCATGCTTGTCGGCATAGTTGGGGTGGATGCCGTGGGCATTGTCGGCAGAGACCAGCAGTGACTTCTGAATCGTACGTACGAACTCATCACCTTCAGGCAGCAGGCGGCGCAAGGTCTGCTCCAGCATCGGGCCGTCGGCACCGCAAGCCGAGCAGGAGCCGACTTCTTCGTGGTCGGTACACACCAGCACGCAGGTTTCGTCGGTCTCGCTGGTGAGCAGGGCTTGCAGGCCGGCGTAGCACGACAGCAGGTTGTCCAGGCGTGCACCGGCGATAAAGTCGCCATGCAGGCCAATCACGGCGGCGCCTTGGGTGTCGTAGAAACTCAACTCGTAGTCGAGCACTACGTCGGCGTTCAGGCCATGTTCGCGGGCCAGTTGGTCGGTGAGCACGGCGCGGAAGTCTACGCGCTCGTCACCGGCAAACTGCGCGAGGATTGGCGGCAGTTCGGTCTGGGCGTTGATCGCCCAGCCCTGGTTGGCTTCCCGGTTCAGGTGGATGGCCAGGTTGGGGATAATGGCGATCGGCAACTTGAAGTCGATCAACTGGCTTTCGACCTTGCCGTCACGGCGGAACGTCACGCGCCCGGCCAGGGACAGGTCGCGGTCGAACCACGGCGCCAGCAATGCGCCGCCGTAGACTTCCACACCCAGTTGCCAGAAACCCTGGCGTTGCAGCTCGGGTTGCGGCTTGACCCGCAGGCACGGGCTGTCGGTATGGGCGCCCACCAGGCGGATGCCGTCATGCAGGGGCGATTGGCGGCCCATCTTGAACGCGATGATCGAGGAGTCGTTACGGGTTACGTAGTAGCGACCGTTGGCCTCGGTGGTCCAGGTCTCGCGCTCGTCAAGACGCTGGAAACCGGCGGCTTCCAGGCGTTGGGCCAGGGCAGCAGTGGCATGAAAGGGGGTGGGAGAGGCCTTGAGGAAGTCGATCAGGCCTTGATTCAACGCTTCGCGCATAAGTAGCTCCAGACAGCAATGGCGCGAGTTTACCGTCCGATGTGATAAGTGCACAGAACAAATGTGGGAGCGGGCTTGCTCGCGAATGCGGTGTGTCAGTCAGCCTTTCTGTGACTGATAGACCGCATTCGCGAGCAAGCCCGCTCCCACATTTTTGATCGGGTTGCCAATTTTAGAACGGCGCAGGGCACTCGAAGCGCAAACGTTCGCCGCTTTGCGGGTGAGTAAAGCTCAGCATGCACGCGTGCAGGCACAGGCGGGGCCAGGCAGCCAGGGCCTGTTCGTGGGCATACAAACCGTCGCCCAGCAGCGGGTGACCGATGGACAGCATATGCACGCGCAACTGGTGTGAACGTCCGGTAATCGGCGTCAGCTCAACTCGGCACCAATCCCCGCAACGCTCCAGGACTTTCCAGAAGGTCAGTGCGTGTTTGCCGAACTCATGGTCCACCACATGTCGCGGCTTGGTCGGCGGGTCATAGCGCAGCGGCAGGTCGATGCTGCCACTGTCCAGTTCCGGTTGGCCCCAGCACAAGGCGGTGTAGGCTTTTTCGGTTTCGCGGTCGTGAAACTGACGGGACAGTTCGCGGTGGGTGTCAGCATCCCGGGCCAGCAGGATGATCCCCGAAGTTTCCCAGTCCAGACGATGGACGATGCGGGCCTCGGGATAGCCGTTTTCCTGCAGGCGGGTGATCAGGCAATCCTTGTTGTCGTCGGCGCGACCTGGCACCGACAGCAGCAGGGTAGGCTTGTTCACCACCAGCACAGCGGCATCCTGGTGGAGAATATGGATATTGGACAGCGGCATTAAACAGCCTCGTAACAAACGCCAACGGCGGCTGCGCCCATCGCCTCTTGTAGGAGCGAGCTTGCTCGCGAAGAACCTGAGAGCGTCGCGTTTATCCAGGATGAACGCGGTGCACTTGAGTCCTTCGCGAGCAAGCTCGCTCCTACAGGGGGCGATATAGCGGAGCCGCCGTGGCGACCGCCTGTTCGATCAACGATCAGGCAGGGTGATATTGAGTTCCAGAATCGAGCAGCTGCCGTCATTTTCCAGGGCGACATGCACGTCATCGTTACCGATATTGACGTACTTGCGGATCACCTCCACCAGTTCCTTTTGCAGGGCTGGCAGGTAATCCGGGGTGCTGCGTTGGCCGCGTTCGTGCGCCACGATGATCTGTAGACGCTCTTTCGCTACCGACGCAGTGCTAGTTTTTTTGGTGGAGCGAAAGAAGTCAAAAATACTCATTGTTTAGTTGCCTCCAAACAGGCGCTCGAAGAATCCCTTCTTCTGTGCATCGAGGAAGCGATGTTCCACGGTCTTGCCCAGCAAGCGATCGACAGCATCGCTGTACGCCTGGCCGGCGTCGCTCTGGTCGTCGAGAATGACCGGTACGCCCTGGTTGGACGCCTTGAGTACCGCTTGGGATTCTGGGATCACACCCAGCAGCGCAACTGCCAGGATCTCTTTAACGTCTTCTACGCCCAGCATCTCGCCCTTGCTTACGCGCTCAGGGTTGTAGCGGGTCAGCAGCAGGTGCTCCTTGATCGGGTCTTCGCCTTTCTCGGCGCGACGGGATTTGCTGGCCAGCAGGCCCAGCATACGGTCCGAGTCACGTACCGAAGACACTTCCGGGTTGGTCACGACGATGGCTTCATCGGCGAAGTACATCGCCAGGTGAGCACCGGTCTCGATACCGGCCGGGGAGTCGCAGACCACGAACTCAAAGGTTTCCTTGAGTTCCATCAGGACTTTTTCCACGCCTTCTTTGGTCAGCGCGTCTTTGTCACGGGTCTGGCTGGCGGCCAGTACATACAGGTTCTCAAGGCGCTTGTCCTTGATCAGTGCCTGTTGCAGGTTGGCTTCGCCGTTGACCACGTTGACGAAGTCGTACACCACGCGGCGCTCGCAACCCATGATCAGGTCAAGGTTACGCAAGCCCACGTCGAAGTCGACGATGACTGTCTTGTGGCCGCGCAGAGCGAGGCCGGTACCGATAGCGGCGCTGGTGGTGGTCTTACCCACACCACCCTTGCCGGATGTAACCACGAGAATCTTGGCCAAGGTGTTTCACCCCTAAGGAAAAAGGACTTTTCGGTCCCTGAAAAACATCTCTTGAAACTCGCTGCAGGCGGACAGCCTTCGTAAGAAAAAGATGTGGTTCCCGTAGGGAAACGCCAACTTCCTATTGTTCCTACACAAGTCTTGCCGGTTTCGCTTTGCTATCAGAGTCTAGAGATGCTTGGAAAATGCGGCAGTATCCGTTAAAGACGGATGATGTTCAACACATCGCCCGACAGGCTGATCTGTACCCCGGCCCCCCACAGCGGATCACGCCGCAAATCTTCTGAAACCTTGTACTGCCCGGCGATGGACACCAGCTCAGCACTCAGTTGCTGGCAGAAAATCCGTGCCTTGGTATCACCCTTGACCCCGGCCAGTGCCCGACCGCGCATTGGGCCGTATACATGGATGTTGCCATCGGCGAGAAGTTCCGCACCGGGACTGACGGGGGCGACTACAACCAGATCGCCGCCCTGGGCGTAAATTTGCTGCCCGCCGCGTACGGGGGAGGTGATGATCTTTGTAGGCTTGATCGTCGGCTCGGGTGGTTTTTCCGGTTTTTTCTTCACTTCAGTTTCCACCGGGTCGAGCACGCGCTCGCGGGCGCCGGACGGTGGCAATACTGGCAGTTCAATGGCGATGGCCGCAGCGATGTCTTCAATGCGGCTGGCGCGAATGGCCAGGGTGCGCAGGCCATGTTGGCGGCACACGCGCATCAAGCCCGGCAGATCAACGGCGCCCTGGCCGGCTGGCAATTTGTCCAGGGCCAGCACCAGCGGCGCATTGTTGAAGAAATTCGGCGCGAGGGCGACTTTGGCGGCAAGCTGGCGATCCAGTGCGTCAAGGTCGTTGCGGGCCAGTTCCAGCACAGTAATGGCCAGCATGCTGCCCTTGAGCTGGAATACGGGATCTTGGTCTAGCGATTCAGTTTGGCTCATGGTCGGCAAAGCGGCTTGTCACGAAAAGTGTCGAGACTTATAACGAGAACATCCGCTAGCCGCAAGCCGGGTCGAACCGTTGTAGAATGCGCGGCCCTTGTCTTTACCGGAATCTGTAATGGATCGCCCGCGTTTTCGAGCTGTATTTTTTCACCCGCGCTTCTGGCTGTTGTGGCTGGGACTTGGTGTGCTGTGGTTGATCGTGCAGCTGCCATACCGGGTTTTGTTGGGGATTGGCCGTGTCCTGGGTGCGTTTATGTACCGAGTGGCCGGTGAACGTCGGCGTATTGCCGCGCGAAACCTGGAACTGTGCTTCCCGCAAATGTCCGCCCAGGAGCGTAAACATTTGCTCAAGGAAAACTTTGCGTCCACCGGCATCGCCTTCTTCGAGATGGCCATGAGTTGGTGGTGGCCCAAGCCGCGCCTGGCGCGCCTGGCCCATGTCGAAGGGCTGGAACACCTCAAGCAGGCACAACTGGAAGGCAAGGGCGTGATCCTCATGGCCCTGCATTTCACCACCCTGGAGATCGGCGCTGCCTTGCTGGGCCAGAAGCACACCATCGATGGCATGTACCGTGAGCACGGCAACCCGTTGTTCGATTTCATCCAGCGCCGTGGCCGCGAGCGCCACAACCTCGATTCCCTGGCGGTAGAGCGTGAAGACGTGCGCGGCATGCTCAAGCTGCTGCGCGCCGGCCGGGCGATCTGGTATGCGCCGGACCAGGACTATGGCGCCAAGCAAAGCGTTTTTGTGCCGTTGTTCGGTATCCAGGCCGCCACGGTCACCGCCACCAGCAAGTTCGCGCGGCTGGGCAAGGCGTTAGTGGTGCCGTTTACCCAGCAGCGCCTGGCGGATGGCAGCGGTTACCGCATGGTGATTCATCCGCCGTTGCGCGACTTTCCCGGTGAGTCCGACGAAGTCGATTGCCTGCGCATCAACCAGTGGGTGGAAACGGTGGTGCGCGAGTGCCCTGAGCAATACCTGTGGGCCCATCGCCGTTTCAAGAGCCGGCCGCCGGGCGAACCCAAGCTGTACGAAAAGCGTCGCTGAACAAACGGACTGTCCCCCGCCCATGGAGTTATGCAATGCGCCCAACTGAACCGGTCACTGGCTTGATTCTTTCCGGCGGCGGGGCGCGTGCGGCGTATCAGGTCGGGGTGCTGGCGGCGATTGCCGAACTGTTGCCGCCGGGCGCGGCCAATCCCTTCCCGGTGATTGTCGGCACCTCGGCCGGCGCAATCAACGCCGTGAGCCTGGCCAGCGGGGCCATGGATTTTACCGCCGCCATTGAACGCCTCACCGCCTTCTGGCAGGGCTTTCGCAGCCATCTGGTACTGCGCAGCGACTGGCCGGGGGTGATTCACCAGGCCAGCCGCTTCCTGACCCGCAGCCTGTTGGGCCTGGGATCGCCGGTGCCGGTGGCGCTGCTCGACAGTTCGCCACTACGGGAACTGTTGCAGGAAAAATTGCATTTCGAAGGCATCAATGAGGCGATCCGCCATAAACACCTGCACGCCGTCGCCGTGACGGCGTTCGGCTATGAGTCGGGGCAGGCGGTGACGTTCTATCAGGGTGGCGGCACCATCGACGCCTGGCTGCGCCACCGGCGCATTGGCCTGCCCACGGAGTTGACCGTGGAGCACCTGCTGGCCAGCTCGGCGATTCCGTTGCTGTTTGCGCCAGTCAAACTCGATCAGGAGTATTTTGGCGATGGCGCCGTCCGGCAGTCGGCGCCGATCAGCCCGGCTTTGCACCTGGGGGCGAGCCGGGTGCTGGTGGTGGGCGTCAGTGGCAACCCGCGTTCCGTTGACCCGAATGAGCCGCAGCAACGCACTTACACCGGCCAGCAGCCGACCCTGGCGCAGATCGGCGGGCACATGCTCAACAGCACGTTCATTGACAGCCTTGAGAGCGATATCGAGTTGCTGGAGCGCCTCAACCAGTTCAGCCATCTGCAGCCGGCCGACAGCGCCGCGCGCGGTCTGGCACCGGTAGACGTGCTGGTGATTGCGCCCAGCCAGCCAATCGACGAGATTGCGGCGCGCCATCGCCAGGAACTGCCGGCAGCGTTGCGTCTGTTTTTACGTGGGCCAGGGGCGACCAAGACCAGCGGGGCGGGGGTGCTCAGCTATCTGCTGTTCGAGGCGGGGTATTGCAGTGAGTTGATCGAGCTGGGCCGGCGCGATGCACTGGCCAAGCGCGAAGAGTTGCAGCGGTTCCTGGGCTTGGCCTGATCCCTTGTAGGAGACAAGCTCCTACAGGGGGCCGTGTTCAGGCTTTAGAAGTGGTACTTGACCAGCAGGCTCGCCGTGTCCTGATTGGTCTCGAACGCGCCGCTGTCCTGGATCCCGTACTTGTTCTTCCAGTAGTCGTATTCAAAGCCGACATACAACTGCTTGGCGCCCCAGCTCATGGCCTTGCCCAAGTCATATTTGACCTGCGGGTTGAAGTGCAGGTTGGCGTGGTAGGTGCCACGGGCGTTCTTGTCGTTATCCACCACCCAGTCCATGAAACCGTCGATCAGCACGTCGGAGTTGCCCACGGGAATGGTGTACGACCATACCGGCGTGATCTGCCATACGCCGTCACCCGGGCGATTGCCTTCGGTCTGGCGCTGGTAGAAGTTCAACTGGAAGTAATCGAAGCCGGGGATGTTCAAGTCAAATGCCGGGCCTACCAGGTAGGACTCATTGTCGCCTTCGCCGAACTCGTAAGTGAACGCCAGCAAGACATCTTTGATCGGTCCGAAGGACAAGTCTTTATCGAAGATCTTGCCAAACGACAGCCGTGGGCTGAACTCGCCATAGTAAGTATTGGGGCCGACGTTGCCGTCTTCCTTGCCGTTGTAAAAGATACGGTCGAGGAAGAAGAAGTTGTCGCCGTACTTCCACGCATCGGCATGTTCAAAGGTGACGGTTTGCTGGATCTCTGGGTTGACTTTGAAGTTCTTGCCCCACAGGTAAGTCAGGCTGTTGTTCTGCCACTGCAGCAGGTCACCCGCCATCGCTTGGCCCCCAACCAACAGGGATCCTGCCAACATAAGGCTGTTCACGGTACGTTTCATTCGGTTGCTCCCGAGCTAAGGTTTTGTGGTTTTTCTTCTACGCAGGCGCTCTGGTGTGGCGCCTTTTGGTTCGCTGCAAAAATCGTCTGTTCGGTCAGCTTTAATGCTTTTAGCAAGAGCTGCGCCAAGGTGTTTGAAAAGCCAAAAAATCCCCGTCGGCTGCAGGGGATGCAGTCGAATTCAGAGGACTTTTGCGCACTTTGGCAGCCAACATAAGGCCGGGATAAGTTGGCCTTTAAGTCAGCTTTTACATTCGCTGTTTTTTTTTGAGTCGATTTGAGCGGGCGCGGAGAATACTGGCTCCAGAGCCTGTGCTCAAGTGCGCTGTAAAAGAGCGCGAGGGGCGAGAATGGGGCACGGCGTGTGGCCGGCCCCAGGTGAATGGCGTGCATGTGGATATTCCCTGTTCGTTGTTATTTTTGTAGTAACGAAGGAATCAATGCGTATGGGCGATTTCGGGTCGTTCTGAACCGCCCAGGATGTTGAACAACACGTTCAGCGACAACGCACTGAGCGTGGCCATGGCAATGCCGCTATGGGTAATCGGGCTCATCCACAACGGCAACTGGGCGAAGAACTCCGGGCGTACCACCGGAATCAGGCCCATGCCGATGCTCACGGCCACCAGCAACTGGTTACGGCGGTCGGCAATGTCGGCTTCCTGGAGGATCTTGATCCCGGTCGCCGCGACCATGCCGAACATCGCGATGGCCGCACCACCCAGCACCGCAGGTGGAATCGACGCTACCAAAAACGCCGCCTTGGGCAGCAGGCTCAGCACAATCAGAAAGGCCCCGGCCATGATCGTCACCGAGCGGCAACGCACGCCGGTCATCTGCACCAGGCCGATGTTCTGGGCGAAAGAGGAGTGGGTGAAGGTGTTGAAGAACCCGGCAAAGAACGATGCGCCGGCATCGCACAGCAGGCCGCGCCGTAGCATTTTCGGGGTGACTTCCTGCCCGGTGATCTTGCCCAGGGCCAGGAACATGCCGGTGGACTCGACGAAAATAATCACGACCACCAGGCACATCGACAGGATCGGCGCCAACTCGAACGTGGGCATGCCGAAGTGCAACGGCGTGACCACTTGCACCCACGGCGCCTGCTCCAGGCCACCGAGGTCGACCATGCCGAGCAAACCGCACAAGGCATAGCCCAGGGCCATGCCGATCAGCACCGAGATATTGACCCAGAAACCGCGCATGAAACGGTTGATCAACAGGATGGTGGCGAGTACCAGGCCGGCGATGGCCAGGTAGATCGGTGAGCCGAATTGCACAGCGCTGGCGCCACCGCCCGCCCAGTTCACCGCGACGGGAAACAACGAAAGACCGATGGCGGTGATCACGGTACCGGTCACCAACGGAGGGAAGAAGCGTACTACCTTGGACATGAACGGCGCGATCACCATACCAAAGAACCCGGCGGCGATGGTTGCGCCGAAGATCCCTTGCAGGCCGATACCCGGCATGCCTGCCATGGCGACCATGCTGCCGACCGCAGCAAAGCTGGCGCCCATCATCACCGGCATACGGATACCCAGCGGGCCGATGCCAAAGGACTGGACCATGGTGGCGATCCCCGCCACCAACAGGTCGGCGTTGATCAGAAAGGCGATTTCTTCACGGCTCAAGCCCGCGGCTTGTCCGATGATCAGCGGTACGGCCACGGCGCCGCCGTACATCAGCAGTACATGTTGCAGGCCTACCAGGATCAGTTGCAAAAGTGGAAGCCGCACCATGGCGGGCGCGGCAGGAATCTGCGTTTCTAACTGGGACATGCAACACCTCGGATCTTTTTTATTTTTGTGTTGTTTGGCAGTCAATTGCCATTTGGAGCTCGATCTCAAAATCACCGCAGATCCCCTGTGGGAGCGGGCTTGCTCGCGAAAACGGCGGCTCAGTCACCTTAAGGGTTGAATGACACACCGCATTCGCGAGCAAGCCCGCTCCCACATTTTGGATTTGCGTCAGGCTGTCAGTTAGTGCGGGCCCCCTGATTGATCCAGCTACCAATCAACTCGCGTTCCTGTTGAGTCATCTGGGTAATGTTGCCCAGCGGCATGATCTGGCTGGCAACCGCCTGCGCTTGAATGCGCGCCGCTTGCTGCTGGATCTGCGCCGGGGTATCGAACATCACCCCGGCCGGTGCGGTGCTGAACAGCGGGCTGGTGGGCTTGGCCGAATGGCACACGGTGCAACGCTCTTCAATCACGCTATGTACCTTGCCAAAATCCGTCGAGGCCTGGGCCGCAGGCGCTTCTGCCGCTGGTGCTGGCGCGGCGGGAGCTGCTGGCTTGAGGCCGCCACCCAATGCGGTTTCCGGCAATGGCTGGTACTCGATCGCTGCTGGCGCCTTGGCCACGTCCGGTGTGGTAACCGCGGGTTTTGGACCGGTGACATAAGCCAGGCAGATCATCGCCAGGGCACCGACCGGCAGAGTCCAGGCGTATTTCTGGCTGTCGTGGCGGGTGTTGAAGTAGTGACGCACCAACACCGCCGCCACCGCGATCCCGGCCAGGATCAACCAGTTGTACTGGCTGCCGTAGGTGCTCGGGAAGTGGTTGCTGATCATGATGAACAGCACAGGCAGGGTGAAGTAGTTGTTATGGCGTGAACGCAACAGGCCCTTGGCCGGCAGTGCCGGGTCTGGCGTGCGGTTTTCCGCGATCGCCGCCACCAGCGCACGCTGGGCCGGCATGATGATGCGGAACACGTTGCCGACCATGATGGTGCCGATGATGGCGCCCACATGCAGGTACGCGCCACGGCCACTGAACACCTTGCTGAAGCCATAGGCGGCGCCGATCAACAGGACGAACAGGATGAAGCCGAGCAGGGCAGGGCGTTTGCCCAGGGCCGAGTCGCACAGAAAGGAGTAGATGAACCAGCCGGCGAACAGTGAGCCAATGCCCAGCAACACGCCTTCGGTACCGCTGAGGCTGCTGCCGGGGGCGAGCAGGTACAGCGTCGGGTTGAGGTAGAACACCACGCAGAGCAGCGCGACGCCCGACATCCAGGTGAAATAGGCTTCCCATTTGAACCAGTGCAGGTTGTCCGGCATGGTCGGTGGGGCCAGTTTGTATTTTTCCAGGTGGTAGATACCGCCACCGTGGATTGCCCATAAATCGCCAGCCAGGCCGCTTTTGGGGTTGACGCGGTTCAGGTTGTTTTCCAGCCATACGAAATAGAAAGACGCACCGATCCAGGCCACGCCAGTGATCATATGAACCCAGCGCACGCTAAGGTTCAGCCATTCCAACAGATGTGCTTCCACAGTCTTTACCTCTCGCCCGTCACCCTTGTTGTCGGGTGATCGGACCTTCTCTTATTGGTGGGGGGCGAGGATCAACCGCTCATCCTCTTTGAAAAAATGCTCATCGCAGTTATTGCCTGTGCCACTGCGATCAACCACCAGGAAGTCATCCCGCTTTTCGATCGTCAGCACCGGGTGGTGCCAGACGCCGCGATGGTAATTAATGCCCTGCCTGCCGTTGGTGACGAAGGCGCGGACCAAGCCTGATACAGGTTCATCGCCAACCGGCGCGACCACGATCAGAAAGGGGTTGCCGAGCAGCGGGATAAAGGCCTGGCTGCCCAGCGGGTGTCTTTCCAGCATGCACACGGTCAACGGCATGTCCTGCGCATCGGCGCGGAAGATGCTGATGATGGCGTGGTCTTCTGGCGTGGCGGTCTCGACCGTCGCCAGTTTATGAAAGCGCATGGTCGAGCCGTTGTTGATCATGAAGTGATCGCTGCCTTCGGTTTCGATAACGTCTCCGAAAGGGGCGAAGGCTTCTTTGGTCAAGGGTTCGATCATCAGTGTGCGCATGGCTGTCTTCTTAATCTGTTTAGTTATTGATGGATCTGTGTAGGAGCGAGCTTGCTCGCGAAAAACTCAAGGGCACCGCGTTTATCCAGGAGGGGCGCGTTATCGTTGACGATCTTCGCGAGCAAGCTCGCTCCTACATGGGCGGCCTTATTTAGCGACCTTGCCGAAAACCCGCAGGCGGCTCACACCACCATCCGGGAATACGTTGAGGCGGATGTGGGTGATCGGGCCCAGTGCCTTGATCTGCTCGGCGAAGGTGTGTTCGGCGTGCATTTCCAGTTTCTGTGCTGGCAGCAGTTCGCGCCAGAACAGCGATTGGGTTTCGATCTGGCTGTCGGTGCCGCCTTTGACGAACGCGCCCTGGATCGAGCAAGTGTCCGGGTAGTTGCCCTTGAAGTGCAGGGTATCGACCACCACTTTTTCGATCTCGCCGGCATGCCCCAGCGCGACGATTACCCAGTCATTGCCAGGCGTGCGACGGCGTGCGGTTTCCCAGCCATCGCCCATGTTGATGCCGCGGCCCGGGTTGAGGATGTTGCCCATGCGCCCGAAGTGTTCATCGGAGCAGGCCAGTGCGCGACCGCCATTGAGGGAGGAGGCCAGGTCCACTTGTTCGTTGTCACCCACGGTCGACCAGTCGCGGAACGGAATGCCGTACACACGCAGACGTGCTACGCCGCCATCCGGGAAGATGTTGAAGCGCAGGTGGCTGAACGCCTGGTCGTTGTTGATCTCGTGGAAGTGATGGCTGTTGCCCTGCAACTCTACGGCGGACAGCACTTCAACCCACTGGGTGTTGTCATCGGGCTCGCCCGAAGCCAGGAAGCAGCCTTCCAGGGACGCCGATGGCGGGAAGTTGCCGGTGAAGAATGAAGTGTCGATGTCCACGCCCTTGATCGAACCCGGTACGCCCAGGCGGATCACCGCGCTGTCGAAGCCTTCGAAGCGCTTGCGGCGGGACTCCCAGCCGTCCATCCACTTGCCGTTATCATCGAAAACGCCCTCCTTCCATACGGCCGGGGTCGGCTGGAACAGTCGGTTGGCGTCGGCGAACCAGTCATCGGTCACCGAGATGATCTTGGTGCCCAGGCGGGCGTCGGCCAGGTTGACGAACTTCTCGAAAGGTACGGGTTGCGCTTTCATTCTTCTTGTCTGCCTTAGATAGAGTGGCTTGGGATGCTTGCCAGGCCCTGGGCGTTGATCGATTCGCTCGGGCCAGGTTTGCTAAAGGGTCAGTAATCGGAACAACGCGATCTTGTTGATCTCTGCCAGTGCGCACTTGAACTCGGTCTCGACCGGGTTGTGGATGCGCGTTTCAAACGCGGCGAGGATCTGATGCCGGTTGCTGCCTTTTACCGCCATGATGAAGGGAAACTTGAACTTGGCCTTGTAGGCATCGTTCAGCTCGGTGAAGCGCGAAAACTCGTCGCTCGAGCATTGGTGGATACCGGCGCCAGCTTGTTCGTTAGTGCTGGCTTCGGTCAGTTGGCCCTGGACGGCAGCTTTGCCGGCCAGGTCCGGGTGAGCGTTGATCAGGGCCAGTTGCCTGGTGTGATCGGCACTCAACAGGATATCGCTCATGCGCTGGTGCAGGGTCTCAATCTCATCGATCGAAGCGTCCTGGCCCAGGTCGAAGGCCTTTTCGGCCACCCATGGCGAGTGTTCATAGATATCGGCGAAGGCTGCGACAAATTCGTCGCGGCTGAGGGTCGATGGTTTCAAGGTTTGGAACGCTGTCATTTGGCGGCTCCCTGGAAAGGGTGTACGTCATGCCAGTGGCGGGCAATGTCGACGCGGCGGGTGAACCACACCTGGTCATGGCCCTTGGCGTATTCGATAAAGCGCTTGAGTGCGGCCAGGCGCGCCGGGCGGCCGATCAGGCGGCAATGCAGGCCGATGGAGAGCATTTTCGGGGCCTCGGCACCTTCGGCATACAGCACATCGAAGGCGTCCTTGAGGTATTCGAAAAAGTCGTCGCCCTTGTTGAAGCCCTGGACCTGGGTGAAGCGCATGTCATTGGTGTCCAGGGTGTAGGGGATCACCAGGTGCGCCTTGCCGGTCGGGTTGTTCGGTTCCCAGTAGGGCAGGTCGTCGTCGTAGGTGTCGCAGTCATACAGGAAGCCGCCTTCCTCCATCACCAGTCGCCGTGTGTTGGGGCCGGTGCGCCCGGTGTACCAGCCCAGTGGGCGTTCGCCGGTCAGCTCGGTGAGGATACGGATGGCTTCGAGCATGTGCTCGCGCTCCTGGGCCTCATCCATGTACTGGTAGTCGATCCAGCGGTAGCCGTGGCTGCAGATCTCGTGACCGGCGGCGACCATGGCACGGATCACATCGGGGTGGCGCTGGGCAGCCATGGCCACGGCGAAGATGGTCAGCGGAATGTCGAATTCCTTGAACAGCTTGAGGATGCGCCACACGCCGGCACGGCTGCCGTATTCGTACAGTGACTCCATGCTCATGTTGCGCGCGCCTTGCAGCGGTTGGGCCGAGACCATTTCCGAGAGGAAGGCTTCCGACTCTTTGTCGCCGTGCAGGATATTGCGCTCACCGCCTTCTTCGTAATTGAGTACGAACGACAGGGCAACGCGCGCCTTGCCCGGCCAGTGAGGGTGCGGTGGGTTACTGCCGTAACCGATCAGGTCGCGTGGGTAGTCAGCGCTCACTGCAGTCTTCCTTCTTGTTCGTGATCGATGGTGTGGCGGTCGTGGCGTCACAGCGATGGGCTGATTGTATACAACTTGATGGTCACTTTGTAAGCCTGTATTTCTGCATTTTTTCCAGGCGGTAGCAGAGGCCTATCCTTGCAAGAAACTTGCCCAATTGGTCAACTAAAATATGAAAAACCATCTGTAGGAGCCGGCTTGCTGGCGATGGCATTCTTGCCGTTGCCACATCTGTGGTCGATACACCGTCATCGCCGACGAGCTGGCTTCTACAGGGGGAGGGATGTTTGTTGAATTTATTGTGTACAATTTTTTTGAAAAATGTCTTAATCGGCTATCGCCGGCTTTTCATTGCCCTGCAAAGGTGCGGCCTCTTTATTAATCCACGACACGGGAGCTCCGATCCATGGGACGACTGACCACACACGTACTGGACGCCGCCCACGGCTGCCCAGGCAGCGCCATCAAGGTTGAACTGTTCCGCGTCGAAGGCGCGCAACTGGAGCTGGTCGCCAGTGCCCTGACCAACAGCGATGGCCGTTGCGACGCGCCGCTGCTGCAAGGTGATGAGTACCGCAGTGGTGTCTACCAGTTGCAGTTCAGTGCCGGCGACTACTACCGCGCCCGTGGCGTGCAACTGCCGGAACCTGCGTTTCTCGATGTGGTAGTGCTGCGTTTTGGCATCAGTGCCGAACAGGATCACTACCATGTGCCGCTGCTGATTTCGCCCTACAGCTACTCCACCTATCGCGGTAGCTGAGTCGTCACCTCGCTTCACACCCCCAAATGCTCTTCGTTGGTTTCGCCCGCTCACACTGCGGGCTTTTTTTTGCCCGCGAATAAAGGCGGGTCATGAGCCAATGCCAGCGAATATGAGGATTAAGTGTGGGAGCTGTCGAGCTCCAGCGAGGCTGCGATAGCGGCGGGTCAGCCAACATCAATACTGGCTGTGCCGACGTCATCGCAGCCTCGCTGGGGCTCGACAGCTCCCACAGGGTTGTGTGTTAGCCCCTGAGCAGCGATGCCGCCCCGGCGCTGCCAAACAGCCCGGCACTGAAACGGTTGAACCAGCTCTGGCCCTTGCCGGTGCGCAGATACCGCGCGGCACCATGGGCTCCCAGGCCGTAGGCCAGCTTGCATAGCAGGTCCAGCACGGTCCAGGTGGCGATCATGATCAGCAGTTGCGGCAAAAACGGCTGCTGGCTGCTGAGAAACTGCGGCAGGAAGGCGGCGAAAAACAGAATGTCCTTGGGGTTGCTCGCGCCCAGCACAAAGGCCCGGCCAAACAGCGCGCGAAAGCGCGGTACGGGTGCTGCGTCCGGCACCACGGCGCCCTGGGACGGCAGGCGCGACTGCTGCCAGCTCTGCCAGGCGAGGTAGAACAGATACAGCGCACCGACGATCTTCAAGGCGCTGAACAACTGCTCCGACGCCAGCAACAAGGCCCCCAGGCCGAGGGCCGAGGCGCTCAGCAGGCAGATCGAGGCAAACACCCCGCCAAGAAACGCCGGGTACGAACGGCGCAGGCCGTAGTTCAGGCTGTTGCTGATCATCAGCAACGACAGCGGCCCCGGAATCAGGATCACGATCAAAGCAGCGCCGCTGAACAGCAGCCAGGTTTCCACGCTCATTACATTCCTCCATACATGCAAAAGCCCCACCCGAGGGTGAGGCGGTTTTCGCCGGCTTCCGAGTTACAGGAAGACAAACTTGGCGATGAAAATCGCGCACAGCACCCACAGGCTGATGGAAATTTCCTTGTACTTGCCAGTACCGGCCTTGAGGGCCACGTAGGTGATAAAACCCAGGGCGATGCCGTCGGCGACGGAAAAGGTCAAGGGCATCATGATCGCCGTGACAATCGCCGGGATGCTGTCGGTGGCGTCGTCCCATTCGATATGGGCCATGCCGCTCATCATCAGCATCGCCACATAAATCAATGCACCGGCCGTGGCATACGCGGGAATCATGCCCGCCAGCGGGGCGAAAAACATCGCTGCCACAAACAATACGCCCACGGTAACGGCGGTCAGCCCGGTGCGCCCGCCTGCGGCCACGCCCGCAGCGCTTTCCACATAACTGGTGACTGGTGGCACACCCACCACCGCACCAAACACGCTGGAGGCGCTGTCGGCTTTCAAGGCGCGCGAGAGGTTTTCGATCTTGCCGTCGGCGTTCACCAGCCCGGCGCGCTGGGCAACGCCCATCAGGGTGCCGGCAGTGTCGAACATGTGTACAAACAGAAATGCGAACACCACGCTGATCATGCTGACGTTGAACACGCCCATCACGTCCATCGCCATCCAGGTCGGTGCCAGGCTCGGCGGGGGCGCCACAATACCCTGGTAATGCACCAGGCCCAGGCCCCAGCCGGCCAGGGTAACGGCGATGATGCTGATCAGGATCGCACCGAACACCCGGTGATAACTGAGGATCGCGATCAGCAAAAAGCAGATGGCCGCCAACAGCGGAGCCGGTTCATGCAGGGAGCCGAGCTTGATCAGGGTGGCGGGGCTTGCAACGATGATGCCGGCGGTTTTCAGGCCGATCACCCCCAGAAACAGACCCACCCCCGCGCCCATGGCGTGGCGCAGGCTTACCGGGATGCTGTTGAGCAGCCATTCGCGGATGCGCGACAGCGTCAGAATCATGAACAACACGCCGGAGATAAATACCGCACCCAGCGCGGTCTCCCAGGTGTAGCCCATGGTGCCGACCACGGTGTAGGTGAAAAACGCATTCAAGCCCATGCCGGGAGCCAGGCCTACAGGCCAGTTGGCATACAGGCCCATCAACAGGCAGCCGAGAGCTGCGGCGATACAGGTCGCGACAAAGGCGGCGCCGTGGTCGATGCCGGCATCGGCCATGATGTTGGGGTTGACGAAGATGATGTAGGCCATGGTGATGAAGGTCGTGAGGCCGGCGATCAATTCGGTCTTCACTGTGGTGCCATGCAAGCTGAGTTTGAACAGGCGTTCCAGCCAGCCCTGCTTCACGGTTGAAAGGTGGGGCGGACTGCGATCCAGCGTAGGGGCGTCGGATTTATGGCTTTCCACAGCAAGTACTCCTCAAGAGTTTTATTGTTATTTCCAGCACCGGACACAGGGGTGGGCAGCGGTGCTTTGAGGTACCAGCGGGTTTTGTTGACCAGTAGGTCAGGAACTCGCACGAAGCGAATTATGCTTTTGTATACAAAGAAAGCAAATAATGTTTGCGATTATGTGTGCAAAAAAGATGAAAGGCCACTCTCAAGGCAGGGTCAGGGCCTTGTTCACCGCCAGCCAGCCATTCACTGCGTCCTCGCCGGCCTCGGCAAAGGCGCGCTGCAGCAACTTGACTTGCTCGCGGCGCAGGGCGTGTTCGAAGCGCTGGCCTTCTTCGGTCAATTGCAGCAGGCGCTTACGTTTGTCGGTGTCCGAGGCGATGCTGTCGACCAGGTGCATTTCCTGCAATTGGCGCAGTGGCATATTCAGCGCCTGCTTGCTCACCCCCAGCAGTTCCAGCAGTTGCTTGACGTTCAAGGCGGGGTAACGGGCGATAAAAAACACGATGCGCTGATGCACCCGGCTCAAGCCCCGGCGCTCCAGCATTTCATCGGCCTTGGCGGTGAAGGCCTGATAGCCGAAGAAGAACGCTTCCATGGCGGCTTGCTGCGAAGTCTGGTTTTTAAGGTCAAGCATATTGACGTATCTACCCGGGGCGTCGTAATTTCGGTCAACCAGTTTGACGTATTTCCCCCAGGCTTTGCTACCGGTGACCCTATGGCTTTCTCTGAACGTGTTTCGCGCCTTAAAAGCTCCTTGATCCGTGAGATCCTCGCGGCGGCCCAGCGCCCGGAGGTGATGTCATTCGCCGGAGGCCTGCCCGCCGAAGCCATGCTGCCGGCGCTGGATTGGCAGGGCATGCCGCCGGCCATGGGCCAGTACGGCATGAGCGAAGGCGAGCCGCAATTGCGCGAGTTGCTGGCGGCCGAAGCGCGAGCGCTGGGGGTGGCCTGCGAGGCCAGCCAGGTGTTGGTGGTCAGCGGCTCGCAGCAAACCCTGGACCTGGCGGCCAAGCTGTATATCGACCAGGGCACGCAGATCCTGCTGGAAGGTCCGACCTACCTGGCGGCCCTGCAGATCTTCCAACTGTTCGGCGCCGATTGCCTGACCGTGGAACTGGAAGCCGATGGCCCGGACCTGACGGCGCTGCGCAGCAATCTGGAACGCCATCGCCCGGCATTCATCTACTTGATCCCGACCTTCCAGAACCCTTCGGCGGTGCGCTACAGCGAAGCCAAGCGCGACGCCGTAGCGGCCTTGCTGGATGAGTTCGGCGTGACCCTGATCGAAGACGAGCCTTACCGCGAGTTGACCTTCGATGGCGCCAGTGCGCGGCCGATTGTCAGCCGGCTGCGCAAGGCCAGCTGGATCTACACCGGCACCGTATCGAAAACCCTGCTCCCCGGCTTGCGTGTCGGTTACCTGATCGCCAGCCCCGATTTGTTTCCCCATCTGCTCAAGCTCAAGCAGTCGGCGGACCTGCACACCAACCGCGTTGGCCAATGGCAGGCCATGCAGTGGATCGGCACCGAGCGCTACCAGCAGCACCTGGTGCAACTGCGCAGTTTTTACCGTGAGCGTCGTGATGGGTTCCAGGCGGCACTGAAGCGCCACTTCGATGAGCTGGCCGACTGGCAAGTGCCTCAGGGGGGATTATTCTTCTGGCTGACCTTGAAACAGCCCTTGGATACCCGCACCTTGTTGGCACCAGCGCTCGATCAGGACGTGGCGTTCATGCCCGGTGAACCGTTCTTTTCCGAGCCAGACCAGCACCATGGGCACCTGCGGCTCAATTTCAGCCACATCGACCCGGCGCGCCTGGACGAAGGTCTCAAGCGTCTCGCGGCGGTGGTCCGTCAAGCACAGCGCGCGCAAGCGGCATAAGGGGAGCTTCATGTACAAGGTTTATGGCGATTACCGCTCGGGCAACTGCTACAAGATCAAGTTGATGCTCAACCTGCTCGGCATCGCGTATGAGTGGGTGAATGTCGACATCTTGAATGGCGACACACAGACCGCCGAGTTCCTGGCGAAGAACCCCAACGGCAAGATCCCGGTGCTGGAACTGGAAGACGGCACTTGCCTATGGGAGTCCAATGCGATCCTCAACTTCCTCGCCGACGGCAGCGAATTCCTGCCCAGCGAGCCGCGCCTGCGCACGCAGGTGTTGCAATGGCAGTTTTTCGAGCAATACAGCCATGAGCCGTACATTGCAGTGGCGCGGTTTATCCAGCTTTACCTGGGCCTGCCGGACGATCGGCTGGAGGAGTACAAAACCACCCATAAAGGCGGCTACAAGGCGCTGAAGGTCATGGAAAAACAACTGCAAGCCACGCCGTACCTGGTGGGCGACCAGTATTCGATTGCCGACATTGCGTTGTATGCCTACACCCATGTGGCCCATGAAGGTGGCTTCGACCTGAGCCCCTACCCAGCCGTGCAAGCCTGGCTTGAGCGTGTGGCCAGCCACCCCAAGCACGTGCCGATGCTCGACTGATAGGCGCGGTCAAAATGTGGGAGCGAGCAAGCCCGCTCCCACATTTTGACCGCGTTTTCTGTCAGATCGCGGCGAAGCGCTTATCCAGGTAATCGATGATTACCTTGGAGTCATACATCCAGGTGGTCTGGCCGTTTTCTTCGATACGCAGGCACGGCACCTTGATCTTGCCACCTTGCGTCAGCAAAGCCTCGCGGTCCTGCTCGTTGTTCTTCGCATCCTTGAGCGCCACCGGCACATTCAGGCGGTGCAGGGTGCGGCGCGTCTTCACGCAGAACGGGCAGGCGTGGAACTGGTACAGGGTCAGGCCCTTGGCCGCTTCATTGACCTGCGCCTGTTGCTCGGCGCTGCGCTGTTTTTTACGTGGGCGGGTCAGGAAATCGCCCGCGATGATGACGTGGCCGAGGCCCACTCGAAGTGCTTTGACGAACATGGCTGAAACCTCTTGCCCATGACAGAAGGGGCCGCAGCTTACCTGATTTCCACGGGCGAAAAAAAACCGGCGATGAATGCCGGTTTTTCCTGGCGCCGCCGGTTACTTGATCAGGCTGAGGAACTCGCTGCGGGTGGCCGCGTTTTCGCGGAACTCACCCAGCATCACCGACGTGATCATCGACGAATTCTGCTTCTCCACACCGCGCATCATCATGCACATGTGCTTGGCCTCGATCACCACGGCAACGCCCAGGGCACCGGTCACCTGCTGGACCGCATCGGCGATCTGGCGGCTGAGGTTTTCCTGGATCTGCAGGCGACGGGCATACATGTCGACAATCCGCGCGACCTTCGACAGGCCCAGCACCTTGCCGCTCGGGATATAGGCGACATGGGCCTTGCCGATGAACGGCAGCAAGTGGTGTTCGCACAGCGAGTACAACTCGATGTCCTTGACCAGCACCATTTCGCTGCTGTCGGAGCTGAACAGGGCACCGTTGGTGACCTCTTCCAGTGTCTGCTCATAGCCGCGGCAAAGGTATTGCATGGCCTTGGCGGCACGTTTTGGCGTGTCGAGCAGGCCCTCGCGGGAGACGTCCTCGCCGATTTGGCCGAGGATCGCTGTGTAATTCTGTTCCAGGGACATGAAACTACCTGTGGGATTTTCGCAAAGTGCAAGGGTACGGTGGCCGGCAGATCGCTGCAAGCGTGGGTTACTCGTCACGCCCTTCGAGCATCGTGCGCTTGAGCATCACATACACCGCGCCGGCGCCGCCATGGCGCGGTTGGCAGGAGGTGAAGCCGAGCACTTGGGCATGCTGGCGTAGCCAGGTATTGACGTGGCTCTTGATCATGGGGCGCTTGCCGTCCAGGCGCACGGCCTTGCCGTGGGTGACGCGTACGCAGCGGATTTCGAATTTGGTGGCTTCGGCAAGGAAGGCCCAGAGGGTTTCCCGGGCCTTTTCCACGGTCATGCCATGCAGGTCGAGGCTGCCTTCGAACGGGATCTGCCCAGCCTTGAGCTTGCGCACCTGGCTTTCCTGGACCCCGTCGCGGGACCACATCAACTCGTCTTCGGGGCCGACGTCAATCACGAACTGGTCCGACAGGCCGTCCACCGTGGTGGCGTCAGTGCGCACCGTGGCCGCCTGGCGCAGTTTGGCGATCTGCGCGCGGTCGGCCTTGGGTTTGCCGGTATCGGCGCGGTCGTGCTTGATCGGCTTGACGCCGCGCAGCTCGTTTTTGAACAGGGAAAAATCGTCGTCTTGCATGGCAGCCTCCGCGAAGGGCGGGCAGTTTACCCAAATCAGCGCGGTTGATGCGGGACAAAACGCTATCAGTGCTCGATCAGTCGTGCTTTTTCATCAGGTGTGAGGCGATGTTCAGCGCCAGTGGTTCACGCATGCGGCGTCGGCAACGGCGCCACAACCAGACGCCGAGCCACAGGATCAACAGCCCGCCGACTAACAGCACCGCCGCACCGCCCGGGCTGGTATTGAGTTCGCCCAACGCAGGCGAGTGGCCAGACAGCGCGGCGCCACCGGCCAACGAGAGCAGCAAGCCAAACAGCGCGAGCAGCGCGGCAAACACCGCGCCCAGGCGCAAACGCCAGTTGCTCTGGCCCTTGGGGCGCAAGCGACGAGCGTCAAATCCATCGGATATCTTCATTCCGACCTTTCCTCCAGGGTATCGGCCCTTCGACCGGAAGATAAACAACTTGTTCCGGGCTGGGAGGCAATTGCGGTAAATGACAGGCTTTAGCGGATGAGCGGGGCCGCAAGATGGCCGCGCCGCTCATCGACAGGGCGATCAGATCAGATCTTGGGTCAAGGCGAGGGTGGCGAAGTTGTCGGCCATGATGGCCATTTCAGTTTGCTGGACATGTTCGGCGCTGAGGATGCCGCCCTTGTAAGGCAAATCGCGGGTGGCGCAGGCGTCTTCCACCAGGGTGCAGCGAAAGCCCAGGTTCTTCGCCGCGCGCACGGTGGTGCTGACGCTGGAGTGGCTCATGAAACCGCAGACGATCAAGTCCAGGGAGCCCAGGTCCTGTAGGGTTTTTTCCAGGGGCGTGCCGTGGAAGGCGCTGGGCAGCAACTTGCCGATGATGGTTTCGTCGTCTTGCGGTTCCAGGCCAGGAATGAACTCGCCGCGCTCGCCCTGAGGGTCGAACAGGCCGCCGACGGTGCCCAGGTGACGGACATGCACAATGGGGCGCCCGGCCTTGCGTGCGGCGGCGCTCAGTTGCTTGATGTTGTCTACCGCTGCGTCCATGCCCGACAAGGCGAGCGGGCCGCTCAAATACTCTTTCTGGGCATCGATGATCACAAGGGTCGCGTGGCTCAAATTGGCCGGTGCGTAACCGCGACCGCTGAGTTGAAACATCGTCTTTGGAACGGACATTCTGGGGCTCCTGTGAGTGGGGCTTTTGCGACATTGTCCTCTGGCTGAGCGGTTCTGTGAATCGCTACTAACGTAAGGTGCGCCGTTGTTGGCCTACAGCCATGTCAAGAGGGGGTGCTGTGTAGCAGAAAAACCTTGAATCAGGTTAACACTGACGTGCTGCAAAGGTTTTTCAGACATCGTCCGTACAGCTTAAGGCTGTTAGAATTGCCAGTCGTTTTTTCCTGGAGCTTGCCCCCGTGATCACTTCCCGCCTGCGCACCTTGCGCGACCATATCCGTTGGGCTGTCAGCCGTTTCCATGGGGAAGACCTGTTTTTTGGCCATGGTACCGACAATGCCTGGGACGAAGCCCGGCAATTGGTACTCGGTGCACTGCACCTGCCTTGGGAAATTGCCGACAGTTACCTGGACTGCAATCTGGAAGAAGAGGAAGTCGCCCATGTGCAGCGCTTGCTGCATCGCCGTATCCACGAGCGCGTGCCTACGGCCTACCTGTTGAAAGAGGCCTGGTTCTGCGGCATGTCGTTTATCGTGGACGAGCGTGTGCTGATCCCGCGCTCACCGATTGGCGAACTGATCGAAAACCGCTTCGAACCCTGGCTGGCCCAGCCGCCGGCGCGCATCCTTGATCTGTGCACCGGCTCCGGTTGCATCGGCATTGCCTGCGCCTACGAGTTCCAGGAGGCCGAAGTGGTGCTGGGGGACTTGTCCTACGAGGCGCTGGAAGTGGCCAACCAGAACATTGAGCGCCACGGCGCCGATGAGCGCGTCTACACCGTGCAGGGTGATGGCTTCGACGGTTTGCCCGGCCAGCGTTTTGACCTGATTGTGTCCAACCCGCCGTATGTCGATGCCGAGGATTTCGCCGACATGCCCGACGAATACCAGCACGAACCCGAGCTGGGCCTGGCCTGTGGTGATGACGGTTTGAACCTGGTGCGTCGGATGTTGGCCGAAGCGGCCGATCATTTGACCGAGAAGGGCTTGCTGATTGTCGAGGTGGGCAACAGCCAGGTGCACGTTGAAGCGCTGTACCCGGAAGTGGATTTTGCCTGGCTGGAATTCCAGAACGGTGGCCATGGCGTGTTCATGCTGACGGCGCAGCAGTGCCGGGAGCATCAGGCGGTGTTTGCCTCCAGGGTCTAGCCCGGCCCATGTAGGAGCAGGCTTGCCTGCGATGGCATCAACTCGGTGTAGCTGATACACCGAGTCGTCTGCATCGCAGGCAAGCCAGCTCCTACATTTGAGGTGCTTTGTTCAGTTAAACCGCGTTGTCAGCGGTGCGTCGCAATCCAGATCAGCAACCCCGCCTGGAACACGGTAAACGCCACCAGGCAGGTAATGGTGAAGCGCAAGCCGCTGTCTTCACGCTTGAACTTGATGACCTTTTCTTCTTCGTGGCGCAGTTTCACTTCCTGCTCCACCAGGTTCTGCTCGGCCTGTTGCAGCATCTGCGCCGCCTCCAGGATCTCCACGAACTGCACCTTCTCGGTGTTCCAACTGTCCAGCACCTCGCTGACCTTGCCCGGTTGCACATGGCCCTTCAGATGCTGGACATCGGCATAGGCCACGTCAAAACCCTGGATGCGCAAGAAGTGGTCGCGACGCAGGCGCGTGGCTTCGTTCAGTGCGTCCTTGTTCGCCAGGTCGACGCCGTCGACGCGATAGTGCGACCACTTCTTTTTCGCCCATGCGGCGCCCTGGGCGACCAGGAAACGGCCAAGGCCACGGTTTGCCGGTTCGATTTCCAGGCTGTTGCCCGGGCCGAAATGCACGCGGTGGGTGGCGTGGTCGACCCAGACATCGAGGTGATTCTGTTCGCGTCGCACCCGTTGGCTGGGCAATTGGATGACCATGCGCAGCAGGCTATGGTCCTTGTTGTTGCGTTCGGCGTAGCCAAACTGCACAAAGCGCAATGGCCGTGCACCCGTGGCGCGATCGGTGGCCAAGGGCGCCAGGCGCAGCATTTTGAAGTGTTCGGCCTCAACCTCCGCCCACGGCAGCGCAGCCGCTGCCGCCGTTTCGGTGTCGGCGGTGGTGTCGGCGGGAGGTTGCGGTACTGCTTCGGTGTTCGTCATTCGGCGCGATCCTGTCCAAGCCCTGCAAGTCGACAGGCTTTTTGCTGTCGACCCTGTGCTTATCGGCCGTTTTCTCCAGGACTGGAGGGTCAATAGTCGCTTATCGGGGGCGAAGTCCGTCGATAAAGCCAACCAGGCGCCTGCCCAGCGCATCGGCGAGGGGCAATTGCGGATCGTTGTAGGAATTCAGTTGCTGTTTCACGTCGTTGGGCACGATGCGCATGACGTGGTTCATGCCGGGAATCACCGCCAGTTCGGCGTCGGGTTTGGCCTCTTTGAGCTTTTCGGCATCGGCGACCCCCACTTGCAGGTCGGTGGTGCCCTGGACAATCAGCGCCGGCATCGTCAGGCGGGCGAAAGCCGCCGCAGGGTCTGCCCGAAACAGGCTAATCAGGTAAGGCTGAACGCTGGGACGGAAAATACTCTGCAACGGGCCGGGCACATCGGCATCGACCTGGCCGGCCTTGAGCCGATCCAGAATCTGGTTACTGCGCAGCAGCAGGGCAGGGGGCATGTGGTCGGCCAGTTGCTGGCGAATTACCTGGTCCACCGGGCGGGCACTGCCGGACAGGGAAATCACCCCGGCGGGGTCGAGTTCAGGCGCGGCCAGGGTCGCAACCAAGGCACCTTCACTGTGGCCCAGCACCACCAAGGGCCCGAAACGCGGGTCGGCCTTGAGCAATTTGCCCCAGGCCACGGCGTCGGCTACATAGGCATCCAGGGTCAGGTTGCGCTCGTCGGGCGTGGCCTTGAGGCTGGCGGCCACGCCGCGTTTGTCATAGCGCACGCTGGCGATGTTGTGCCGGGCCAGCACCCAGGCCAGGCGCTTGAGGCTGTCGTTGCGTGCACCGTCGGCGCTGTTGCCGTTGCGGTCGGTGGGGCCGGAGCCGGCAATGATCAGCACCACGGGCACGGGTTTGGCGGATTGGGGCAGCAGCAACGAGCCAAACAACTCGCCGCTGCCGGTGTCCAGGCTGATGGGGCGTTGCAGCACCACAGGCGCGGCGGCGTGGGCCACGGTACAGATCAGGGTGAGGGTGAACAGCAAAACTCGCAGCATCATCGCGCCATCATGAGGAAGGTGCCGGTTGGACCAACGTCTACCGGGAAGGTTTCGAGGATGAACTACTGGGTGAGCCTGCGTATACTGGCGCGCTTAGTTATCACGGTTGAGTTGATTCAACTGATTTCACGGAGCGCCCTGCATGTCCGGCAATACCTACGGCAAGCTGTTCACTGTCACCACCGCGGGCGAAAGCCATGGCCCGGCGTTGGTCGCCATTGTCGACGGCTGCCCGCCCGGCCTTGAGCTGTCCCTGGACGACCTGCAGCGCGACCTCGACCGCCGCAAGCCCGGCACCAGCCGCCACACCACCCAGCGCCAGGAGCCCGACGAAGTCGAAATCCTCTCCGGCGTGTTCGAAGGCCGCACCACCGGGTGCGCCATCGGCCTGTTGATCCGCAACACCGACCAGAAGTCCAAGGACTACTCGGCGATCAAGGACCTGTTCCGCCCGGCCCACGCCGACTACACCTACCACCATAAATACGGCGAGCGCGACTACCGTGGCGGTGGCCGCAGTTCGGCGCGGGAAACCGCGATGCGCGTGGCGGCCGGGGCCATCGCCAAGAAGTACCTGGCAACCCAGGGCATCGTGATTCGTGGCTACATGAGCCAACTGGGCCCGATTGAAATCCCGTTCAAGACCTGGGACAGCGTGCAAGACAACGCTTTCTTCAGCCCCGACCCGGACAAGGTGCCGGAACTGGAAGCCTATATGGACCAGTTGCGCCGTGACCAGGACTCGGTGGGCGCCAAGATCACCGTGGTCGCCGAAGGGGTGATGCCGGGCCTGGGCGAGCCGATCTTCGACCGCCTGGACGCCGAACTGGCCCACGCGCTGATGAGCATCAACGCGGTCAAGGGCGTGGAAATCGGCGCCGGTTTCGCTTGCGTGGCCCAGCGCGGCACCGAGCATCGCGATGAGCTGACCCCCGAAGGTTTTGTCAGCAACAATGCGGGCGGCATTCTCGGCGGTATCTCGTCCGGCCAGCCGATTGTGGCGCACCTGGCACTCAAGCCGACGTCGAGCATCACCACGCCGGGCCGTTCCATCGATGTGCATGGCAACCCGGTGGAGGTGATCACCAAGGGCCGCCATGACCCTTGTGTCGGGATCCGCGCCACGCCGATTGCCGAGGCAATGATGGCCATTGTGCTGATGGATCACCTGTTGCGTCACCGTGGGCAGAATGCCGATGTGCGTGTGAGTACCCCGGTGCTGGGCCAGCTGTGACGGTCTGACCGTGACAGCGCTCCCGTACTGGCGACTTTCCAGCTTCTATCTGTTCTATTTCGCCCTGCTGGGGGCGACGGCGCCATTCCTGGCGCTGTACTTCCATCATCTGGGGTTCTCCAGCGCGCGCATTGGTGAGCTGGTAGCGATCCCGATGCTGATGCGCTGCGTAGCTCCCAATATCTGGGGCTGGCTGGGGGACTACACCGGTCGGCGCCTGGCCATCGTGCGATTTGGCGCGGTGTGCACGTTGCTGAGCTTCTCGCTGATCTTCGTCAGCCAGAGCTATGCCTGGCTGGCGCTGGTGATGGCCCTGCATGCGTTCTTCTGGCATGCGGTGCTGCCACAGTTTGAGGTCATCACTCTGGCGCACCTGCAAGGCCAGACCTCGCGCTATAGCCAGGTCCGCTTGTGGGGCTCCGTCGGGTTTATCCTCGCAGTGGTTGCCTTGGGGCGATTGTTCGAGGCCTTGAGCCTGGATATCTACCCGGTGGCGATCGTGTTGATCATGGCCGGTATCATCGGTGCCAGTTTGTGGGTGCCCAATGCCCAGCCGGTTTCCACTGGCGATGGTGGGGTCGGCGACGGTTTCCTGCGGCAGTTGCGCAGCCCTGGTGTGCTGGCGTTTTATGCCTGTGTCGCCTTGATGCAAATGAGCCACGGCCCGTACTACACCTTCCTCACCCTGCACCTGGAAAACCTGGGCTACAGCCGTGGCGTGATCGGCCTGTTGTGGGCCCTTGGCGTAGTGGCGGAAGTGTTGATGTTCATGGCCATGAGCCGGATTCTCACGCGTTTCTCGGTGCGTCGGGTGCTGGTGGCCAGCTTTCTGTTGGCGGCGTTGCGCTGGTTGTTGCTGGGATCGTTCGCCGAGTTCCTGTGGGTGCTGCTGTTTGCCCAACTGCTGCATGCCGCGACCTTTGGCAGCTTTCATGCGGCGGCCATCCAGTTTGTGCAGCGTAGCTTCGGTGCGCGCCAGCAAGGCCAGGGTCAGGCTCTTTATGCTGCGCTGGCCGGTACGGGTGGTGCGCTGGGCGCCTTGTATTCCGGGTACAGCTGGAACCAACTGGGGCCCACCCTCACATTCAGTATTGCCAGCCTCGCGGCCTTGGCAGCCGCGTTGATCATGGCCGTGCGCTTGCCCGAGGAGCGGCCATGAGCCCGGTCCATCATCTGAATATTCTTACTGCCCGAGGACTCCTTTCATGAGCATTCTTTGCGTTTATCACGTCTCTACCCCGGACACCCCGAACAAAGTCTTGACCCACGTTGACGATATTGCCCAGACCCTGGCCGAGCAGGGTGTGGGTTTTGAACGCTGGCAGGCCAGCACCCGCGTGGAGGCCGGGGCCAGCACGGCTGAGGTGACGGCGGCGTACCAGGGGCAGATCGACAGCTTGATGACCGCAGAGGGCTACGCGCAGGTGGAGGTGTTGAGCGTGAGCCGCGAGCACCCGCAGCAGGATGGGGTGCGGGCGCGCTTGCGTGATGAACATCGCCATGACGCCGATGAAATCCGCCTGTTCGCTGCTGGGCGCGGGCTGCTTGGCCTGCACATCGACGACTATGTCTACACGGTGCTGTGCGAAAAACACGACCTGCTGCGCATACCGGCCGGCGTGCCACGCTGGTTTGATTTGGGAGAGGAGCCGCGAGTGGTCGCAATCAGCCTGTTCAAGACCGCGTCCGGGGCCGTGGCACACGTGACTGGCAGTGAGATCGCCCAAGGATTTCCTGGGCTGGATGATTGACGTTAGTTCACGATCTGCAAACTTATTCAATACACTTAAGTTGGATAAGTTTGTGGGAATGGACTCTATAGTTTGTAAGTTCCGGCTATTTGTCTGTGGGTCGATGTGTTAATCCCAGGCTTTGTGTAACTCTCCCGTCGCTGTGTACTTATCTGTCAATAGGAGGAGTCCGAATATTGGCAGTGCAAATCACTACGAGAGGGAGAGGCATGCATGAGCAGCCCAGAGGAGCCCACCCCATCCGTTGAGCCTGCGGCAAACGCGGCGGTGGATGTGTGTGAGCAGGCGTCCGACGACCGGGCTGGCGGCGCACCGTCGTTGCCGGATAAACCGCTGACGGTCAAAGAGTTGGAAATACTGCGCTGGGCCACGGAGGGCAAGACAGTGTGGGAAATCAGCCGTATACGTTGTGTCTCACAGGCCACGGTGAAGTTTCATCTGCGCAATATCTACTGCAAATTGCACGTCAATAACCGAGTCCAGGCGGTGAGCGAGGCGATCAAGCGCGGATTGTGCGGGTAAAAAAAGGGCCGTGAAGCATCACGGCTTCACGGCCCTGGGAAACTGACCTGCACTTATGCCGAGTGGTACGTCGGCAGGGCAAAGCGATTCTGACTTTGCAGCATCGAAATCTGTGGCAATTCGCTGGCCTGTTCTGCCAGGTCACGACGGATGGCGCTGATGACCCAGGTCAGTTGATCGGCGGTGTGCAGTTGCTGGTAGGAGATCGAGCGCTTGATCTGCTTGCCTTCGGTGTTACGCAAGGTCAGCAGGATGCCACCGTCAGGACGCGGTTGGGTGGTGACGTCGTAGCTGGAGAATACAGAAGCGAATTTGTCTTGGATCAGGCTCATGTCTATCGGCTCCATTGGCTCGTGTTGTGCGGCATGGAGTGATAGGTGCAGTGATTGTGCCAGTATTGTGATTTATAAAATATCCTTATAAATCAATGATTTACAAAAAATCAGCATTTTCGGTTTCGTGCAATATGCATGAATGGCCATCGTGCATCCTGCATTTTGCGCTATTGACCGGTGACGAGCGGTACTGGGGGGCGCCGTTCCCCGGGATACAAAACATTGCAAATCCTGCGTGTACAGCCAAGGAATGGCTGGCGTATTTTCCTGCAAGGCATTCAGGAACGGTCCTACACCGTATGAACGCCCGCGGGTCATACGAATAATAAGAAAAAGGACTTTTGTGCATGAGCAATCCGAACAGCGAGATGATCACCCTCGGCATGATGTTGCGTAAGGTGCCGACCATTGTCAGGGCCCTGCCACGATTGGTGCGCGGTATCCGCGTCGCCAATATCACGGACCCCGACCAGCCGTGCGGGCTGGGCTGGACCTTCGAACAGGCCACCCAGCGCAATCCCGAGGGTGCGGCCCTGTTGTACGGCGATCAGGTCCTCAGTTATCGCCAGGCCAACCAGCACGCCAACCGCATCGCCCATCACCTGCAGGCCCAAGGCATTGGCAAGGGCGATGTGGTCGCGCTGTTTATTGAAAACCGCCCCGAGCTGCTGCTGACCGTGCTGGCAGTGGCCAAGGTCGGCGGTATCTGCGCCATGCTCAACACCGCACAAACCCAGGCGGTGCTGGTGCACAGCCTGACCCTGGTGAACCCGGTGGCGATTGTTGTCGGTGCCGAACTGGTCGCAGCCTTTGACGCGGTGCGTGAGCAGGTGGCGATCGATCCGCTACGCACCTGGTATGTTGCCGATCAACAGGCGGTGCCGGTGCCTCACGGGTACATCGACCTGATGGCCGTCAGCGCGGACTGCTCGACGGATAACCCGGCCAGCAGCCAACAGATCTACTTCAACGACCCGTGCTTCTATATCTATACCTCCGGCACCACCGGTTTGCCCAAGGCCGGCATCTTCAAGCATGGCCGCTGGATGAAGTCCTCGGCCAGCTTCGGCACCATCGCCCTGGATATGGGGCCTGAGGATGTCGTCTATTGCACCCTGCCGCTGTACCACGCCACGGGGCTGTGTGTGTGCTGGGGCTCGGCGATTGCCGGCGCGTCGGGGTTTGCCATCCGCCGCAAGTTCAGCGCCAGCCAGTTCTGGGACGATGTGCGCAAATTCAACGCAACGACCCTGGGGTATGTCGGTGAGTTGTGCCGCTACCTGATCGACCAGCCGCCAAGCCCGCGCGACCGCGACAACCGCGTGGTGAAGATGATCGGTAACGGCTTGCGCCCCGGGGTGTGGGGGCCGTTCAAGGAGCGCTTTGGCGTCGATCATATCTGCGAACTGTATGCAGCCAGCGACGGTAATATCGGTTTCACCAATGTGCTGAATTTCGACAACACCATCGGCTTTTCCCTGATGCACTGGGCACTGGTGGACTACGCTCACGACACCTGCGAACCGATCCGTGGCAGCAACGGTTTTATGCGTGAAGTGCAGAAGGGCGGCCAGGGCCTGCTGCTGGCCAGGATCGACGACAAGGCGCCGTTCGATGGTTACACCGACCCGGAAAAGAACCGCAAGGTGGTGTTGAGCGACGTATTCGAAAAGGGCGATCGCTATTTCAACACCGGCGATCTGTTGCGCAGCATCGGCTTTGGCCATGCGCAGTTCGTCGACCGCCTGGGCGACACCTATCGTTGGAAGGGCGAGAACGTTTCCACCACCGAGGTGGAAAACATCTTCATGCAACACCCGCAGATCACCGAGGCGGTGGCCTACGGTGTGGAAATCGCCAACACCAACGGGCGGGCCGGGATGGCGGCGATTACCCCGACCGAATCCCTGGCAACCCTGGATATGCAGGCATTGCTGCAGTTCGCCCAGAGTCAGATGCCAGCCTATGCTGTGCCGCTGTTCCTGCGGGTCAAGGTGAAGATGGAAACCACCGGCACCTTCAAGTATCAGAAAGTGCGGCTCAAGGAAGAGGCGTTCGACCCGGCCAAGGTCGGTGATGACCCACTGTATGCCTGGCTGCCGGGCACTGATGCCTATGTTCCGGTGACCGGGCAGGTGTTGGCGGATATTCAGGGTGGAAAATATCGCTACTGACGGTATGTGATAGGGCACGACTATCGCGGCCTTCGGCAAAAAAGGGATGACAGGCGTACGGTTGCTCGGGAAACTGACGGCCTTACGAAACACCTTACAGGGAGCCGCAGATGTCAGATCAAGCCAAACAAATGACCGAAGAAGAAGCCGCCGAATTTGCCGAGCAGGTCTTCGACGTAGCTCGCCGGGGCGATGCCGCCATGTTGGCGGCACTGTTGGCCAAGGGCTTGCCGGTCAATCTGCGTAACCACAATGGCGATACCTTGTTGATGTTGGCGGCCTATCACGGGCATGCCGAGGCGGTGAAAGTGTTGCTGGAGTTCAAGGCCGACCCGCAGATGGCCAACGACAAAAACCAGTTGCCCATCGCCGGTGCTGCGTTCAAGGGCAACCTTGAGGTGGTCAAGGCGCTGATCGAAGGTGGCGCCCCGGTTGAAGGGGCATCTGCCGATGGCCGCACGGCACTGATGATGGCGGCGATGTTCAATCGCACCGAAATGGTCGAGTACCTGCTCAGCGTGGGGGCCAACCCCAAGGCTACGGATGCCCAGGGTGTAACCGCCCTGGTGGCCGCCCAGACCATGGGGGCTGTGGATACGACGGCGCAGTTGCAAAAACTGGTGTAGGCTTTGCGCCCTCAAAATCAGCCTCGCCACAGGATTCGCCCATGAACACCGCGCTCGTCGAACTCATCACTAAAATCAGTTCCGGTTGCCTGGGTGACGCCGAGATCGTGCAGATCGCCGACGAAGCCACCCAGGCCTACGCCGATGCCGAGGGATTTCTGGCGGCCAACCCTGATATCAACTACGACGACACCTTCCCCATCCCCCTGGGTGAGTGGATTGTGGTGGGCAGCCTGCCGGAAACGGTGCTGTTCCAGGCCGATACCTACCAGGAACTGTTCGCCCAGATCGTCGCGTCCTTTGGCCCCAGCGTTGCGTTCAACCTCAAGCCCAAGCAACTGGCCAAGACCGAGGCGCTGACTGCGCTCAATCGGATCCAGATCCAACTCGGCGCCATGAACCCGGAAAACGGCGGTTATACGCTGATGAATTTCAGCCAGTTGCTCGATGACGAAATCCAGGCGGTATTGGTGTATGGCAACGACGTACCACGGGTGCTGGAGTTGTGTGCCGAAGTCGGGATCAAGGGTGAGCCGTCCCTGGAGGCCCTGCGCATTGCATTGCACGTCTGAAATAAAACGGAACCCTCGCCAGGGCTGGCTATCCTAAGCAGGCAAGCCCTCACTTAGGAGCGACACCATGGGTTCCACATTTAACAGCCTGATCGGGTTGATCATCCTGGCGCTGGATATCTGGGCGATCATCAACGTCTTCAAAAGCGGCGCCGGGACCGGGGCCAAAGTGTTGTGGATCCTGTTGATCCTGTTCCTGCCGGTGCTGGGCCTGATTATCTGGGCCATTGCCGGGCCACGGGGCAATGTGCGGATCTGACCGACACACTCCATTTTTCGAGTGAGCACAGTAAATGTGGGAGCAAGCCCGCTCCCACAATTGCTTCTCCTGTGTTCTGAAGATTTGTGTGTCGAGATATTCGCTGGACAAAATTTTCACACTTCATCCAAGACAATTCCCCCGCTTTATTTTCCTGCCACGGCCCGTGTGTGCCGCCAGGAGCCCTGCGCGATGAGTAATCAATAGCGTTGCCGACGTTGATCGGGCACCATCTGCCCACCGCGTAATACCTGGACCCTGCGCCTTCATTGGCCGGGGCAGGACGCCGCTGCATTATTTCGCAACTTAAACTTCCAATGGGTCCTCAAACAACATGGCAAACCCGGACGCCCTGAATCAGCAGCGAGCTTCTAATCGCTTGCTGCAACCCACCGTCAAATCCCACCTGGCCTACACGCTGCTTTGCGCCCTGGTCATGATGGTGATGCTCTCCCTGCTGCGCCTCGGGCTGTTGGTGTACAACAGCGACATGATGCTCGATACCCCGGCCTCGACGTTCCTTGAAGCGTTCGTCAATGGCCTGCGCATGGACTTGCGTCTGGTGGTGTACCTGAGCATTCCGCTGATCCTGGCCCTGTTCAGTGTGCGCGCCATGGCTGCCCGCGGGTTCTTCCGGTTGTGGCTGACCGTGGTCTCCAGCATCGCGCTGTTCCTTGGCCTGATGGAGATGGACTTCTACCGCGAGTTCCACCAGCGCCTCAACGGCCTGGTCTTCCAGTACGTCAAGGAAGATCCGAAAACCGTGATGAGCATGCTCTGGTACGGCTTCCCGGTGGTGCGCTACCTGCTGGGTTGGGCGGTCGGTACGTTTATCCTGAGCATCGCCTTCAAGGGCGCCGACCGCGCGACGCGCCCGCGTGGCCCGTTCAGCGGTGGCACCGTCGGCACTCGCCAGGTTGCCCCGTGGTACAGCCGCATTGCGGTGTTCGTGGTCTGCCTGCTGATCGCCGTGGTCGCCGCACGCGGCACCCTGCGCCAGGGCCCGCCGATGCGTTGGGGTGACGTGTACACCACCGACTCCAACTTCGCCAACCACCTGGGCCTCAACGGTACGCTGTCGCTGATCGGTGCGGCCAAGGCGCGTTTCTCCGAGCATCGCGAGAACGTCTGGAAAGCCACCCTTGAGCAACCGCTGGCCACCCAGACCGTGCGCGACATGCTGGTACTGCCGGACGAGAAACTGGTGGATACCGACACTGCCGCCGTGCGCCGTGACTTCACGCCACCGGCCGAGAAGACCCTGCCGATCAAGAACGTCGTGGTGATCCTGATGGAAAGCTTCGCCGGTCACTCGGTGGGCGCGTTGGGCAGCAACGGCAAGATCACGCCGTACTTCGATGAGTTGACCAAGGAAGGCCTGCTGTTCGACCGTTTCTTCTCCAATGGCACCCATACCCACCAGGGCATGTTCGCCACCATGGCGTGCTTCCCGAACCTGCCAGGCTTCGAATACCTGATGCAGACCCCGGAAGGCAGCCACAAGCTGTCGGGCTTGCCGCAATTGCTCAGCGCCCGTGATTTCGACGACGTGTATGTCTACAACGGCGACTTCGCCTGGGATAACCAGTCGGGCTTCTTCAGCAACCAGGGCATGACCAACTTCATTGGCCGCAACGACTTCGTCGACCCGGTGTTCTCCGATCCGACCTGGGGCGTGTCCGACCAGGACATGTTCGACCGTGGCCTGCAAGAGTTGAAGGCGCGCGAAGGCGGCAAGCCGTTCTACGCACTGCTGCAAACCCTGTCCAACCATACGCCGTATGCCTTGCCGACACCGTTGCCAGTCGCGCCGGTCACTGACCGTGGCCGCCTCAACGAGCATTTGACGGCCATGCGTTACTCCGACTGGGCCTTGGGCCAGTTCTTCGAGAAGGCCCGCAAGGAGCCGTACTTCAAGGACACCCTGTTTGTGATCGTCGGCGACCATGGTTTCGGTAACGAGCAACAGATCACCGAAATGGACCTGGGCCGTTTCAACGTGCCGTTGCTGTTGATCGCACCGGGCGTGCAGGACAAGTTCGGCGTGCGTGACCACACCGTGGGTACGCAGATCGATATCGTGCCGACCATCATGGGGCGCCTGGGCGGTGAAACCCGTCACCAGTGCTGGGGCCGTGACCTGCTCAACTTGCCGGAAGGCGACAAGGGCTTTGGCGTGATCAAGCCATCGGGCAGCGACCAGACCGTGGCCTTGCTCACCGCTGACCGCGTGTTGGTACTGCCCAAGGAAATGCCACCGAAGCTGTGGCAATACGAACTGGGTGCCAACCCTACTGGCAAGGTGATCCCTGAGTCGGCGGATGAGGCGCAACTTAAGCAGAAACTTGAGTCGTTCCTGCAAACTGCTACCAAGAGCCTGTTGGATAACACCGCAGGCGTGGTAGACGGCAAGCCGGACTAATCGTCGCCAATAAAAAAGAGGCCTTCTTCAAGGCCTCTTTTTTTTGCATCTTTTTCTGTAGGAGCGAGCTTGCTCGCGAAGAACTCAGAGCCGGCACGTTTATCCTGAAGAAACGCATTGCCTGGGTGTTATTCGCGAGCAAGCTCGCTCCTACAGTTATGGGTTACAGCCGTTATATCTTGCCCAGCAGCAACAGGATCAACAGCACCACCAGCACCGTACCGAGAATGCCCGATGGCCCATAACCCCAGTTGCGTGAGTGCGGGAACACCGGCAGGCCGCCGACCAGCAGGAGGATCAGAACAATGATAAGAATGAGGCTCATAGTGTGTTTTCCTTATTCGTCTTCTGAGAAATACCTGAGTATCAAGTGATAGCGCCGGTCATTTAAAACGGCTGCCTTAATTGATCCGACTCCTGCACTTTGCAGAAAATTCCCTGTTTTTTTAACTCGATTTGGCTACTGGTTTATTTCTTTTTTAATTGTTGTGCTGCTTCGCACTTAGTTTGAAAAGATTGAACTTACCCCGTGCTCCGGCATCCGACCGGGCCTTTGGTTTGCTTCGGGCATTCAGCAACTTGATGGTGCATGGGTCGATGAATAACCTTCGCTACACTGGCGCGTACTTCTTCCCTGAACCACAAGGCTACTTCCTATGCAAAATCGCATGATGATCACCGGCGCTGGATCTGGCCTGGGTCGCGAAATCGCTCTGCGCTGGGCCCGGGAGGGCTGGCAACTGGCCTTGTCGGATGTCAGCGAGCCGGGCTTGCAGGAAACCCTGGCGCTGGTGCGCCAGGCCGGTGGCGACGGGTTTATCCAGCGGTGTGATGTGCGTGACTACAGCCAGCTCACGGCCTTTGCCCAGGCCTGCGAAGTCAAGCTGGGCGGTATCGATGTGATCGTCAACAACGCCGGGGTTGCCTCCGGTGGGTTCTTCAGCGAATTGTCCCTGGAAGACTGGGACTGGCAGATCGCAATCAACCTCATGGGCGTGGTCAAGGGCTGCAAGGCTTTCCTGCCGCTGCTGGAAAAGAGCAAGGGCCGCATCATCAACATCGCCTCCATGGCTGCCTTGATGCAAGGCCCGGCCATGAGCAACTACAACGTGGCCAAGGCCGGCGTGGTGGCGCTCTCGGAAAGCCTGCTGGTGGAGCTCAAGCAACAGGAGGTCGGGGTGCACGTGGTTTGCCCGTCGTTCTTCCAGACCAACCTGCTGGATTCGTTCCGTGGCCCGACGCCTGCGATGAAGGCCCAGGTCGGTAAATTGCTGGAAAGCTCGCCGATCAGTGCGGCAGACATTGCCGATTACATCTACCAGCGTGTGGCCGAGGGTGAGTTCATGATCCTGCCCCACGAGCAAGGGCGGATGGCCTGGGCACTGAAGCAGAAAAATCCGCAGTTGCTGTATGACGAGATGACCAGCATGTCGGAGAAAATGCGCGCCAAGGCGCAGTCGGTCAAAGGCTGATAGATATAAACAATATGTTTATATTTTTGCGGTCCTGCTTGGCTATTTGATATTTGTCTGTCAGTAAAACAAACCCTAGGTTGTAGGGAAGATCTGTTTATTTGGCAGGTCATTGATGGCTCGTAGGGGAGGGAGCATGGTCGATGTCCGGTAATTTTCCAAAGGACAAACACCATGCTGGTACTTAGCCGCGCGGTAGGCGAAATCATTTCCATCGGCGATCACATCACCCTGCGGATCCTGGAGGTCAACAACCTCCAGGTGAAACTCGGCGTGGAAGCGCCGACAGGGGTCAACGTGCACCGGGCGGAGGTCTATGAAAGGATCCGCCACCAGCAGGCAAACCCGGTATCCGTGCCTAATCCCTAGTCAAACAGGTGCTTGGGCACATCGTGCTTGAGCATCAATTGGCACTGTTCACTCTCAGGGTCGAAAACGATCAGCGCCTGGCCCTTGGTCAACGCCTGGCGTACGCGCAATACGCGGGTTTCCAGGGGCGTGTCGTCGCCGTTATCGGTGCCGTCGCGGGTCACGAAGTCTTCGATGAGGCGGGTCAGGGTGTCGACTTCAAGTGCATCGTGGGGAATCAGCATACAAGCCTCAAATGATTGATCCCGGCGATGCTACTGTGCCGGGATCATTGTTGCCAGCTTCAGGATTTCTGCCCGACCAGGCTGTCTACCGAGGGCACGCGGGTATCGCTCTCCATTTGTGTTTCGTGTTCCAGCTGATGACTGAAGCGGTCCAGGGATCCCTGGGCCGGTTGGGCATCGCTGGCAAACACCGGCGGGCTGAGGATGTAGGCGCCCAGCAGGCGACTCAAGGCTGCCAGGCTGTCGATATGGGTGCGCTCGTAGCCGTGGGTTGCATCGCAGCCGAAGGCCAGCAGCGCGGTGCGGATATCGTGGCCGGCGGTGACGGCCGAATGGGCATCACTGAAGTAATAGCGAAACAGGTCACGCCGTACCGGCAAATCGTTATCTGCCCCCAGGCGCAGCAAGTGTCGGGACAGGTGATAATCGTAAGGACCACCAGAATCCTGCATCGCCACGCTCACCGCATGTTCACTGGAGTGCTGGCCGGGGGCGACCGGTGCAATGTCGATGCCGACGAATTCACTGACATCCCAGGGTAATGCGGCCGCCGCGCCACTGCCGGTTTCCTCGGTGATGGTGAACAGCGGGTGGCAGTCGATCAGCAACGGTTCACCACTGTCGACGATAGCCTTGAGCGCCGCCAGCAAGGCGGCGACCCCGGCTTTGTCATCCAGGTGACGGGCGCTGATATGGCCGCTCTCGGTGAATTCCGGCAGCGGGTCGAAGGCCACGAAATCACCGACACTGATCCCCAGGGAATCGCAATCGGCACGGGTGGCGCAGTAGGCGTCCAGCCGCAGTTCGATATGGTCCCAACTGATTGGCATTTCATCCACGGCGGTATTGAACGCGTGTCCGGAAGCCATCAGCGGCAGGACGCTGCCACGGATCACGCCATTGTCGGTGAACAGGCTGACGCGGCTGCCTTCGGCAAAACGGCTGGACCAGCAACCGACGGGGGCCAGGGTCAGGCGGCCATTGTCCTTGATCGCCCGCACGGCGGCGCCGATGGTGTCCAGGTGCGCGGAAACGGCGCGGTCCGGGCTGTTTTGCTGGCCCTTGAGGGTGGCGCGGATCGTGCCGCGCCGGGTCATTTCAAAGGGGATGCCGAGTTCTTCCAGGCGCTCGGCGACGTAACGCACGATGGTGTCGGTAAACCCGGTGGGGCTGGGGATGGCGAGCATTTCCAGCAGCACTTTGTGCAGGTAGTTGAGATCCGGTTCGGGGATGGTTCGGGTCATAAGGGGTCCTTAGCTGCAAGTTTCAGGCTGCAAGCTGCAAGATAAATAGGGGCTGCTTTATTCTTGCGGCTTGCAGCTTGTCACTTGCAGCTTTTCACTATGTGGAAACAACAGATCCACGAATTTCTCCGCAGTCGGTTGCGGTTCATGATTGGCCAACCCAGCACGCTCATTGGCCTCGATAAATACGTACTGCGGCTGGTCGGCGGCCTGCACCATCAAGTCCAGGCCCACCATGGGAATATCGAGGGCACGGGCCGCGCGGATGGCGGCATCCACCAGCGTGGGGTGCAGGATTGCGGTGACATCTTCCAGGCAACCGCCGGTGTGCAGGTTGGCGGTGCGCCGTACCGCGAGCACTTCACCGCAAGGCAAGAGGCTGTCGTAGTCATATCCCGCGGCCTTCAGGGTGCGCAGGGTTTCGTCGTCCACCGGGATCTTGCTCTCGCCGTCTGTGGCAGCCTGGCGACGCCGGCTCTGGGCCTCGATCAGGGCCCCGATCGAGTGCTTGCCATCACCGATCACCTGCGCCGGGCGACGGATCGCAGCGGCCACCACTTCGAAACCAATCACCAGGATGCGCAGGTCCAGGCCCTCATGAAAGCTTTCCAGCAACACCCGTGAGTCGAACTGGCGCGCCGCTTCGATGGCGCGTTGCACTTCTTCGATGGTCTGCAAGTCCACGGCCACGCCCTGGCCCTGTTCCCCGTCCAGCGGCTTGACCACGATGCGCCGGTGTTCGTCGAGAAACTCCAGGTTATCGTCGGCGCTGGCCGCCAGTTGTTGCGCCGGCAATTGCAAACCGGCGGCGCTCAGTGCCTTGTGGGTCAGGCTCTTGTCCTGGCACAAGGTCATGCTGATCGCGCTGGTCAGGTCGCTCAATGACTCGCGGCAGCGCACCCGGCGCCCGCCATGGCTGAGGGTAAACAGCCCGGCATCGGCGTCATCTACCTGTACGTCGATCCCGCGCCGGTGGGCCTCCTCGACAATGATCCGCGCATAGGGGTTGAACCCGGCCTGTGGCCCCGGCCCAAGGAACAGCGGCTGGTTGATGCCGTTCTTGCGCTTGATGGCGAAGGTGGCGAGGGCGCGAAAGCCGAGCTTGGCGTAGAGGCTTTTAGCCTGGCGATTGTCGTGCAATACCGACAGGTCCAGATAACTCAGGCCACGGCTCATGAAGTGTTCGATGAGGTGGCGTACCAGCACTTCACCGACCCCTGGCCGCGAGCATTGCGGGTCCACGGCCAGGCACCAGAGGCTGCTGCCGTTCTCCGGATCATGGAAGGCCTTTTGATGATTAAGGCCCATGACGCTGCCGATCACTGCACCGCTGTCTTCATCTTCGGCCAGCCAGTACACCGGGCCGCCTTGATGGCGCGGGGTCAACAGGTTGGCGTCCACCGGCAACATGCCGCGCCCCTGGTACAGGCGATTGACGGCCTGCCAGTCGGTTTCGCTCTGTACGCGACGAATGCGAAAGCCACGAAACACCCGGGTCGCCGGACGGTAGTCGGTGAACCACAGGCGCAAGGTGTCGGAGGGGTCGAGGAACAACTGTTGTGGATCAATCCCGAGGATCTGCTGGGGCGCGGCCACATACAGGGCGATATCCCGTTCCCCGGGCTGCTCGTTGAGCAACTCCAGGGCCAGGCTCGCTGGGTCGGGGAAGGTATGCCCAATCAACAGGCGGCCCCAGCCGCAATGCACGGCGATGGGTTGCGCGCTGGGTTCGCTGCCGTCTTCGGCGAAGCGCGCCTGCAGGCGCTCGTAGGACGGCGCCTGGCCGCGCAGTAGGCGTTGGCTGTAGGCCGTGGCGTGAGGTTTCATCAATCAGATTCCTTGTTCGCTGAGCCACAGGTTCAGCGCTGCCAATTGCCACAATTTGGAGCCGCGCAACGGCGTCAGTTGCCCTTGCGGGTCAGTGAGCAGGCGGTCGAGCATCGCCGGGTTGAACAGGCCACGATCCTGGCTCGGGTCCAGCAGCAGGTCGCGCACCCAGTTGAGGGTATCGCCCTGCAAGTGCTTGAGGCCGGGCACCGGGAAGTAGCCTTTCTTGCGGTCGATGACCTCACTGGGGATCACCCGGCGCGCGGCTTCCTTGAGCACTTGCTTGCCGCCGTCCGGCAGTTTGAATTGACCCGGCACACGGGCCGACAACTCCACCAGGCGGTAGTCGAGAAACGGCGTACGCGCTTCCAGGCCCCAGGCCATGGTCATGTTGTCCACACGCTTGACCGGGTCGTCCACCAACATCACCGTGCTGTCCAGGCGCAGGGCTTTGTCCACGGCGGCAGTCGCGCCGGGTTGTGCGAAATGTTCGCGCACGAAGTCGCCGGCGGCGTCATTGGCGGTCAGCCATTGCGGCGCGACGGTGGCCGCGTAGTCGTCGTAGCTGCGGTCGAAGAATGCTTCGCGATAAGCCGCGTACGGGTCGCTGGCGCCGTCCACCTGTGGGTACCAGTGGTAACCGGCGAACAACTCATCGGCGCCCTGGCCGCTTTGTACTACCTTGCAATGCTTGGCCACTTCCCGGGACAACAAGTAGAAGGCGATGCAGTCATGGCTGACCATCGGCTCGCTCATGGCACGGAATGCGGCGGGCAGTTGTTCGATGATTTCGCTTTCGGCGATGCGCAACTGGTGGTGCTCGGTAGCGTAGTGTTTGGCGATCAAATCCGAATACTGGAACTCATCGCCACGCTCGCCCCCGGCATCTTCAAAGCCGATGGAGAAGGTCGACAGATCCTGCACGCCGACTTCGCGCAACAGGCCCACCAGCAGGCTTGAATCCACACCACCGGAAAGCAGTACGCCGACATCCACCGCTGCGCGTTGGCGAATGGCCACGGCTTCGCGGGTGCTGTCCAGCACGCGGTCGGTCCAGTCTTCCAGGGTCAGGTTTTGTTCATCGTCGCGGGGGCCATAGGGCAGGGTCCACCAGGTTTTCTGCTCGGTGTTGCCGTCTGCGTCGATGCGCATCCAGGTGGCTGGCGGCAGCTTTTCGATGCCCGCCAGCAAGGTGCGCGGTGCGGGCACCACGGCATGGAAGTTCAGGTAGTGATTGAGCGCCACCGGATCGAGGAGCGGGTTGATGTCACCGCCCTTGAGCAGCGCCGGCAACGCCGAGGCAAAACGCAGGCGCTGGCCGGTGCGCGACAGGTACAAGGGTTTGACGCCCAGGCGGTCGCGGGCGATGAACAGGCGCTGGCTGTCGCGCTCCCAGATGGCAAAGGCAAACATGCCATTGAGCTTGGGCAGCAAGGCTTCGCCCCAGGCGTGATAGCCCTTGAGCAGCACTTCAGTGTCACCACCGGAATAAAAGGCATAGCCCAATGCTTCAAGCTCGGTGCGCAGTTCCGGGAAGTTGTAGATCGCGCCGTTGAAGGCCAGGGATAGGCCCAGTTGGGCGTCGACCATCGGTTGGGCGGAGCCGTCCGACAGGTCCATGATTTTCAGACGGCGATGGCCCAGGGCAATCGGCCCTTGGGCATGGAAGCCCCACGCGTCAGGGCCGCGTGGTGCCAAGTGATGGGTGATTCGTTCCACCGCTGCCAGGTCGGCAGGTTGATGATCGAAACGCAGTTCTCCAGCTAGTCCGCACATAAATTCCTTACCGGTTTTTCCGTTGGGGAGGGATAAAAATGCACGCGCCAAAACGGCGGGTACCTAGGGACTGACCCGAGGCTGTTAGTGGAGTTTTAGATCAATACGTTATATGGCAAACGGCCGCTCCCCTTCGCCACAGACCCTGCGGGCTGTGCAGCGTGGGTGCAGCGGGGAGGAATTAGGTCAACGTGATATGCAAATAGTGGGGGCGCTCCGATCGGAAGGACCCCAGCTATGGCGGGTTGAGGGGCCGCTCACTGAGGCTTTTTTGCCACATTGCTGCGAATCAATGCGCGCACGGCAAAGCGATTCGGGTGACAGGCCTCAGCCACGCTGCGGGGCAGGGGCAGTGGTTCATTGTCCAGCCATGCCGCCAGCAGTTCACCGGACAACGGTGCGGTGATCAGACCCCGTGAGCCGTGGCCACTGTTGACGTATAGACCGTCGAGCCACGGGCAGATGGCGTCCGGCGTGTGGCGGGCGTCCTTGCGCAGGCTGTCATAGGCTTGCGTAAACGCCTGGGGATCGACCAGTGGCCCGACAATCGGCAAGTAGTCCGGGCTGGTGCAGCGAAAGGCCGCCCGACCTTCCAACGCTTGCGGGGCCAATGTGGCAGCGTGCAGGCGCTGGGCCAGGTCCGGGGAAATTTCCTGCAGCAGCTGCAGGTTGCCGGCGTGCTCGGCGGCGGTGGGGGCCAGGTCATCGCTCTTGAAATCAAAGCTGGCGCCCAGGGTATGTTCGCCCAGGCGTGGTGGTGCAACGTAACCTTCGGCGCACACCACCGTGGCCAATGCTGCGCTCTCGGCAGTCTGCGGCAACCGGGTGATTTGCCCGCGAATGCGCTTGAGGGGCAGTTCGGCGCTGGCGGCAAAGCGCTTGACCTCGGCGGCCCCGGCCAGTACCACCACGGGCGCGCTGGCCAGTAGTACTTCACCGTCCCAGGCCTGCCATTGGCCGTCGACTTTGCGCAGCTTGAGCACTTCATGATGAACATGCACCGTGATGCCCGGCTGGCGCGCCTGCCACTCACAGAGAGCGGGCGGATGAACCCAGCCACCCTCGGGGAAAAACAGCCCGCCATGGTCCAGGCCAACCCCGGCCCGGGCCTGTGCCTGGTCCTTATCCAGCAGATGCAGCAAGTCAGGGGGGAACGCTTCGGCCAGTTGCACCTGGCGTTCGGTTTCCTTGGCATTGAACGCCAGTTGCAGGACGCCGCAACCGTCCCAGTCCACGCCGCGTTGCAGGTGCTCCAGCAGGCGACGGGTATGCCCGAACCCGCTGACAATCATCTGCGACAACGCCGTACCGTGCGCCGACAGCTTGAGATAAAGCACCCCTTGCGGGTTGCCAGAGGCTTCTTGAGCGAGGCCTTGATGACGCTCCAGCAGACTGACTTGCCAGCCCCGTGCCGCGAGGCTGGCCGCGCTCGCGCATCCGGCCAGGCCGCCGCCGATCACCAGGGCACGGCGCTCGCCGCCGAGCACGGGCGGGCGGGCGAACCAGGGTTTGCTGCTGGCGGGTACCGGCGTTTCGGCCGGCCAGCCGAGGAACTCACCCCGCAGGATTTCCCACTTGTGGCCGATGCCTGGCGTGCGTTTCATCTTGAACCCGGCACCATTGAGCAGGCGCCGCACCCAGCCGGTGCTGGTAAAGGTGCTGATGGTCGAGCCCGGGGCTGCCAGCCGCGCCAGTTCGGCGAACAGTTCGGCAGTCCACATGTCAGGGTTTTTCGCCGGTGCGAAACCATCAAGAAACCAGGCGTCGACCTGCGCGTCCAATTGCGGCAGTTGTTCCAGTGCATCTCCGACCAACAGCGTCAATGTGACGCGCCCGTGATCCAGCACAAGGCGCTGGAAACCTTGATGAATAGCGATGTACTGCGCGAGCAATTGATCGGCCAGTGGCTTGAGTTCCGGCCAGAGGGCGAGCGCGCGTTGCAGGTCGGCGTGGCTCAGCGGGTACTTTTCCACACTGACAAAATGCAGGCGCGCACCTGCTACCGCATGCTGTTCAAACAGCTGCCAGGCACACAGGAAATTGAGCCCGGTGCCAAACCCCGTTTCTCCGATGATAAGCCGCCCGCCCACGGGCAGCGCGGCAAAGCGCTCCTGCAGACGGTTCTGCTGGAGGAACACGTAGCGGGTTTCTTCCAGGCCCGACAGGTCGGAGAAATACACGTCGTCGAACACCCGCGAGCGCGGGCGTCCCTGGTCGTCCCAATCAAGCTGGGCATTTGGCAGTACGGGGTTCATGGGTAACTCGGCCAAGACAAGGCGGCCATTCTAGCCGATACCGGAGCATGCGATTGATCCACGGTTGCCCGTGTCGAAATAATGGCGGTAGCCCATTAGTTCTTACATGGAAAAAGCCACCGAAATACCACGTTGATTGATTAACTATCAGCGTTAATTCAACGCCTTGCACCGGGGTATCGTTAACGCTTGATTATTGGGCAATAAAGGATATTGCTGATGCAGGCACAGGATGATTTGACTAAGACATGTACTCAATTGACGCAGCAACAATTGCAAGCTGCCTTGTTGGAAATGACGGGCGATCTAGCCAAGGCCGATGTGCTGCAAAAGCGCCTGCCGGGCTGGATGATCAATGCCCCGAAAGGTTTGCTGGAAGCGCTGGAAAAGGATGCTGAGCGGGTCGAAGAGGCCAGGACTGCGGTCGACGGCCGTTTGAGGCGATTACGGTCGCTGGATGAGTTTTGCAGTGGGCACTTGAAGGCGTACTGCCAGAAAAAGTGGCAGGCAACGGTGGACCCCAAAAAGGATCTTTTTGTCTATGCCACCTACGAATACCAAAAAGCAGTCCTTCCGTTGGAATATGAGAGAAGCCTCAAGCTGGAACGGCAGAGCTTGTTGCACATGGCGCTGCAGAATTTTTCCGAGGAAGAGGCGCGAGCGGGGCATTACTCAGAGGAGTCGGGGCTGCAAGCCGGATCAGCCCCCTATGCAGCTATCGCGGTCTCTGCGCATGAGTTTGCCAAGGGTTGCAGGGAGCTGGATCTTGGTCGGCTGTATCAGCAGCACATCGCTGAAGTATTTCACCTGGATATTGGCGAGACCGCTGATGGGCCCTACGTCAACGGGGCAGCGGTTGATATTGGTTGGATGAAAACCCTGGACGTAAGAATCGACGCGCATATCGCCTGCATGCGTGGCGATATCACCCAGGACTCCTACGCCATGCTATGCACGCTGCTTGATCGGAACATGACTCCCGCCCAGGCCAAAGACCTGTTGTTTCAGGGGCGCCCGGTCCTCTGGCAAGGCTTGAATGCACTCGACTGTTGCCTGTGGAGTGTCGTGGTGTTCTCGGGACGGCCGATCGGGGATTACCCGGAAGAACCCTGCGTGGTCTATATGCCCAATGAGCCCAAACGACCGTTCTTTGAGTATCCCTCGCTCAATGACTTCAAGGTCTATCTGGATCTGAAGCTGGAAGTCTCCACCTATCGCACATTCTTTACCGGTTACCTGGGGGAGGTTGACCGGCTGGTTTTTTTCAGTCGGTTTGGGGAGCACCGTACGCTGGGTGTGCTGGCGGCCAAGCCCATAACGACCAGCTTGGCGCTCCACTTTTTTGCCACTTACGTGGGCAAGTTGCAAATCGACGCGAGGACACTGGCGGTACCGGTGGTAGATGTCGATGAGGACGTCCGCAAGCAGCGCTTGCTGGAGTACCTTGATGCCGGTTTGACGCTGCTCAACCTCGCGGGCTTTGTCGTCCCAGCGTTGGGATTGCTGATGACGGGGGTGGCGGTGGGGCAGATGCTTGGCGAGGTGTATGAGGGCATTGAGGACTGGCGTCGCGGTGACAAGGTAGAGGCGCTCAAACAGTTGGGTGCTGTGGCGGAGAGCCTCACGTCGATGGTGTTGTTCGCGGCGGGGGCCAAGGTGGTCGGTAAGGTTTTGAAGCGCGCCCGACGGGGCATTGAGGGCTACTTCCAGGAACTGGAGGCCATACGTTTAGACGACGGTAACCTACGGCTATGGCGCCCCGACATACTGCCGTACGCCCATGATCAGCACCTCGTCGACAATAGGGTTGCCGATGCGGAAGGCATTTATAAAGTAGGTGGTCATTCCTACGTAAAGGTCAATGGTTTCGTCCATCAGGTTTCGTTTGATCCAAAGCTGGGTCAGTGGCGGGCTAACCCCGCTGTGCGGCAGACGGCCTATCGTCCGGCAATGCTGCACAACGGTGAGGGCGCTTGGCGTTTTTCATTTGAGAATCCTGAGACGTGGGAGGATGAAGGGTATCTCTTTTCACGCCTGGAACCCGCGAGTCGTCACCCGGTGCTGGATTCGCGCAAGTTGCAACTGGTCAAGTCCATCATGGACAAGCCCCACCGATGGGGTTACCACCTGGCTCAGGAATGCCTTCCCTTTCCCGCACGGTTTCGTGATTTATACGAGCGTTTCAGGCTGGAGCACTCCATTCGTGACCTGATCTGGCTGTTGGAGCGCAGTGTTTACCTCAATGCTGAAAGTGCGATCTTGCAGATGCACGCTTTGCCCTTGTTGTCGGGTTGGCCTAAGGGCCGTTATTTCGAAGTGCTTGACGCCCAGGGAGGCGTCAAGGCGCGTTACCCCTCCACCGGCTTTATTGACGATGTCAGGCAGCGATTGACCATCACCGAGAAAGCTGTGTCCGAGGGGAAGGTGTTTGATGTGTTGTTGTCCCGGTTGGATGAGCAGCAAAAAATCGGGCTGTTGGGGGAAGGCATTACTGCCAATCAGGAGCACGCTGTATTGGCGCGCCAATTGCTTGAGCACCTCAAGGCTGATCGTAAACCGCTGTTTGAGCAGTTGTATCAGTCCTATGACGGGCCGGTGCCACAGGAGTGGGAATTGCTCAGGAAGACGTATCCGCAATTGCCCTATCGAGTCATGCGGGAGGTGATGGCTGAGGCGTCCTCGGTGGAGAGGGAATCTCTGCGTGACAAGCAGCGTGTTCCCATGGGGCTGGCCGAATCGGTGCGATATGCACTCGAAGAACAGCGCCTGGATCGCGCCCTTGCCGGTTTTGAACAGCCGGAGTTGGCTGGCCTCGACACGCAGTGTCTCGCGGTTCGCATGTTGCCGCGCGTAGACGGGTGGGATAAGTCGCTACGACTGGAGTTACGCCAGGATTCTCCACAGGGTGACTTATTGGCCCTTGGTGCGATTGAGAGTGCCAGCGTGCGTCGGGTTGTGGTCAGGTCCACAGCAGGCTTTGAGCCGTTCGATGACAACGCTGTGAGTAGGGGGGATGTTCAGTCAGGTCCGGACGGGCTTTTCGAGACGATCCTGGGCACGCTGGAGGACAGGCAGCGGGCGACCTTGAAACTGCCTTTGGAAGGGACCGAAAGCGGCTGGAGGCTGCGACGTATGGTTGCCGACCGGGCTCAGAGTGAACGTGATGTGGCGGCCGAGGCTTTCTCCACTAAGGCCCACGAGCCCCTGACAGTGGAAACACCTTGCCGGTTGGCGGATCCAGCGACCGGTTCGGCGGCGCAATCCTCTGCGCTGGTGCGCAAAGTGAAGAAGATTTATCCGCTGCTCAGTGACGAGCAAGCGTTTGACCTTCTCCAGTCGGTGTCAGGTGTCGATGAGCTTTCCCGGGCCAAGGCCGTTGCTCGTATGGAGGATGACCTGGGTCATCTGCGGGCAATCCTCAAGCACTGGAAGAACAACGTTGGAGACCTGGAGACGCAACCGGGTTTCAGAGACATTCGGCAGAGCCGCCAGCAAGTGGCTGAGCGCATTGAAGCATGCTGGCGGCGCCAGGGTTTTGTACTTGATGAATTGCAGGTGCCCGTTTACGGTCTGACCCTGGACGGGATGCGTGTGGGCTCATTACCGAAACTGCCCCATGAAATTCGTTTTGATCATGTCCGGCAGTTGTCCCTCAAAAATATGCGCTTGGACGATGACGCTGCCTATTTCCTGAGGCACTTCAAGGGGCTTAGGCGCCTGGATCTGGACCGTAACAATCTGACCCGGCTACCGGAATATCTTTCCCGCATGCCTGAACTCGACAGTTTGTCGTTGCCTCACAACCAGCTTGCGCTGACCGAGTACACCCGAAAAAAACTGGCCGACATGACCACGTTGCGTCGGTTGGACATGAGCCACAACCCTGTTGAGGTGCACCTGGATGTCAGCAATATGCACGATTTGCATACATTGTTATTACAGGACACGAGGATTGTCGACCTGCCTATAGGGCTCGGGCGTCTGGCCCATTTGGAACAGGTGGATCTGCGCAATAACTGGATTACGGTGTTGCCCGACTGGGTATTCACCATAACGCGCGGTTTCAGCCAGGCGATCAACTTGGCTGGTAACCCATTGTCCGCCACAACGATGACTGCACTGGTCCGCTACCGAGACGAGATGGGTATTGGTATGGGCCTTGTGGATGACGATCAATCACGCTTTACCGAGTTGAGCGCCCGGGCGGCCTGGTTGCCGGACGAGGTGTCTGCTCAAGATGCCAACAAACGCACCCTTTGGGCGAACCTGCGCGATGACCCTGACTCGGCGCCGCTGTTTATATTACTGGCCAAGTTATCCGATACCGCCGACAGCCTTTACGTCCGTGAGGATTTGAGCCGCAGGGTCTGGGACGTCTTGCAGTCGACCCACGACAGCGTCGAACTCCGCGAGCAGGTCTTTCAACTGGCGGCTCAGCCGCCAAACAGTTCGGATCAGGCTGCAGAGACCTTCAGTCAGATAGAAGTCCTCAAGACGGTCAAGAATGCGACTCGTCAGGCCGGTCGCGGGCAAGGAAACACGGATGTGCTATTGACCTTGGGCCGTGGTTTGTTTCGCCTCAGTGAGCTGGAAAAAATTGCGGCACGCTATGCCGTCGAGCACTCCTCCGAGTATCCCTTGGAGGTCAGCCTGGCCTACCGAGTCGGGTTGGCCAAGAGCCTTCAGTTGCCGGGACAACCCAAGCACATGCAGTATGCTTCATTGGCCGACTTGACCAGTAGCGCTTTGGAGAGGGCGCGCGGACAGGTCCTCAAGGCCGAGTTATCCCCCGCGTTCTTGTGTTTTATTGCACAACTGTCTTTCTGGAAAGTCCATCTCAAACAGCAGTTTCCCCGTGAATTCGGATTGGTCACCGAACCGTTTGATGTGCAACAGCAGACGATCTTCGAGAACGGTCAAAACCTCACCGACGGGGAGTACCGCAGGCAAATAGAAGCCCTGCGTTCTCCTCGCCAGCAGGCGATAAACGAAGTACTGGAGCGCCTGACCCAGCAGATGATGAAGCACCAGGATCTGGGTATCTGTCATGTGTCTGAGGGCTGACCAACAAGCACGGCAATTGATCCACGGCAAGCCGTCTGGAATTGCTTGCCCGCCGTGCTGCCCAATCCGCTAGTCTTGATCCATCTTGGAAGGGAGTCGCCCATGTTCGAATCCGCAGAAATTGGTCACGCCGTCGATAAGGACACTTACGACGCTGAAGTCCCGGCGTTGCGTGAAGCCTTGCTGGAAGCACAGTTCGAGTTGCACCAGCAGGGACGCTTTCCGGTGATCGTTCTGATCAACGGCATCGAAGGGGCCGGCAAGGGCGAGACCGTCAAGCTGCTCAATGAATGGATGGACCCACGGCTGATCGAGGTGCGCACCTTCGACCAGCAGACCGACGAAGAATTGGCCCGTCCGCCGGCCTGGCGCTATTGGCGGCAATTGCCGGGCAAGGGGCGCATGGGGGTGTTCTTCGGCAATTGGTACAGCCAGATGTTGCAGGCGCGCGTCCATGGTCAGATCAAGGACGCCCGCCTGGACCAGGCCATCGCCGGGGCCGAGCGCCTGGAGCAGATGCTCTGCGATGAAGGGGCGCTGATCTTCAAGTTCTGGTTCCACCTCTCCAAGAAGCAAATGAAGGCGCGGCTCAAGTCCTTGCAGGATGATCCGCTGCACAGTTGGCGCATCAGCCCGCTGGACTGGCAGCAGTCCGAGACCTACGACAAGTTTGTGCATTTCGGCGAACGGGTCTTGCGTCGCACCAGTCGCGACTACGCACCCTGGCACGTGATCGAAGGCGTGGATGCCCATTACCGTGGCCTGACGGTGGGCAAGATTCTTCTGGAAGGTTTGCAAAATGCCCTGAAGCTGGCCAAGGTCAAGGCCAGCGGAATTCACCCTGCGCCGCTGCCGACTGCCGTCGATCAACGCAGCCTGCTCGATAGCCTGGACATGACCCAGCGCCTGGAGAAGGACGACTACGAGGAGCAGTTAATCACCGAACAGGCGCGGCTTTCCGGCTTGATGCGTGACAAGCGCATGCGCAAGCACGCGCTGGTCACCGTCTTTGAAGGTAACGATGCGGCGGGCAAGGGCGGGGCGATCCGTCGGGTGGCGGCGGCGCTGGATCCGCGCCAGTACCGCATCGTGCCGATTGCCGCGCCCACTGAAGACGAACGCGCCCAGCCGTACTTGTGGCGATTCTGGCGGCAGATTCCGGCACGGGGCATGTTCACCGTGTTTGACCGCTCCTGGTATGGCCGCGTGCTGGTGGAGCGGATCGAAGGCTTTTGCACCACGGCGGACTGGATGCGTGCTTACGCCGAAATCAACGATTTCGAGGAGCAACTGCGCGACGCCGGGGTGATCGTGGTCAAGTTCTGGCTGGCGATTGATAAGGACACCCAACTGGAGCGTTTCCAGGCCCGGGAAGAGATCCCGTTCAAACGCTTCAAGATCACCGAAGACGACTGGCGCAACCGCGACAAGTGGGATGCCTACCGGGCGGCCGTGGGTGACATGGTGGACCGCACCAGCACCGAGATTGCGCCCTGGACGTTGGTTGAGGCCAACGACAAGCGCTGGGCGCGGGTCAAGGTGCTGCGCACCATCAACCTGGCGTTGGAAGAGGCGTTTGCCAAGTCCGACAAGCACGACAAAAAGAAGAAGCACAAGTAGGAGCGAGCTTGCTCGCGAAAATCGTCAACGATAACGCGGGCATCCTGAATGAACGCGCAGCCCTTGCGTCTTTCGTCGGAACGCCGCCCGGAGCCAAGCTCGCTCCTACAGGGTTCGAGCCATGCTTTTGCATACGTCAGGTGAATGATCATCGCGATCACCCGGCGCTGGATCTATCCTCGATCTGTCTCCCAACAACGACAAGATTGAGGTAGTCCATGCGTGAAGTAGTGATCGTCGACAGCGTGCGAACCGGCCTGGCCAAGTCCTTTCGCGGCAAGTTCAACCAGACCCGTCCCGATGACATGGCGGCGCATTGCGTGAACGCGTTGCTGAGCCGCAATGGTCTCGACCCGGCCAGCGTCGAGGATTGCATTGTCGGCGCCGGCTCCAACGAAGGTGCCCAGGGTTACAACATCGGTCGCAACGTGGCAGTGCTGTCGCGCCTGGGCACCGGTACCGCGGGCATGACCCTCAACCGTTTCTGCTCCTCAGGGCTACAGGCGATTGCCATCGCGGCGAACCAGATCGCTTCCGGGTGCAGCGACATCATTGTCGCCGGCGGTGTCGAGTCCATCAGCCTGACCATGAAAAGCGTCAACACCGATAACCTGATCAACCCGCTGCTCAAGGAGCAGGTGCCGGGCATCTACTTCCCCATGGGCCAGACCGCCGAAATCGTCGCCCGCCGTTATAACGTCAGCCGCGAGGAGCAGGACCTGTACGCCCTGCAAAGCCAGCAGCGCACCGCCCAGGCCCAGGCCGACGGGCTGTTCGACGATGAAATCGTGGCCATGGCGGTCAAGTACAAGGTTGAGGACAAGAACTCCGGTGAGGTGCAGATCCTTGACGGTGTGGTCGACCGTGATGATTGCAACCGTCCGGACACTACCCTGGCCAGCCTGAGTGGGCTCAAACCGGTGTTTGCCGAGGACGGCTCAGTGACGGCGGGCAACTCGTCGCAATTGTCTGATGGCGCGTCGATGACCCTGGTGATGAGCCTGGAAAAAGCCCTGGAGCTGGGTCTCAAGCCAAAGGCGTTTTTCCGCGGCTTTACCGTCGCCGGCTGCGAGCCGGACGAGATGGGCATCGGCCCAGTGTTCTCGGTACCCAAATTGCTCAAGGCCCGTGGACTGCAAGTGGCCGATATCGACCTGTGGGAACTCAACGAGGCATTTGCGTCCCAGTGCCTGTATGCGCGCAATCGCCTGGAGATCGACAATGCCAGGTACAACGTCAACGGCGGATCTATCTCGATTGGCCATCCGTTCGGCATGACCGGCTCGCGGCAGGTGGGGCATCTGGTGCGTGAGCTGCAACGGCGTAATTTGCGCTACGGTATCGTCACCATGTGCGTCGGCGGCGGGATGGGCGCCACCGGTTTATTCGAAGTCGTGCGCTAGTACATTGATAGTTTCCGCACTCCGGGTCGCTCGTATCCGGTGAAGATCCGAGGGGGAGTTTGCTCCCCCTTTGCATACCTGCTGTTTAGCAATCATCAGATCTTTCAGATTCGACTTTTTGCTTGTCTCCAGTTGCAGTCGTGTTTCATAGAGGTCTTAGTCGCCTCTCGTGCTTAATGAATTAATTATTGAGTGGCTTCCCTCTTGTAAATGTTGTTATTTTTTAGTGTGTGTAATCTGCTTCTTACGGATATGTGTGGCTATGAATTATTCTCATTAAATCACGCGTAGTCCAATTCCTTCAGCTACTTCTAAAGTTTTGGCAAAGTGCCATAAATTTCCTATGTCTTTTGGTGTAAAAGAGCTACGACATTAAGCGAAAAGGGTGGCTTCCTTATTCTTGTGGTAAGTGGAAACTTACCTGGCATTGGACAAGTTCTGACTTGCAATGCAAATAGTTGGAAAAGCCTGAAATAAAACAGTCGGCTAATGAGACTGGTTATGACCGCTTGTTTTATACGCCTTGCGCGCACCTGCGGTGGGGCTCCTTTAGTGACGTTTGTTTATGTGGGAATCTTTAAATGAAAGCAAAAATCAAAGCTGCGCTGTTATCTATCGGGTTGTTGGCGGGTTCGATCTCCATGGCTAATGCAGCGGATGGAACCGTTACGTTCTTGGGGTCGGTCCACTCGGGTGCCTGCTCTATTAAGCCTGACTCGGTAGATCAAACAATTCACCTAGGGGCGATCGCAAAACATCAGTTGCAATCGGGAGGCAAGTCTGAAGCCCGTCGTGTGCTTATAGAGCTTGAAGGCTGCAGTTTGTCTGACCTCACTGATAACACTGTGACAACCACCTTCACTGGTGCGCCATCGAGCGCTGTGCCGGGTGCATTGGGTACTGTCGGTAGTGCTGGCGGCATTGGCATCATGATGACCCATGCTAATGAACTCATTGAGTTGGGTGTCGCTACAGCCCCGCAGATCATTGGTGCTGGTGATAACACGCTGGAGTTCGGCGCCTATGTACAAGGTGCTGCTACGGATCCAATCATCCCCGGTGATTTCAGCGCGATCACCAACTTCACCTTGGCTTATCAGTAAGTTTTCCCCCCGCCACTTAGTGTGGCGGGGGGAACTGGCGGGGGATAGAGGTGAAAACATTTATAAGTCTCGCGGTTGCCTCTTCATTGACGATATTCATCAGCCCTTGTGCTTTTGCACAGGCCGCTGCGCAAGGCGAAGGGATCGTCACGCTGGGGGGGGAAGTCGTTGATTCAGCCTGCGGGCTGGAACTGGTCTCTGTCGATCAAACCATCGAGATGCCTCCCGAGCCAATAGGCCGGATTGTGCGAAACGCAAGGGGAGAACCACACCCCTTCCAACTGCGTCTGGTCAATTGCTCATTGACTCGCCCAGACCCGTTGCGTCCTGGTGAAACCCTGCCTGACTGGCAGCACCTGCAAGTGACGTTTGACGGCCCTACTGATAGGGACGGGCGCTCCTTTGCGGTCTTTGGTGGCTCGCAGGGAGTTGCGCTGCACATTGTGGACTCTGCTGGCCAGGAGAGTGTTCCGGGTGAGCGAATGGCACCGGCGCCATTAGCTGAGGGTGACATGACGCTGCACTACACCTTTCGCTTGGTGGGTAACGGATTGCCGATGGCCGTTGGAGCCCACAGTGCCGCTGTGCGGTTCAAGTTGGAATACTTCTGAATATTGATGGGCTGCTTTCATGTTGAATACGTTGAAGGTCAAAAATACGCTACGCCCAAGCCTCTTTGGCGGGTTGCTATCACTGGCAGGAACTGTAATGGGAGCCGGAGATATCGAGTTTAATACCGATGTTCTTGATCTGAGTGATCGCACTAATATTGACTTGTCTCGGTTTGCGCGCAGTGGCTTTATTCTGCCGGGCACCTACTTGATGACAGTGCAGATAAATACCCAGCCTATTCCAGAGCAATCGGTGGCGTTCTATCCTCCCGATAAAGATCCCAAAGGCAGTCAGGCATGTTTATCGCCCGGTCTTGTCGAACAGTTGGGCCTGAAGGCGTCTGAAGCCGACAAACTTGTGTGGTGGAAGGGCGGGCAGTGCCTGGATGTTAAAAGCTTGCCTGGCATGGAGGTCACGGGTGATCTGGCCACCTCCACGCTGAACATCAATCTGCCCCAGGCCTATCTTGAGTACAGCGCCATCAATTGGGATCCGCCCTCTCGTTGGGACGAGGGGGTGCCGGGATTGCTGATTGATTACAACATGACAGCACAATCGAACTATCAAAAGAATGACGGGACCCGCAATAACCTCAGTGGTAACGGAACACTTGGAGCCAATGCCGGTGCCTGGCGCCTGAGGGCGGATTGGCAGGGGCGTGTCGAGAATAGTCGCGAGGGGGCGTCCGATTATCACAGGCTGGAATGGAGTCGTTATTATGCTTATCGAGCCATTCCTGCGCTGAAGGCACGCCTGGTAGTGGGCGAGGACTACCTGTATTCGGACTTGTTTGACAGCTTCCGTTTTACCGGGGCCGCACTCAAGTCGGATGAAAGCCAGTTGCCACCCAACTTGCGTGGTTATGCCCCGGAAGTGGTTGGGGTGGCCAAGACCAATGCAAGAGTTGTTATCAGCCAACAGGGCCGTGTGCTGTATGAAACCCTGGTGGCGGCAGGCCCCTTTCGCATTCAAGATCTTCAGGATGCGGTGACGGGCTCGCTGGATGTGCGGGTGGAGGAACAGGATGGCTCGGTACACAGCTTCCAGATCGATACGGCAGGTGTTCCCTACCTGACACGCCCTGGACAAGTTCGTTACAAGTTGGCTACCGGGCGCCCGTCCAATCTTCAATATGGCGCTGATGGCGACTTTTTCGGCAGCGGAGAGTTTTCCTGGGGGATCAGCAATGGTTGGTCCCTGTTTGGTGGCGGTATAACAGACAACAACTATCGTGCGTTATCCATTGGTGCCGGGCGGGACTTGCTGATGTTTGGGGCTGTCTCACTGGATGTTACCCAGTCACGTGCAAACGTGTGGAACGAGACGCTCTCGGGTAAATCCTACCGCCTTCAATACTCGAAGAACTTTGAACAGTACGACAGCCAAGTAACCTTTGCCGGTTACCGGTTTTCCGAGAAGAACTTTCTGAGTATGAGTGAGTACCTGGATGCTCGTCATTACGGGTTGAACGGCGAACTCGGCGGGCGTGGAGAGGGTGATGACTGGAAGCCTATTGGTGCGAGCAAGGCCCTTTATACGGCGACGGTGAGTAAGCAGTTTCGTGATTTAGGGACCAGCGTCTACGCCAGTTACAACAAACAAACCTACTGGGATCGACCGGACACTCAGCGCTGGAATTTGTCGGTGTCGCGTTACTTCAATTTAGGGACAGTTAAAAACATGAGCCTGTCGCTGAATATGTACCGTAGCCAGGAGTACGACTATAAGGATAACGGTATGGCGCTGACGGTCAGTCTGCCGTTGGGGCGCACCGGTACATTGTCGTTGGATGCCAATAGAGCGGCAGGTAGCAACACGTTTTCAACGCGCTACAGTGACCGTCTGGATGAGCGCAATAGTTATCAACTCGGTGCAAGCAACAACGCCGTCAATGGTTATCTGAGTCATATGGGTGACCAGGTTGATATTGATCTGAGCGCCAGCCAGCAAGAAGGGAGTTACAGGAGCCTCAGCGTGTCTGCACGCGGCGGCGGCACACTCACGCCTTACGGTGCAGCCTTGCATCGGACCAATGGTACGGGTGGAACCCGCCTGATGGTTGATACCGCAGGTGTACCCGGTGTGCCAGTGCGGGGTTACGGTTCACCGACTCGCAGTAATGTCTTCGGCAAGGCCGTCATCTCCGATATCAGCAGTTATCAGCGTACGGCTGCCAGTGTCGATCTGGAGAACTTGCCGGGCAATGTCGAAGCGACTCAATCAGTGACGCAATTGACACTGACCGAAGGGGCTATTGGTTATCGATCACTGGAAGTGATTTCCGGTGAGAAGGCCATGGCTGTTCTTCGCCTGCAGGATGGTAGTTCACCGCCCTTCGGCGCGACGGTGAAGAACTTAAAACAGCAGGACACCGGGATTGTGAATGACGCTGGCAATGTCTACTTGAGCGGCATTAAAGCCGGCGAGCAGATGATCGTCAGTTGGGCTGGCGATGAGCAATGTGTCCTCACACTCCCAGGCATTTTGCCGGCTGATGGTTTGACGGATGCCCTGCAACTGCACTGCCAGAGCGTAACCACTGTTCAAGCTTTACCTGAGCCGGCAACGTTGCCCGGCAAGCATCCCGATACGGAGAATATATCCTCATGATGTTGAACCCACGTCTCACCCCCCAGGCTTTCGTGCTGCTCGCTCTAGGCTTGAGCCAGAGCGCTGGTGCCGCTGTCGGCCTGGATCGTACCCGAGTGATTTTTGATGGCGGCAAAGATGCCACCAGCGTGAACATCACCAATAACAATACCCAGTTGCCGTATTTGGCTCAGGGCTGGATTGAGGATGAAGAGGGTAAAAAGATTTCCACGCCCTTGATTGTGCTGCCACCGGTTCAACGGTTGGAGCCAGGGAAACAAAGCCAGGTGAAAGTTCAGGCGTTGCCGGCTGCCAAGTTGCTACCGCAGGATCGAGAGACGGTCTACTACTTCAACTTGAGGGAAATTCCTCCGCGCAGCGATAAGTCCAACACCCTGCAAATTGCCCTGCAGACCCGGATTAAATTGTTCTATCGGCCGCAAGCCATTACGCCAAGCCAGCAAGACTTTTCCAGCCCCTGGCAAGAAAAGCTGACCCTGACCCGCGAAGGCGACCGTTATCAGGTGAACAACCCTACGCCTTACTACGTGACGCTGGTGGATGCGCGCAGCAGCAAGGACGGCAAAACCGTGCAGGGTTTCGAGCCGCTGATGGTACCGCCCAAAGGCTTGCTGACCTTGGGCCCTACAGCCAAGGTCCTTGGCACCACACCTTATCTGGCCTACGTGAATGATTACGGCGGACGTCCGCTGCTGGCCTTCACCTGCACTGGCGATACTTGCAAAGTGAATGCGCAGGCGTCACCGCCTAATCAGTAGCGCCTGTTGGGGGAGAAACTCATGAAGTCGCAAATTGTGAAGGTCTTGGGCGGCCTGTTGCTGGCCTTGGGGGGAGGCGTTCATGCCCAGGATATCGATGGTCAGAATGGGCTGCTGAATGTTACCGGGTCCATGCATGAAACCCCTTGCAATCTGGAAATGGCATCACAGCATCAAACGATTGACTTGGGTGTCGTCTCGGCCAGTCAGTTGCAGCGCCCCGGTGACCAGGCGCCCGCCAGGCTATTTCAGCTGCGTTTTACCGATTGCCAGCGCACCGCCGGCAGCATCCGCAGTGAACGTACGGGGAATCTGACATGGAGTGCCTATCAGCCGGTGCTGTCGGTCGCGTTTATCGCACCGGCCGATGCCAATGACCCACGTCTGGTCAAAGTGCAAGGCATCACCGGCATGGGCCTGCGCTTGACTGATGCACTGGGGCGGGATGTACAGCTGGGCTCAAGAGGCGAGCCGTTATTTTTGACCCTCGGCAGCAACACGCAGACATGGAGTGTTCGGCCCACGCGCACCTTGGCGCCGTTGACCAGTGGGGTATTTCGCGCTGTCGTGGATTTCAGGCTCAATTATGAGTAAGGGCAAAAGAATGGCTAAGGCAACCGGCTCATGGGCCTTTCTTATTGCTGGCGGATTGCTGTGGGCCGTCAGCCAAGGTGTGCAGGCTGAGGTCAGTCTGATCATCCGTGCGGTGATCATCGCACCTCCACCGTGTGTCATTAATGGCGGCAGTACGCTCGATGTGCCTTTTGGGGCTGACCTTCTGACATCACGGGTTGACGGGGTTAATTATCGTCGGGATGTGCCTTACACCGTCACCTGCAGCGCCCCGTTCAGTAACGCGATGACCCTGGAGCTCAAGGGGCCGGGGGCTGCGTTCGATAACCGCGTGCTCTTGACCCGCAAACCGGACCTTGGGGTAAAGCTGTTCGTCAATGGCGCCGACTGGCCTCTGAATACGGCGGTGAATTTTACGTACCCCAACTTTCCAGTGGTGCAGGCGGTGCCTGTCAAACGCGTGGGCAGCAGGCTGACGGGAGGGGCGTTCGATGCCGCTGCCACCCTTGTGGTCGAATACCAATGAAGAGGAACGATCAATGACCTGTTGGCAGCAGCGAGCGTTGCTCGCCTTGTGCTCCATCGGCCTTTGCAGTGGTGCGTCGGCCAACTTAACGTTCAGCGGAACGCTTAATGAGCCTCCCCCCTGCACGATTGATGCTGGGAACACGATTGAAGTCGATTTTGGGGATGTCGGGGTAAAGCGCGTCGATGGCGTGAAATACCGCCGGGGCGTTGGTTACACCATCAGCTGTGGTACCGACACGCTCCCGTGGGAACTGAAGTTGAGTGTTAACGGTACATCCACCACGTTTGATGGCTCCGCGGTGCAAACCAGTGCGCCGGAACTGGGTATTCGGATTTTTCAGAATGGCGTGCCGTTTCTACTCAATACGCCACTGGACATCACCTTGTCATCACCGCCGACATTGGAAGTGGTCCCCGTCAAACGGCCAGGTGCAATTCTGACGCCCGCAAGGTTTACGGCGGTGGCCACGCTGTTGGCCGAATACGAGTAGGAGTTGAGTCCATGCGACACGCAATTGTTCATAAGTGTTGGTCCTGTGCCGGGCTGATATTTCTGCTCACCTTCGGTCTGATGCCCACAGGAAATGCGGCGGACAACCTGAGTTTCAAGGGCAACCTGGTTGAGCAGGCCTGCACCATTCGCCCTGGCGACGAGGCAATCACGCTGGAGCTCTGGGACTTGACCAGCAAGCATCTCTACATCAACACCCGTTCGCGGGGGAAGGCTTTCCGCCTGCACCTGGACGACTGTAATACCACGATCGGCAACACGGTCACCATCACGTTTGGCGGTAGGGAAAACATGGCGCTTCCTGGATTGTTCGCGCTGGATGGCGGCAGTGGTGCCTCAGGTATTGGGATTGGCCTTGAGACGCCGAGCGACAAGCCATTGCCCCTGAATGTCGTCAGTGACGAGCAGGTGTTGAGCAATGGCAACAACGTGATTGAGCTCAAGGCCTATGTGCAGGGTGAGCCGAATGCCATCAGGGATCAAACCATAGGGCATGGCCCGTACACGGTGACCTCTACGTTTACGTTGGATTACCCGTAGCGATGAACCGTCATTCATAGGCTGAAAACAGCCTCGGACAAACCTCAAACCTCCGCCGGGTGGCTTTAACACACGAACCGCGTGTTCGATGGGCCGTGCCTGGGTGGAGGTGCAACGAGAGATCGAAATGAAACGACTATATGGGGCCTTTGTGCTTCTTGTCCTGACTGCTGTGACTACGACTGCGCAGGCTGTTGATTGTCGGGTCAATGGAGGGCCTTGGCAAAATGGCAATCCAAACCTGCAAGTCCCCGTTACGGTAACCCTGAGTGCAGACCGCACCAGGGTATTGCTGGAAGGGGCAAGGCTGGAATGTCGATTTACCTATAGCGGAGGCCCTGCTTGGCATGCGGACTATTGGGTAAGTGGGAGTGCAGCAGGTACCGCTTGGACTCCGGGACCAAAATTTGCCGGCGAAGGGACCGGTTTGCGAATCAACGGAAATTTCCTGAACACGCCGGTGCCGTCTGCTATTGGGATAGTTACCATACCCAATAATGGGATCTCTTACTTGATCAATGTCACCCCCTATATTCTTCTGCGTAACTACCCGTCCAATCCGTTCGATGTTCGAATAGGCGACAACTTAGGTCTGTTACGCCTTACTAGTTCGAACAATTACGACAGCACCCGACCACAACTCACCGTCACATACACCGCTGCCAACAACTTCACCATCTCCCCATCAACCTGCACTATCAACAATAACAATCCAATCGAAATCAACTTCGGCAACGTACACCAGCGAGCAATCGGCACTGACCCGCTGACATCGACCATCGTCAGCAACCGCAGACTCACTTACTCATGCCCGGATGGGGGGATTAACACACCGATTACCATTACCTACAAAGGCAATTCCTCGGCGTTCGACTCACGCTTACTGATGATGACTAACCCTGACGTGGGCACGGCACTAGTGCGTGCAGGCTCTGCGGTTCAAGTGAACGGTTCGTTCCTGACCCGCATTACCAACAGCGTAGGAGGCGACGATGTGACATTTTCCCTCGTTCGGCGAGCCGGATCCCTGCCGACTCCCGGAGCCATCAGCGGCAGCGGTGTCCTCGTGATGGGGGTGCCATAAGGCCGAGCCTTGCTAAAGGCTCGAAGCTCCGAGCCGGGCACGCCTGCCATGGGTGCCCGGTCAAAATCAGAGGGCCTTCAGTGCGTGGGAATGATCGATATCCAAAACGCACCGCATCCCCCTAGAATGCCTGCTCCTCCACCTCTGGTTTTTTGGGGCGCTCATGCACATCTCCTCCGGCCGCTGGGTCTACGGTTTATCCCTGACCCTGCTGACCGCGCTGCTCTGGGGTATTTTGCCGATCAAGCTCAAACAGGTCCTGCAGGTGATGGACCCGATCACCGTGACCTGGTTTCGCCTGATGGTGTCCGGTACGTGCCTGTTTGTGTACCTGGCCGCCGTCAAACGCCTGCCCAGCCCGAAAGTCCTGGGCAAGCGCGGTGGCTGGTTGGTGGCAATGGCGGTGTGTGGCCTGGTGGGCAACTATGTGCTGTACCTGGTCGGGCTGAAGATGCTGAGCCCCGGCACGGCGCAACTGGTGGTGCAGATGGGGCCGATCTTCTTGATGATCGCCAGTGTGTTCCTGTTCAAGGAGCGTTTCAGCCTGGGGCAGGGCGTGGGCCTGCTGGTGCTGATCATCGGTTTTGCGCTGTTCTTCAACCAGCGCCTGGCAGAGTTGTTGACGTCCTTGGGCACCTACACCGCCGGGGTCCTGACCATTTTGCTGGCGACCACCATCTGGGTGTTCTACGCCCTGGGCCAGAAGCAATTGCTGACGGTGTGGAATTCATTGCAGGTGATGATGGTGATTTACCTGTGCTGCGCGTTTTTGCTGCTGCCCTGGGTGCATCCCATGGAGGCGCTGCAACTGAGCCCATTGCAAGGCTGGCTGTTGCTGGCGTGCTGTTTCAATACGCTGATTGCTTATGGCGCGTTTGCCGAGGCGCTGGCCCATTGGGAAGCATCGCGGGTCAGTGCGACCCTGGCGATCACGCCGTTGGTGACGTTCGTGGCGGTGGCGATTGCAGCCTGGCTGTGGCCCGATTATGTACATGCCGAACAGATCAACGGCCTGGGGTATGGTGGCGCGGTACTGGTGGTGCTGGGGTCGGCGTCGGTGGCGTTGGCGCCGTCCTTGATCGCGGGGCTCAAGGCCCGGCGCGCAAGGTTGATACAACCCTTGTAGGAGCCGGCTTGCCGGCGAAAAGCCCGAGGGCAACGCGGGGCATCAGACACCCCGCGTTATCGTTGACGTTTTTCGCCGGCAAGCCGGCTCCTACAGGGGAGGGGATCAGTGCCCCGCTTCGAGCATATTCTCCGGGCGTACCCACTGGTCGAACTCGGCATCGGTGAGGTAGCCCAGGTCCAGCGCCGCTTCGCGCAGTGTCAGCCCCTCGGCATAGGCTTTCTTGGCAATCTCTGCTGACTTGTCATAGCCGATATGCGGGTTCAACGCCGTTACCAGCATCAGGCCCCGTTCCAGGTGCTCGGCCATTTGCTCGGCGTCGGGCTCAAGGCCGGCGATGCAATGTTCCTGGAAGTTGCGACAGCCGTCGGCGAGCAAGCGGATCGACTCCAGCAGGTTATGGATAATCACCGGCTTGTACACGTTCAATTGCAAATGCCCTTGGCTGGCGGCAATGCCGATGGTCACGTCGTTGCCCAGGACCTGGCAGGCCAGCATCGACAGCGCCTCGCACTGGGTCGGGTTGACCTTGCCGGGCATGATCGAACTGCCCGGCTCGTTGGCCGGCAGGCGCACCTCAGCAAGCCCAGCGCGCGGGCCCGAGCCCAGCAGGCGCAGGTCGTTGGCGATTTTCATCAAGGCCACGGCCAGGGTTTTCAGGGCGCCGGACAGGGTGGTCAGCGGTTCATGGCCCGACAGCGCGGCGAATTTGTTCGGCGCGGTGACAAATGGCAACCCGGACAACGCGGCGATTTCTGCGGCGATCGCCTCGCCAAAACCATGGGGCGAGTTCAGGCCGGTGCCCACCGCCGTACCGCCCTGTGCCAATTCGTAGACGGCGGGCAGGGCACTGCGAATGGCGCGCTCGGCGTAGTCCAGTTGCGCGATAAACGCCGAGACCTCCTGGCCGAAGGTGATGGGGGTGGCATCCATCATATGGGTGCGGCCGGTCTTGACCAGCTTCATATGGCGCGCCGACAACTCTGCCAGGCCACCGGACAGTTCACGCAGCGCCGGCAGCAACTGCTCGTGCACCGCCTGCACGGTGGCAATGCTCATGGCGGTGGGGAAGCAATCGTTGGAGCTCTGGGAGCGGTTGACGTGATCGTTGGGGTGTACCGGGCTTTTGCCGCCACGGGGCTTGCCCGACAGCTCGTTGGCGCGGCCGGCGATCACTTCGTTGGCGTTCATGTTGCTTTGGGTGCCGCTACCGGTCTGCCAGACCACCAGCGGGAATTGGTCGTCGTGCTGGCCATCAAGCACTTCATCGGCGGCCTGTTCGATCAGCCGGGCGATATCGGCGGGCAGGTCGCCATTGCGGTCGTTGACCCGTGCCGCGGCTTTCTTGATCAAGGCCAGGGCATGCAATACCGCCAGTGGCATGCGTTGCTCGCCGATGGCGAAGTTGACCAGCGAACGTTGGGTCTGTGCGCCCCAGTAAGCGTCATCCGGGACCTGTACTTCGCCCAGGCTGTCGGTTTCGATACGGCTCATCGCGGGGACCCTCCTTGTAGTCGGTTTGCGCAGTTTAGGCCCTGGGCGCGCGTTTGGGTTCCATAAAACCCATTTCATCGGCCAAACTCCCGCAAAACCAGGCCCTACAAGGCGTGGGGTTGAGTGCCAGCGTTTTTTAGGCGCAGAATGGTCGCCCTTGGGGTCTTACCTCGCCTGCTAGAAAAGGAAACTCGATGACTCGTCTTCGTGCCATCTGTACCGCGGTTGCTCTGGTATGTGCCAGCGGCCAGGTTCTTGCCGATACCGCCAGCCACAACGCCAGTGCCGAAGCCTTCCTGACCCTGGCCCACGCAGACAAGCTGGGCACCCCGGTGTACATGCAAGTGCAGCAAATGTTTGCCCAGCGTTTCGAGCAGACCAAGGCGCCTGCCGCCAAGCAAACCGTTCTGGACACCTACCAGGCCAAGGCCAACGCCGCCCTGGACCAGGCCATTGGCTGGAACAAGCTCAAGCCGGACATGGTCAAGCTGTACACCAGCAACTTCAGCGAGTCCGAACTCAAGGACCTGGTTGCCTTCTACAAGTCGCCACTGGGCAAGAAAGTCCTGGAGAAAATGCCGCAACTGACCCAGCAATCGGCCCAGTTGACCCAGGCCAAGCTGGAAAGCGCAGTGCCGGTGGTGAACAAACTGTTGGAAGACATGACCAACGAACTGGCTCCGGCGAAAAAAGCCGCCGCGCCTGCCAAGAAGTAAGTGGAGCCAGCAATGACCATGCAACAGCGCATCGAGACGGCGCTTGACGCCCTGAGCCCGGAACACCTGAGTGTGCTGGACGAAAGCCATATGCACAGCCGTGGATTGCAGACGCACTTCAAGGCCGTGCTGGTCAGCCAGCAGTTCGACGGGCTCAATCGCGTCAAGCGCCACCAGAAGGTCTACGCCACCCTGGGCGACCTGATGGGCGAGTTCCATGCGCTGGCGCTGCATACCTACACGCCTGAAGAATGGGCAAAAACCGACGCAGCCCCGGCCTCGCCGACCTGCGCTGGCGGACATTGATGGGTAACGGTCAACCTCTGTAGGAGCGAGCTTGGCTCCGGGCGGCGTTCCGACGAAAAACGCAAAGGCGCCGCGTTTACCCAGGGTGCCAGCGTCATCGTTAACGAGCTTCGCGAGCAAGCTCGCTCCTACAGTTCAGGGTTTATCCCTGATAGAATCCGCAACGCGCCGCTCAGTCGGCGCGTTTTTTTTGCATCCGGTTCACCCTTTGCGAGGGTAGCCACCTGGAGAGAACACCCATGACACAACCCATCGTCGTGGCGGCACTGTATAAGTTCGTCACCCTCGAAGATTACGTCACCCTGCGCGAGCCTCTGCTGCAAGCCATGGTCGACAACGGCATCAAGGGCACCTTGCTGATCGCCGAAGAAGGCATCAACGGCACCGTTTCCGGTAGCCGCGAAGGCATTGATGGCCTGATGACCTGGCTGAAGAACGACCCGCGCATGGTCGACATCGACCACAAAGAGTCGTACTGCGACGAGCAGCCGTTCTATCGCACCAAGGTCAAGCTCAAGAAAGAGATCGTGACCCTGGGCGTCGAAGGCGTCGACCCCAACAAAAAAGTCGGCACCTATGTTGATCCACAAGACTGGAACGCGTTGATCAGCGACCCAGAAGTGCTGTTGATCGACACCCGTAACGACTATGAAGTGTCGATCGGCACCTTCGAAGGCGCGATCGACCCGAAAACCACGAGTTTTCGCGAATTTCCCGACTACATCAAAGCCAACTTCGACCCGGCCAAACATAAGAAAGTCGCCATGTTCTGCACGGGCGGCATTCGCTGTGAAAAAGCTTCGAGCTATATGCTCAGCGAAGGCTTCGATGAGGTGTATCACCTCAAGGGCGGCATCCTCAAGTACCTCGAAGAGGTACCGCAGGAAGAAACCAAATGGCAGGGCGACTGCTTTGTTTTCGATAATCGCGTGACCGTGCGCCACGACTTGAGCGAAGGTGACTACGATCAATGTCATGCTTGCCGCACACCGATTAGCGTAGAGGATCGCGCATCCGAGCATTATGTGGCTGGCATCAGTTGCCCGCATTGCTGGGATAAGCTGTCCGAGAAGACCCGTCGCAGTGCGATCGACCGCCAGAAGCAGATCGAACTGGCCAAGGCCCGCAACATGCCGCACCCGATTGGTTACAACTACAAGCAATCATCCACCGAGGCTTGAACCATGTCTGCACGCCTGCTCTATGTAATGGACCCGATGTGTTCCTGGTGCTGGGGTTTTGCCCCGGTGGCCAAGGCCTTGGTCGAGCAGGCCCAGGCGGCGGGCGTGGAGCTGCACCTGGTGGTGGGCGGTTTGCGTACCGGCAGTGGCGCGGCGCTGGAGCCGGCCACCCGGCGCTATATCCTGGAGCACTGGCAGGCGGTGACTGAGGCCACTGGCCAGCCGTTTCGCCTGGAGGGCGCCTTGCCTGACGGTTTTGTGTATGACACGGAGCCGGCATGCCGCGCGATAGTCACAGCGCGCAGTCTGGCGCCGGATTGCGCCTGGACGTTGCTCGGGCTGATCCAGCAGGCGTTTTATGTCGAAGGTCGCGATGTGACCCGCGCCAGTGTGCTGGTGGAGCTGGCCGAGACTGCGGGCGTGCCGCGTATCGAGTTTGCCGAGGCCTTTGACCGCGCTGAACAGCATGCCGCCACGGCCGCCGATTTCACCTGGGTGCAGGACCTGGGCATCGCTGGGTTCCCCACGTTGCTGGCTGAGCGCAACGGTCAGTTGGCGTTGTTGACCAACGGCTACCAGCCGCTGTCCGAGCTGTCGCCTTTGCTCGGTCGCTGGCTGGAGCGAGCTGCCTGTGCATGACCCGTCTCATACCGGCGAGCCACGCGCACGCATCGATCGGCTGACCTGGGCAGAAATTCGCCGCCTGGCCCTGCGCCATAAAAAAGCCCTGTGGATTGCCAATGGGGTCGCGGTATTGGCGACCTTGTGCAGCGTACCAATTCCCTTGCTCCTGCCCCTGCTGGTGGATGAGGTACTGCTGGGCAATGGCGATGCCGCGTTGAAGGTGATGAACCACGCATTGCCTACGGCCTGGCAACAGGCTGCTGGCTATATCGGCCTGATGCTGCTGATCACCCTGATCCTGCGTTGCGCGGCGTTGGTATTCAACGTGGTCCAGGCGCGCTTGTTTGCAGGGCTGGCCAAGGACATTGTCTACCGGATCCGTGTGCGGCTGATCGAACGGCTCAAGCGCGTCTCCCTGGGCGAATACGAAAGCCTGGGCAGCGGCACCGTGACCACGCACCTGGTCACTGACCTGGACACTGTGGACAAGTTTGTCGGTGAAACCTTGAGTCGTTTCCTGGTGGCCATGCTGACCCTGGTTGGCACCTCCGGGATCCTGATGTGGATGCACTGGCAGCTGGCGCTGTTGATCCTGCTGTTCAACCCGCTGGTGATCTACGCCACGGTGCAGTTGGGCAAGCGGGTCAAGCACCTCAAGAAGCTGGAAAACGACAGCACCTCGCGGTTTACCCAGGCCCTGACGGAAACCCTCGATGCTATCCAGGAAGTACGCGCTGGCAATCGCCAGGGCTTTTTCCTCGGGCGCCTGGGGCAGCGCGCCCAGGAAGTGCGCGATTTTGCCATCAACTCCCAATGGAAAAGCGATGCCTCCAGCCGGGCCAGTGGCTTGCTGTTCCAGTTTGGCATCGATATTTTTCGTGCGGCGGCGATGCTCACCGTGCTGTTTTCCGACCTGTCCATCGGTCAGATGCTCGCGGTGTTCAGCTACCTGTGGTTCATGATCGGTCCGGTGGAGCAACTGCTGAACCTGCAATACGCCTACTACGCCGCCGGTGGCGCGCTGACGCGGATCAACGAACTGCTGGCCCGTGCCGACGAACCGCAATATACCGGGGGCGAGGATCCGTTTACCGGGCGCGAAACCGTGGGCATCGAGGTGCGGGGCCTGGATTTCGGCTACGGCGAGGAGTTAGTGCTCAATCAGCTGAACCTGGCCATTGCGCCGGGCGAGAAGGTCGCGATTGTCGGCGCCAGCGGCGGCGGTAAAAGTACCTTGGTGCAGCTGCTGCTGGGGCTCTACACCCCACAAGCGGGCACGATCCGCTTCGGCGGCGCGACTCAGCAGGCGATTGGCCTGGAAACCATCCGCGAGCATGTCGCGGTGGTGCTGCAACATCCCGCGCTGTTCAATGACACCGTGCGCGCCAACCTGACCATGGGCCGCGAACGCAGCGACCAGGCCTGTTGGCAGGCCCTTGAAATTGCCCAGTTGGATGCTACGGTCAAAGGGTTGCCCCAGGGCCTGGACAGCATTGTCGGGCGCTCGGGGGTACGTTTGTCCGGTGGCCAGCGCCAACGTCTGGCGATTGCCCGGATGGTGCTGGCCGAGCCAAAGGTGGTGATTCTCGACGAAGCCACCTCGGCCCTGGATGCGGCCACCGAGTACAACCTGCACCAGGCGCTGGCGCGGTTTCTCAGTGGGCGTACTACACTGATCATTGCTCACCGTTTGTCGGCGGTGAAGCAGGCTGATAGGGTGTTGGTGTTTGACGGTGGGCACATTGCCGAAGATGGCGACCACCAGCAACTGATTGCCGATGGCGGTTTGTACGCCAAGCTTTATGGACACTTGCAACAAGTTCGCTGAATCGATCCTGGCCCCTATCCTGGAGGGATCGCGTTTGGCCTCGGCTGTGCTGTCAGGAGCAGTTTTTACTCGCCTGTGCTGATGCAAGGGACCTCATGAAGCAGAAGCGAACTCTCGGAACACCCCGGTTACTGGGTATTGTCTGGCCCTTTATTGCTGTCGTGCTGTTCCAGGCATTGCTGGGGTGCGTCAGTCTTTACATGCTGTCGGCCGTGCGCGGCTATGTGGCGGGCGAGAGCCTGTGGTCCAAGGGCCAGAAAGACGCCATCTACTACCTGACCCTGTACGCCGACAACCGTGACCAGGCGACTTTTCTCAAATACCAGAACGCCATTGCCGTGCCACAGGGCGGGCATGAGTTGCGCGTGGCCCTGGATCGCCCCAGCCCTGACCTGACGGCCGCGCGCCTGGGCATTCTCAAGGGTGGCAATCATCCTGATGACGTATCGAGCGTGATCTGGCTGTACCTCAACTTTCGCCATTTCAGCTATCTGGAGAAGGCCATCGAGTTGTGGACCGTGGGCGATGGTTACCTGGTGCAACTCGATGACCTGGCGCAGGAGATGCACCGGGCAATCCTGGCCAACCAGGTCAGCAGCAGCGAGATCCGTGCCTGGAAAGAGCGCATTATCGCGATCAACGATGGCGTGACGCCGGCGGCCAAGGCCTTCAGTGATGCGTTGGGCGAAGGCTCCAGGATGATTCTGCGCCTGTTGCTGATCACCAACCTGGCCACCGCCCTGGGCCTGATTGCCTTGGCCTTGTTGCGCACGCGCAAACTATTGGCCCAGCGTCATGCGTTTGCCGATGCCTTGCAACTGGAGAAGGAGCGGGCACAGATCACCCTGGAGTCGATCGGCGACGGAGTGATCACCACCGATGTCGATGGCGCGATCGCCTATATGAACCCGGCGGCGGAATTCCTGACCCACTGGAATGCTGCTCAGGCCCAGGGCCTGCCTTTGGCTGCGTTGTTCAACCTGCTGGATGAAAACGCCCAGGCCGATGGGTTTACCCTGATCGATCACATCCTGGGTGGTCAGCTTAGCGGTGGCAGCGAGCATTCCAAGCTGATCCAGCGCCTGGATGGCAGCACCGTCTCCGTGACCCTGGTCGGTGCGCCGATCCGCAGTGCCGGTAAAGTCAGCGGTGCAGTGCTGGTGTTGCACGACATGACCCAGGAGCGCCAGTACATTGCCAATCTGTCCTGGCAGGCGACCCATGACGCCTTGACCGGGCTTGCCAACCGACGCGAGTTCGAATACCGCCTGGAGCAGGCGCTGCATGGCGTCGGGCGCCAGCAATCGGGGCACCACGCCTTGATGTTTCTCGACCTGGACCAGTTCAAGCTGGTCAATGACACCTGTGGCCACGCGGCGGGCGATGAGTTGCTGCGCCATATCTGCGCCCTGCTGCAATCGGACCTGCGCGAAGGCGATACCCTGGCCCGCCTGGGGGGCGACGAGTTCGGCATTCTGCTGGAGAACTGCCCGGCGTCGGTGGCCGAAAAGATCGCCGAAAGCCTGCGTCACACCGTGCAAAACCTGCACTTCGTCTGGAAAGGGCGACCATTTGTCACCACGGTCAGTATCGGTCTGGTGAATATCTCGCACACCCCGACCACCCTGGAAACCTCATTGCGGGCCGCGGATATGGCCTGCTACATGGCCAAGGAGAAAGGCCGCAACCGGGTGCAGGTCTATCACGCCGATGACACCGAGTTGTCCTTGCGCTTTGGCGAGATGGCCTGGATCCAGCGCTTGCACATGGCCCTGGAAGAGGACCGTTTTTGCCTATATGCCCAGGAAATTGCACCCTTGGGCCACACCGTGGCGGGTGCCGGGCATATCGAGATCCTGCTGCGCCTGCACGATGAAGCGGGGCGGATCATCTTGCCCGACAGCTTTATCCCAGCCGCTGAACGTTACGGGTTGATGACCTCGTTGGACCGCTGGGTGGTAGAAAACGTGTTCAAGCTCATTGCCCGTTGCATGATCGAGCGCCCGGGCAGGCCGATGGCGATGTGTGCGATCAACCTGTCGGGCATTACCATCGGCGATGACGACTTCCTGCGCTTCCTGCGGGAGAAGTTCGCCGCCTATGACATTCCTCCGGGCATGATCTGTTTTGAAATCACCGAAACCAGTGCCATCTCGAATTTGGGCAGTGCCATTCGTTTTATCAACGAACTCAAAGCGTTAGGTTGTTGCTTCTCGCTGGATGACTTTTGCGCCGGAATGTCCTCATTCGCCTACCTCAAACATTTACCTGTAGACTTCCTGAAGATCGATGGAAGTTTCGTAAAGGATATGCTGGACGACCCGATTAACCGCGCCATGGTCGAAGTGATCAATCACATCGGCCATGTCATGGGTAAACGTACGATTGCCGAGTTTGTCGAGACACCGCACATCGAGCAGGCATTGCTTGAGATTGGCGTGGACTACGCTCAGGGCTACCTGATTGAACGCCCGCAATTGTTTACCTTTGATAGTTTGCAGTGTCGACCTGCGCGCCCGCAGCCCCTGTTATTCAGGGCGCCCGGCACGTTCCGCTGAAGCATCTGCCGGTCTGTACACATCACACATCAAAAGGAGCCCGACAGTGATCGACACATTCAGCAGAACCGGCCCGCTTATGGAGGCCTCAAGCTACCCCACCTGGGCTCAGCAATTGATCCAGGACTGTAGCGAGAGCAAGCGCCGGGTTGTCGAACACGAACTGTACCAGCGCATGCGCGATAACAAGCTCAGTGCCAAAACCATGCGCCACTACCTGATTGGTGGATGGCCGGTGGTTGAACAGTTTGCGTTGTACATGGCACAAAACCTGACCAAGACCAAGTTTGCCCGTCATCCTGGCGAGGATATGGCGCGGCGTTGGCTGATGCGCAATATCCGCGTGGAACTGAACCATGCCGATTATTGGATGCACTGGGCACGCGCCCATGGCGTTGGCCTGGAGGAGTTGCAGGCGCAGAACGTACCGCCAGAGTTGCATGCACTGAGCCATTGGTGCTGGCACACCAGTTCGGCAGATTCGTTGATCGTGGCCATTGCCGCTACCAACTACGCCATTGAGGGGGCCACTGGGGAGTGGTCTGCGCTGGTGTGTTCGACGGGCGTCTATGCCGCAGCTTTCCCCGAGGAAGATCGCAAGCGCGCCATGAAGTGGCTGAAGATGCATGCCCAGTATGACGACGCCCATCCATGGGAAGCGTTGGAGATCATCTGCACCCTGGCCGGGATGAACCCGAGCAAGGCGCTGCAAGTGGAACTGCGCCAGGCCGTGTGCAAGAGCTACGACTACATGTATCTGTTTCTGGAGCGCTGCATGCAGTTGGAGAAAACCCCGGTGACCCGCGAGCGCCAGGTGCTGGCGGCCAGCGAAGCCTGACCCAGGCATGGCGGGGTAGCGTTTACCCCGCCATTGCCAGGCGGTTGCGGCCTTCGCGCTTGGCCACATACAAAGCATTGTCGGCCCGGCGCAGCAGGCTTTCGGCGGACTCTCCGGTCAACAGGGTCGAGCAACCCAGGCTCACCGTCAATTCGATACGCGTGGTGTCCGCCCAATAGTCCTGGGCCTGCGCTGCCTGGCGCAGACGTTCGCCCACCATGGCTGCGGCATCCCGGCCGGTGTTGGAAAGCAGGATCAGAAACTCTTCCCCGCCAAACCGAAACACCATGTCCACATTGCGCAACTGGTTCTTGATCGAGGCGGCGACGGCCTTGAGCACCTTGTCGCCCGTGGCATGGCCGTGGCTGTCGTTGATACGCTTGAAGTGATCGATGTCGAGCATCAGCAAGGACAACGGGTGCAGATGCCGCTTGGCCATCTCGATTTCCCGGCCCAGGGTCTGGTCCATGGCGATGCGGTTGCCGGTCTCGGTCAGTGGGTCGCGCAGTGCGCTGCGGGTCGCGGCGCGATACAGCAAGGCGTTGCGCATGGGATAGAGCAAACTGGCCAGCAGCGACTCCAGATTGCCCTGTTCCTCTTCGCTGAAACGCTGGTTGCGGCGAAATACCAGTTCGCCCAGGTGCTCACCCTGATGGCTGAGGCTATAACTCACCGAATGATGGCCGCGCTGACCATATTCCAGGCGCAGGTCGCTGGCTTCATGGCTGTATTGCAAGGCATCCAGGGGCACCAGGCGCTGCACTTCGCGAAAGAACAGGCCAAGGATCCGCTCGGGTTCCAGGCTGGTCTGCAATTGCAGGTTCAACTGCTGACGCAACTGCGCGAGGCTGATGGGGCGCCGTGCAATCAGGGAAGGCTGGCCAAAGCCCAGGCGCTGCAATTTGGCACTGTCGAAGTCAATTGCGTTGGTCTGGGTCGGTGTTTTCATAAGCAGGTAGGCCTCTAAGCACTTAATGCTGTCTTACAGGCTCGGTGGGAGCGGCGTTTTACTGTTCCTTCAGTTCCGTAAAACATAGGTAACAGTCTAGTCCGCTTTACCGGGGGTTATAACCCCTGATCCCATGCCACACGTCTTGACGTCGCGCCGCCTGCTTAAACAAACTTGAGCGAAAAGCGTGCCATTTTGTGCAATGTTTTTTATTGCTTGTAAAACAATAGGATAGGATTTTATTGCGTATGCACAGTGCTGGAAATTTGGCGCCGGCCCCTTGTGGGAGCGAGCTTGCTCGCGAAGGCTGTGTATCAGTCAATAAATTTGGTACTGACACACCGCCTTCGCGAGCAATCCCGCTCCCACATTGAGAACTATTGCGCGTCAAACGCCTGCCCATTGATCCCTGAGCTGTCCGGGCCCATCAGGTACAGATAGACCGGCATGATCTCTTCCGGCAGCGGGTTGTTGGCCGGGTTTTCTCCAGGGTAAGCCTGGGCGCGCATGCTGGTGCGGGTGGCGCCGGGGTTGATGCTGTTGGCGCGCACTGCGGCGACGGTGTCGAGTTCGTCGGCCAGGGTCTGCATCAGGCCTTCGGTGGCGAATTTCGACACGCCGTAGGCGCCCCAGTAGGCGCGACCCTTGCGTCCGACGCTGCTGGAGGTGAACACCACCGAAGCGTCCTGGGACAGCTTGAGCAACGGCAGCAAGGTCGCGGTCAGCATAAACATGGCATTGACGTTGATATGCATGACGCGCATGAAGTTTTCGCCCGACAGCTGTTCGATCGGGGTGCGTGGGCCAATGATCGAGGCGTTGTGCAGCAGGCCGTCGAGATGGCCGAACTCTTTTTCGATCATTGCCGCCAGCTCATCGTATTGATGAGGCAGGGCCGTTTCCAGGTTGAACGGAATCACCACCGGCTGCGGGTGGCCGGCGGCTTCGATTTCATCGTAGACCTGGGCCAGGTTGGCTTCGGTCTTGCCCAGCAACAGCACGGTGGCACCGTGGGCGGCATAGGTCTTGGCTGCCGCTGCACCAATCCCGCGACCGGCGCCGGTGACCAGGATGACCCGGTCCTTGAGCAATTCTGGGCGTGCGGAGTAATCAAACATAATCGACCTCAACAAAATTCAGTGGGGCAGCACATATCTGAATGTGGGAGCTTCATTTAACCTGTCAGCAACTGCAGAGTGCGCTATCGAGCACCTTGCGCAGTTCCAGCGGGTGATCGACCACGACGTCGGCGCCCCAGTTACGGGCATTGTCGTCGGGGTGGATGTAGCCGTAGGTGACGGCAGCGGTGCGGGTGCCGGCGTCGCGGCCCGACTCGATATCGCGCAGGTCATCGCCGACGAACAGCACGCTGGCCGGGTCCAGGTCGAGCATCTTGCAGGCCAGGATCAGTGGCTCCGGATCGGGCTTGCTGTTCTTCACGTGGTCCGGGCAAATCAACAGGGCCGAGCGCTCGGCCAGGCCCAGTTGCTGCATGATCGGTTCGGCGAAGCGCAGTGGCTTGTTGGTGACCACGCCCCAGATCAGCTTGGACCGCTCGATGTCTTCCAGCAGTTCGGCCATGCCATCAAACAACTTGCTGTGGATCGCGCAGCCCTTGAGGTAGCGTTCGAGGAACTCCAGGCGCAACGCTTCAAAGCCTGGGGACTCGGGGTCCATGGAGAATGTCACGGCAACCATGGCCCGGGCGCCGCCGGAGATTTCATCACGGATATGCTGGTCGTTGATCGGCGCAAGCCCGCGCTCGGCGCGCATGGCCTGGCAGATGGCGATAAAGTCCGGCGCGGTATCGAGCAGCGTACCGTCCATGTCGAAAAGAACCGCTTTCAACTTCACAGGCTTATTCCTCTCGCAGGGTCTGGATCATGTAGTTGACGTCCACGTCGCTGGCCAGCTTGTAGTGCTTGGTCAGTGGGTTGTAGGTCAGGCCGATGATGTCCTTGACTGTCAGCCCGGCCTGGCGGCTCCAGGCGCCCAGTTCGGAAGGACGGATGAATTTCTTGAAGTCATGGGTGCCGCGCGGCAGCAGCTTCATGATGTATTCGGCGCCGATGATCGCGAACAGGTAGGCCTTGGGGTTGCGGTTGATGGTGGAGAAGAACACCTGGCCGCCCGGCTTGACCATACGGAAACACGCGCGGATCACTGATGAGGGGTCTGGAACGTGCTCCAGCATCTCAAGGCAAGTCACCACGTCGAACTGCTCGGGCAACTCTTCGGCCAGGTCTTCGGCAGTGATCTGCCGGTATTCCACACTCACGCCCGACTCCAACTGATGCAGTTGGGCCACGGCCAGCGGCGCTTCGCCCATGTCGATGCCCATGACCGTGGCGCCACGCTGGGCCATGGCTTCGCTGAGAATGCCGCCACCGCAGCCTACGTCGAGGACTTTCTTGCCGGCCAGGTTGACGCGCTCGTCGATCCAGTTGACCCGCAACGGGTTGATGTCGTGCAGGGGTTTGAACTCGCTCTCGCGGTCCCACCAGCGATGGGCCAGGGCTTCGAATTTGGCGATTTCGGCGTGGTCGACGTTACTCATGGGTAGTCCTCTAAATCCGATAAAACGGTTTGCCGGGTCTGGAATGCTGATCCAGGGCCGGCGTTATTCGTGGTGTCCGCTGATGCGCCGGCCCCAGGCAGCGGCTGTGGCGCTCAACTGCTGTTCATCCATACGTGTCAGTTGCCGGTCGTCGAGCAATGGCTTGCCGCCGACCCAAAGGTGTTTCACACAATCGCGTCCGGTGGCATATATAAGCTGCGAGACCGGATCGTAGATCGGTTGCTGGGCCAGTCCCGACAGGTCGAAGGCCACGATATCCGCGGCCTTGCCTACTTCCAGCGAGCCGATTTCAGCTTCCAGGCCCATCGCTCGCGCACCGTTGAGGGTGGCCATGCGCAACGCACGATGGGCATCCAGGGCGCTGGCCGAGCCGGCGACGGCTTTGGCCAGTAGCGCAGCGGTGCGGGTTTCGCCCAGCAGATCCAGGTCATTGTTGCTTGCCGCGCCGTCGGTGCCTACTGCCACATTGACGCCGGCCTGCCACAGGCGTTCCACCGGGCAGAAGCCGCTGGCCAGTTTCAGGTTGGATTCCGGGCAGTGGATTACGCTGCTGTTGCTTTCTACCAGCAACGCCAGGTCGTCTTCGCTGATTTGGGTCATATGAACGGCCTGTAGGCGCGGGCCGAGCAACCCCAGGCGGGCGAGGCGGGCCAGGGGCCGTTCGCCGTACTGCTCAACGGACTGCTGCACTTCAAAGGCGGTTTCGTGGATGTGCATATGAATGGCTGCGTCCAACTCCTCGGCGATCACCCGGACTTTTTCCAGGTTGGCATCGCTGACGGTATAGGGCGCGTGGGGGCCAAAGGCGATTTTGATCCGTGGGTGGTGCTTGAGGTCGCCAAACAGTTCGATGCCCTGGCGCAGGGCCTCGTCGGCGGTGGCGGCGCCAGGGATCGCAAAGTCGAGGATCGGAATCGCGATCTGCGCGCGGATACCACTGTTGTGCACGCGTTCGCTGGCGATCTTGGGGAAGAAGTACATGTCCGAGAAGCAGCTAATGCCGCCCTTGATCTGTTCGGCGATCGCCAGGTCCGTGCCGTCGCGCACGAAGGCTTCATCGACCCACTTGGCTTCGGCGGGCCAGATGTGCTTTTCCAGCCAGGTCATCAGCGGCAGGTCATCCGCCAGGCCGCGAAACAGGCTCATCGCCGCGTGGCCATGGGCATTGACCAGGCCCGGACTGAGCAGTATGCCCGGCAACTCGCGCACTTCGTGGGCCGCCAGCTTCAGGGCCTGCGTACGCGGCCCGATATACGCAATGCGCCCGTCGCGGATGCCCAGGCCATGCTCCTTGAGCACCACGCCGGCAGGCTCGACCGGTACCAGCCAGGTTGGCAGTAGCAAGAGGTCGAGCGGGGCAACGGGTGGTGTCATGGCGAGCAGCGTCCGGGGCGGTGATATAAAGAGGGGCGAAGTATACCCGAGCGTCCTGGCTGGCGGATCGCTATAATCGGCGGCTTTTGTTCACGAGTGCGGGGTTAGGGATGCGCGATCGACTGTTGGCAGCGGAGAAGGTGAAGGCCATCGATTGGCGTGATGGCGCACTGCACCTGCTCGATCAGCGTGCGTTGCCGTTTCGGGAAAGCTGGGTGGTGTGCTCGACTGTCGAAGAGGTGGCCGCAGCCATTCGCTCGATGGTGGTGCGTGGCGCTCCGGCCATCGGCATCAGCGCTGCCTACGGGCTGGTGCTGGCCGCGCGCGCGCGGATCGCCGAGGGTGGTGACTGGCAGGCCTCGTGGGAAGAGGACTACGCGCTACTGGCGGACTCCCGTCCTACTGCTTCAAACCTGTTCTGGGCCCTCAAGCGTATGCGCGATCGCCTGGACCGCCTCCGGAAGCACGCCGACCCGCTGGCGGTGCTGGAGGCCGAAGCTGTCGCAATTCATGAAAGCGACCGCGAAGCCAACCTGACGATGGCGCAATTGGGCGTCGAGTTGATCCGCAAGCACCAGGGCAACGCCCAGGCCATCCTGACCCATGGCAATGCGGGGGCCTTGGCCAGCGGCGGTGTGGGCACGGCTCTCGGGGTGATCCGTGCGGCTTTCCTGGAGGGTATGATCGAACAGGTCTACGCCAACGAAACCCGCCCGTGGCTGCACGGATCGCGGTTGACCGCCTGGGAGCTGGCGGGCGAGGGCATTCCGGTCACGGTGAACGCCGACTCGGCGGGCGCGCATATTCTCAAAACCAAGGGCGTGACCTGGGTGATCGTTGGTGCCGACTGCATCGCCGCTAATGGTGATGTCATCAGCAAGATCGGCACTTATCAGTTGGCGGTGTGCGCCATGCACCATGGCGTGCGCTTTATGGTGGTGGCGGCGAGTTCGACCCTGGACCTGATGATGGCTACTGGCGATGACGTCGCCCTGGAAGAGCGCGATGCCGGCGAGTTGCTGGAGGTTGCCGGGCAGCGCTTTGCTGCCGATGTCAATGCCTTCAACCCCGTGTTTGACGTGACCCCTGCTGACTTGATCGACGTGATCGTGACGGAAAAAGGCATCGTCGAGCGGCCTGATAGCGCAAAGATGGCCAAGTTGATGTGCCGTAAGCGCCTGCACTAAGGGCGTTGGTGTCTGGCAGATTGCTCGCGATTGGCCCGAAAAGCCAACAAAACCCTCGGATTCATACGCAAATCCGAGCCTTGATCCAGCTCTGAGCCCCTCTCGTCGTCCTCAAGCCTGTCATCCGTCAACTTACTACGCTCCATGCGCATCTGGGGGATAGGTGCGTGGCGGCGATTGTGATACCATTCGGCGGTTTCCAAGGTCACCCCGAGGGGCGGCCTTTAATGCGCAGATCCGTGTCATAACTCGTTGATTTGTCGTAAGTCGTTGCCAGGCATCATGTCGGCGGCGGCGAGCTTCGTTTGTCCCGTATGGATGTGACGAAGTTTCACCCGAAAAAGGAATCAGGCTTCTCATGGGCGAACTGGCCAAAGAAATCCTCCCGGTCAATATCGAAGACGAGCTGAAACAGTCCTACCTCGACTACGCAATGAGCGTAATTGTCGGGCGGGCACTGCCTGATGCGCGCGATGGCTTGAAGCCCGTGCACCGGCGTGTGCTGTTCGCGATGAGCGAGCTGGGTAACGACTGGAACAAGCCGTACAAGAAATCTGCCCGTGTTGTCGGTGACGTGATCGGTAAGTATCACCCTCACGGCGACACTGCGGTGTACGACACCATCGTTCGGATGGCCCAGCCGTTTTCCCTGCGCTACCTGCTGGTAGACGGCCAGGGCAACTTCGGTTCGGTGGACGGCGATAATGCTGCGGCCATGCGATACACCGAAGTGCGCATGACCAAGCTGGCGCACGAACTGCTGGCCGACCTGCATAAAGAAACCGTGGACTGGGTGCCGAACTACGACGGCACCGAAATGATCCCGGCGGTCATGCCGACCCGTATTCCCAACTTGTTGGTCAACGGCTCCAGCGGTATCGCCGTGGGCATGGCCACCAACATCCCGCCACACAACCTCGGTGAAGTCATCGACGGTTGCCTGGCCCTCATCGACAACCCCGAGCTGACCGTCGATGAGCTGATGCAATACATCCCCGGCCCGGACTTCCCGACCGCCGCGATCATCAACGGTCGCGCCGGCATCATCGAAGCCTATCGCACCGGTCGCGGGCGCATCTATATGCGCGCCCGCTCGATGATCGAAGACATCGACAAGGTCGGTGGCCGCCAGCAGATCGTCATCACCGAACTGCCTTACCAGTTGAACAAGGCGCGTCTGATCGAGAAGATCGCCGAGCTGGTTAAAGAGAAGAAACTGGAAGGCATCACCGAACTGCGCGACGAGTCCGACAAAGACGGTATGCGCGTGGTGATCGAGCTGCGTCGTGGCGAAGTGCCTGAGGTGATCCTCAACAACCTCTACGCCCAGACCCAGCTGCAAAGCGTGTTTGGTATCAACGTCGTGGCCCTGATCGACGGTCGCCCGCGCATCCTGAACCTCAAGGATCTGCTGGAAGCCTTCGTGCGTCACCGTCGCGAAGTGGTGACCCGTCGTACCGTATTCGAGCTGCGCAAGGCTCGCGAGCGTGGGCACATCCTGGAAGGCCAGGCGGTTGCGCTGTCGAACATCGACCCGGTTATCGCCCTGATCAAGGCTTCGCCGACCCCGTCGGAAGCCAAGGAAGCACTGATCAAGATGCCGTGGGAATCCAGCGCCGTTGTGGCGATGGTTGAGCGCGCCGGTGCCGATTCGTGCCGTCCGGAGACCCTGGACCCACAATACGGCCTGCGCGACGGCAAGTATTTCCTGTCGCCGGAACAGGCCCAGGCCATCCTGGAACTGCGCCTGCACCGCCTGACCGGTCTGGAGCATGAAAAGCTGCTGGCCGAGTACCAGGAGATTCTCAACCAGATCGGTGAGTTGATCCGCATCCTCAACAGCGCTGTGCGCTTGATGGAAGTGATCCGCGAAGAACTGGAAGTGATCCGCGCCGAATATGGCGACGTGCGCCGCACCGAAATCCTCGATGCCCGCCTCGACCTGACCCTGGGTGACATGATCCCGGAAGAAGAGCGCGTGGTGACCATTTCCCACGGTGGCTACGCCAAGACTCAGCCATTGGCTGCGTACCAGGCCCAGCGCCGTGGTGGTAAAGGTAAATCGGCTACCGGCGTCAAGGATGAGGACTACATCGCTCACCTGCTGGTTGCCAACAGCCACACCACGCTGCTGCTGTTCTCCAGCAAAGGCAAGGTGTACTGGCTCAAGACCTACGAAATCCCGGAAGCGTCCCGCGCCGCCCGTGGGCGTCCGCTGGTCAACCTGCTGCCGCTGGACACTGATGAATACATCACCACCATGCTGCCGGTTGAGGAATACACCGAAGGTCACTTCATCTTCATGGCAACCGCCAAAGGCACCGTGAAGAAGACCCCGCTGGAATCCTTCAGTCGTCAACGCAGCGTGGGCCTGATCGCCCTGGAGCTGGACGAAGGCGACGTACTGATCTCCGCCGCCATCACCGATGGCGAGCGTGAAGTCATGCTGTTCTCCGACGGCGGCAAGGTGACGCGCTTCAAGGAATCCGACGTGCGTGCCATGGGCCGTACCGCCCGTGGTGTGCGTGGCATGCGTTTGCCGGAAGGGCAGAAGCTGATTTCCATGCTGATCCCGGAAGAAGGCAGCCAGATCCTCACGGCTTCGGCGCGTGGTTATGGCAAGCGTACCGCTATTGGCGAGTTCCCCGAGTACAAGCGTGGCGGCCAGGGCGTTATCGCCATGGTCAGCAATGATCGCAACGGCCGTCTGGTTGGCGCGGTCCAGGTGCTCGATGGCGAGGAAATCATGTTGATTTCCGACCAGGGCACCCTGGTGCGTACCCGGGTTGATGAAGTGTCGAGCCTGGGTCGTAACACCCAGGGCGTGACCTTGATCAAGCTGGCCAGCGACGAGACCCTGGTGGGCCTGGAGCGTGTCCAGGAACCGTCGGAAGTCGAAGGTGAGGAGCTGGAGGGTGAGGCATTCGATGGCGAGGTGATCGCAGCCGGCGATGACAACGTCGACGAGCCAACCCTCGATGCCGCCGCAGACGAAGAAGAGCCGCAGGCGTAAGCGGACAAACAAGGGGGCGGATGAAGATTCGCCCCCTTGTTATTTGTCCCTTTTGAAAGTTTGCGATACTGCGCATTCCCCTGTGGGAGAGGTCTTGCAGGGGTTATGTGTCGAACACGAATTATGTGACCAACAGATCAGAGCGAGATTGGATGTGAGCAAGAGAGCCTATAACTTCTGTGCTGGTCCCGCGGCACTTCCTGAAGCGGTCCTGCAGCGCGCGCAGGGTGAACTCCTCGACTGGCATGGCAAAGGCCTCTCCGTGATGGAAATGAGCCATCGCAGTGATGAGTTCGTGTCCATTGCCACCAAGGCCGAGCAGGATCTGCGTGACCTGCTGGACATCCCGTCGGACTACAAGGTGCTGTTCCTGCAAGGCGGCGCCAGCCAGCAGTTCGCCCAGATCCCGCTGAACCTGCTGCCGGAAGACGGCACTGCCGACTATATCGATACCGGTATCTGGGGGCAGAAGGCCATTGAAGAGGCCTCGCGCTACGGCAACATCAACGTGGCCGGCACCGCCAAGCCGTATGACTATTTCGCCATTCCAGGTCAGAACGAATGGAAGTTGTCGAAAGACGCGGCCTACGTGCACTACGTGCAGAACGAAACCATCGGTGGCCTGGAGTTCGACTGGGTACCTGAAGTGGGTGATGTGCCTCTGGTGTGTGATATGTCCTCGGACATTCTCTCGCGCCCGATGGATGTGTCCCGCTACGGCATGATCTACGCCGGCGCCCAGAAGAACATCGGCCCGAGCGGCATCCTGGTCAACATCATCCGTGAAGACTTGCTCGGTCGTGCCCGCTCGGTGTGCCCGACCATGCTCAACTACAAGGTCGCGGCCGACAACGGCTCGATGTACAACACCCCGCCGGCCTTTGCCTGGTACCTCTCGGGCCTGGTGTTCGAGTGGCTCAAGGAGCAGGGCGGTGTCGCGGCCATGGGCAAGCTCAACGAAGAGAAGAAGCGCACCCTGTACGACTTCATCGACGCCAGCGGCCTGTACAGCAACCCGATCAGCCTGAGCGCCCGTTCGTGGATGAACGTGCCATTCCGCCTGGCCGACGACCGCCTGGACAAGCCATTCCTGGCGGGTGCCGACGCGCGTGGCCTGCTGAACCTCAAGGGTCATCGTTCGGTGGGTGGCATGCGTGCCTCGATCTACAACGCCGTTGATATCAATGCCATCAAGGCGCTGGTGGCTTACATGGCAGAGTTCGAAAAGGAACACGGCTAATGTCTGAGCAAGAACTCAAGGCCCTGCGCGTGCGCATTGACGCCCTGGACACCAAAGTCCTGGAGCTGATCAGTGAGCGGGCGCGCTGTGCCCAGGAAGTGGCACGGGTCAAAATGGCCTCCCTGGCTGAAGGCGAAGTGCCGGTTTTTTACCGTCCGGAGCGTGAAGCCCAGGTGCTCAAGCGCGTCATGGAGCGCAACCAGGGGCCGCTGGGCAATGAAGAAATGGCGCGGTTGTTCCGCGAGATCATGTCTTCGTGCCTGGCCCTGGAGCAGCCATTGAAAGTGGCTTACCTCGGCCCCGAGGGCACCTTCACCCAGGCGGCGGCCATGAAACATTTCGGCCACGCGGTGATCAGCAAACCCATGGCGGCCATCGACGAAGTGTTCCGCGAAGTGGCTGCGGGTGCGGTGAATTTTGGCGTGGTGCCGGTGGAAAACTCCACCGAAGGTGCGGTCAACCATACCCTCGACAGCTTCCTTGAGCACGACATGGTGATCTGTGGCGAAGTCGAGCTGCGTATTCACCACCATTTGCTGGTGGGCGAAAACACCAAGACCGACAGCATCAGCCGTATTTACTCCCATGCCCAGTCGCTGGCCCAGTGCCGCAAGTGGCTGGATGCCCATTACCCGAATGTCGAGCGCGTGGCGGTGTCCAGCAACGCCGAAGCGGCCAAGCGGGTCAAGGGTGAGTGGAATTCGGCGGCGATTGCCGGGGATATGGCGGCGGGTCTGTATGGCCTGACACGCCTGGCCGAGAAAATCGAGGATCGCCCGGACAACTCCACGCGTTTCTTGATGATCGGCAGCCAGGAAGTGCCACCGACCGGCGATGACAAGACCTCGATCATCGTCTCCATGAGCAACAAGCCCGGCGCGCTGCATGAGCTGCTGGTGCCGTTCCATGACAACGGGATTGACCTGACGCGCATTGAGACGCGTCCTTCACGCAGCGGTAAATGGACCTATGTGTTCTTTATCGACTTCGTCGGCCACCACCGTGATCCGCTGGTCAAGGGTGTGCTGGAGAAAATCAGTCAGGAAGCCGTGGCACTCAAGGTGCTGGGCTCCTACCCGAAAGCGGTTTTGTGAGGCTTTGACATGAGTGGCAACTTCCTCGCCCTGGCACAGCCGGGCGTGCAACAACTGTCGCCTTACGTTCCAGGCAAGCCTGTGGACGAGTTGGCGCGCGAGCTGAACCTGGATCCGGCAAAGATCGTCAAGCTGGCGAGCAATGAAAACCCCCTGGGTCCAAGCCCCAAGGTGCTGGCGGCGCTTCGCGAAGAGCTGGCCGAGCTGACACGTTACCCTGATGGCAATGGTTTTGCCCTCAAGTCCCTGTTGGCCGAGAGCTGCCGGGTTGAGCTGGCTCAGGTCACCCTGGGCAACGGTTCCAACGATATTCTGGAACTGGTGGCGCGTGCCTATCTGGCGCCGGGCTTGAATGCAGTGTTCAGTGAGCATGCGTTTGCGGTCTATCCGATTGTCACCCAGGCCGTCGGTGCCGAGGCGCGGGTGATTGCCGCCAAGGACTGGGGGCATGACCTGCCGGCCATGTTGGCCGCCATCGACGCCCAGACCCGGGTGGTGTTTATCGCCAATCCGAACAACCCGACCGGCACCTGGTTTGGTGTCGAGGCGCTGGACGAGTTCCTGCAAGACGTGCCGGAACATGTGCTGGTGGTGCTGGACGAGGCCTATATCGAGTATGCCGAAGGCAGTGATCTGCCCGACGGCCTGGACTTCCTGGCGGCCTACCCGAACCTGCTGGTCTCGCGCACCTTCTCCAAGGCTTATGGCCTGGCGTCGTTGCGGGTCGGTTACGGGTTGTCCACAGCCGTCGTCGCTGATGTGCTGAACCGGGTGCGCCAGCCGTTCAACGTCAACAGCCTGGCGCTGGCGGCGGCTTGTGCGGCGCTCAAGGATGCCGAGTACCTGGAAGAAGGGCGGCGGATCAACGAGAGCGGTATGCAGCAACTGCAGCAGGGCTTTCGTGAGCTGGGCCTGGGTTGGATTCCCTCCAAGGGCAATTTCGTTTGCGTCGACCTTGGCCAGGTGGCAGCCCCAGTGTTCCAGGGCCTGCTGCGCGAAGGCGTGATCGTGCGTCCGGTGGCCAATTACGGCATGCCGAACCACTTGCGTATCACCATTGGTTTGCCGGCTGAAAACAGCCGCTTCCTTGAGGCGTTGGCCAAGGTTCTGGCCCGTGGTTGATGTGATTGCAAAGCAACTTGCTGTGCCTGTGATCGGTCGCCTGGTGGTGGTCGGTCTGGGATTGATTGGTGGCTCCTTTGCCAAGGGCCTGCGTGAAAGCGGCTTGTGTGGCGAAGTGGTTGGCGTGGACCTGGACCCGCAATCGCGCAAACTGGCGGTTGAGCTGGGCGTGGTGGACCGCTGCGAGGCGGACCTGGCGGTTGCCTGTCAGGGAGCTGATGTCATTCAGTTGGCGGTGCCAATCCTGGCTATGGAAAAACTGCTGGCATTGTTGGCCAGCATGGACCTGGGCCAGGCGATCCTGACGGATGTCGGCAGCGCCAAGGGCAATGTGGTGCGCGCGGCACGGTTGGCGTTTGGCGGTATGCCGGCGCGTTTCGTGCCGGGGCATCCGATTGCCGGCTCCGAGCAGAGCGGGGTGGAAGCCTCCAACTCGCAGTTGTTCCGTCGGCACAAGGTGATCCTCACGCCATTGGCCGAAACCGACCCGGCGGCCTTGGCAGTCGTGGACCGCCTGTGGCGCGAACTGGGTGCGGATGTCGAGCATATGCAGGTCGAGCGCCACGACGAAGTGCTGGCGGCGACCAGTCATTTGCCGCATCTGCTGGCATTTGGCCTGGTTGATTCCTTGGCCAAGCGTAACGAGAATCTGGAAATTTTCCGTTACGCAGCCGGTGGTTTCCGCGACTTTACCCGGATCGCCGGCAGTGATCCGGTGATGTGGCACGACATCTTTCTCGCCAATCGCGAGGCGGTGCTGCGGACTCTAGATACTTTTCGCAGCGACCTCGACGCCTTGCGCGACGCGGTCGATGCTGGCGACGGGCACCAGTTGCTGGGTGTCTTCACCCGTGCGCGGGTCGCACGTGAGCACTTCAGCAAGATTCTGGCGCGCCGGGCCTATGTGGATGCGGCAGTGAACGCCGATGATGTGGTCTTTGTCGCCAGTCAGGGTGGGCGTTTGAGCGGAACGGTCCGAGTGCCGGGTGACAAGTCCATTTCCCATCGATCGATCATGCTGGGGTCGCTGGCGCAGGGTGTTACTGAAGTCGAAGGTTTCCTGGAAGGGGAGGATGCCCTGGCGACCTTGCAGGCGTTCCGTGATATGGGCGTGGTGATTGAAGGCCCGCATCATGGGAAGGTGACCATCCATGGTGTCGGCTTGCATGGCTTGCAGCCTGCGCCGGGCCCTATCTATCTCGGTAATTCGGGCACTTCCATGCGCCTGTTGTCGGGATTGCTGGCGGCGCAGCGTTTTGACAGTGTCTTGATCGGCGATGCTTCGCTGTCCAAGCGGCCGATGAATCGGGTAGCCAAGCCGTTGCGGGAAATGGGGGCAGTGATCGAGACTGGCCCTGAAGGCCGACCACCACTGACCATTCGCGGCGGGCAAACTCTCAAGGGCTTGAGCTATATGCTGCCGATGGCCAGTGCCCAGGTTAAATCCAGCCTGCTGTTGGCCGGGCTGTATGCCGAAGGGCGTACGGCAGTCACCGAGCCTGCGCCAACCCGTGATCATACCGAGCGGATGTTGCGCGGCTTTGGCTGCCCGGTGGAAGTCGCAGGCGCGACGGCGGCCGTTGAGTCAGGTCATGCATTGGTGGCAACGCGTATCGAAGTGCCGGGCGACATCTCTTCTTCGGCATTTTTCCTGGTGGCAGCCTCGATAGCCGAGGGTTCGGAGTTGCTGCTTGAGCATGTGGGGATCAATCCGACCCGTACCGGAGTGATCGATATCCTGCGCCTGATGGGGGCTGATATCACCCTGGAAAACCCGCGCGAAGTCGGGGGTGAGCCTGTGGCCGATCTGCGCGTGCGTGCTGCACCGCTCAAGGGTATCGAGATTCCGGAGGCGTTGGTGCCCCTGGCAATCGACGAGTTCCCCGTACTGTTTGTTGCCGCCGCCTGCGCGCAAGGGCGGACGGTATTGCGGGGTGCCGAAGAGTTGCGGGTCAAGGAGTCCGACCGGATCCAGGTCATGGCCGATGGTCTCCTGGCGCTGGGCGTGAAGTGTGTGCCGACACCTGATGGGATTATCATTGACGGTGGCAGCATGGCGGGTGGCGAGGTGCATGCACACGGTGATCATCGGATTGCCATGGCATTCAGTGTGGCTTCCTTGTGTGCCACTGGGCCGATTCGTATCCATGACTGTGCCAACGTAGCAACATCTTTTCCGAATTTTCTTACACTGTGTGCCCAAGTCGGCATTCGTGTTGCCCAAGAGGCTCAATTGTGAATATCAAAGCACCGGTGATTACCATCGACGGGCCAAGCGGTTCTGGCAAAGGCACGGTTGCGGGCCTTTTGGCCAAGCGTCTGGGGTGGTGCCTGCTGGATTCCGGGGCGCTGTATCGCCTGCTGGCTTTCGCAGCGCGCAACCATGGTGTCGACCTGACCAACGAAGAGTCGTTGGTGCTGCTGGCGGCTCACCTTGACGTGCAGTTCGTCGGGGCGACCGAAGGTCACTCGCTGCGCATTATCCTCGAAGGCGATGATGTGACCGATGACCTGCGTAACGAGCAGGTCGGCTCCTGGGCCTCCCAGGTCGCCGCATTGCCGGCCGTGCGTGATGCCTTGCTGCAACGCCAGCGGGCTTTCCAGGAGCCGCCGGGCCTGGTGGCCGATGGCCGCGACATGGGCACCGTGGTGTTTCCCGAGGCACCGCTGAAGATTTTCCTGACGGCCAGTGCCGAGGAGCGGGCGCGCCGCCGTTACTTGCAGTTGAAGGGCAAGGTGGATGGTGTTAGTCTGTCGAGTCTGCTAGATGAGATTCGTGCACGCGATGAGCGTGACACCCAGCGTGCGGTAGCCCCGCTCAAACCGGCGGCTGACGCCATACAGCTGGATTCCACGGAATTGTCCATCGAGCAGGTGTTGGAACGCATCTTGAGTGAAATCGCTCTTCGCGATATCGCCGGATGACTCAGAGGAAGTGCAGGGGACCAGTCCTAGACCTGCGCTTCTTCTCTTATATGAACGTAACCCACACCGTCTGGGGTGTGGCAGATGGGCGTATTCTTCGCCCTTATCAACAGGAATTAAAATGAGCGAAAGCTTTGCGGAACTCTTTGAAGAAAGCCTAAAAACCCTGAACCTTCAGGCAGGCTCCATCATCACCGGTGTTATCGTTGATATCGATTACCAAGCTCGCTGGGTAACCGTTCACGCTGGTCTGAAGTCTGAAGCACTCATCCCGCTTGAGCAGTTCTACAACGACGCTGGCGACCTGACTATCAATGTCGGTGACGAAGTTCACGTTGCTCTGGACTCGGTTGAAGACGGTTTCGGTGAAACCAAGCTGTCCCGTGAAAAAGCCAAGCGCGCTGAATGCTGGATTGTTCTCGAAGCAGCCTTCGCAGCTGAAGAAGTGGTCAAGGGCGTTATCAACGGTAAGGTTAAAGGCGGCTTCACTGTCGACGTTAACGGCATCCGTGCGTTCCTGCCAGGTTCTTTGGTCGACGTTCGTCCTGTGCGCGACACCACGCACCTGGAAGGCAAAGAACTCGAATTCAAGGTCATCAAGCTCGACCAGAAGCGCAACAACGTTGTCGTTTCCCGTCGCAGCGTCCTGGAAGCAGAGAACTCCGCCGAGCGTGAAGCTCTGCTGGAATCCCTGCAGGAAGGCCAACAAGTCAAAGGTATCGTCAAGAACCTCACCGATTACGGCGCATTCGTCGATCTGGGTGGCGTCGATGGCCTGCTGCACATTACCGACATGGCTTGGAAGCGTATCAAGCATCCTTCCGAAATCGTCAATGTTGGCGACGAGATCGATGTCAAGGTTCTGAAATACGATCGCGAGCGCAACCGTGTTTCCCTGGGCCTGAAGCAACTGGGTGAAGATCCATGGGTTGCTATCAAAGCCCGTTACCCAGAAAGCACTCGCGTAACCGCGCGTGTTACCAACCTGACCGACTACGGCTGCTTCGCAGAGCTGGAAGAAGGCGTGGAAGGCCTGGTACACGTTTCCGAAATGGACTGGACCAACAAGAACATCCACCCTTCGAAAGTCGTACAAGTCGGCGACGAAGTGGAAGTTATGGTTCTGGACATCGACGAAGAGCGTCGTCGTATCTCCCTGGGCATCAAGCAGTGCAAATCTAACCCATGGGAAGATTTCTCTGGCCAGTTCAACAAGGGCGATAAAATCTCCGGCACCATCAAGTCGATCACCGATTTCGGTATCTTCATTGGTCTGGACGGCGGCATCGACGGCCTGGTTCACCTGTCCGACATCTCCTGGAACGAAGTTGGCGAAGAAGCTGTTCGTCGTTTCAAGAAGGGCGACGAGCTGGACACCGTTATCCTGTCGGTTGACCCAGAGCGCGAGCGCATCTCCCTGGGTATCAAGCAACTGGAAAGCGATCCGTTCTCCGAGTACGTTCAAGAGAACGACAAGGGTGCAATCGTTAAAGGCATCGTGAAGGAAGTTGACGCTAAAGGCGCCATCATCACTTTGGGTGACGATATCGAAGCGACTCTGAAAGCCTCCGAAATCAGCCGTGATCGCGTTGAAGACGCTCGTAACGTTCTGAAAGAAGGCCAGGAAGTAGAAGCCAAGATCATCAGCGTTGACCGCAAGAGTCGTGTAATCCAGCTCTCCATCAAGTCGAAAGACGAGATCGAAGAGAAAGAAGCAATCCAGAGCCTGCGCGATAAGCCAGCTACCTCTGACATTGCTTCGGGTCCGACCACTCTGGGCGACCTGCTGCGTGCACAAATGGAAAAACAGAACTAAGTTCTGTTAGACCATAGAAAAAGGGCGACTTCGGTCGCCCTTTTTTGTGTCTGTGATTTGGGTTTTACGGGGCGGGAGGTTGGTAGGTGTAGCGCGATCGTCCTGAGGCTGCTTGCAGGCGGCGATCTTGCTATTGAGGCACACTTCCAGTGCTTTTCTGGGGAAGGGTCTCCTGCGCTTTCCTGGGGTGAGCCTGCTCTCGTCCTTGGTCTTGTGGGGGTTGCCATAATTTGCGCAAGATAAGTCAAGCCACAGGCTGTTCAAATTCATCTGGTCATGCTAAAACCTTCGGAGCGCTTTTCCTAGCTGCTTGAAAAAGAAGGGAAAAATATGACGAAGTCGGAGTTGATCGAACGAATTGTCACCCATCAAGGGCTGCTCTCATCCAAGGATGTGGAGTTGGCCATCAAGACCATGCTTGAGCAAATGTCCCAGTGCCTGGCCACGGGCGATCGAATCGAGATTCGTGGGTTTGGCAGTTTTTCGCTGCACTACCGTGCGCCACGCGTGGGCCGCAACCCAAAAACCGGCCAGTCCGTCAGCCTCGACGGCAAATTTGTGCCCCACTTCAAACCGGGCAAGGAATTGCGCGATCGAGTGAACGAAGACGAAGAAGAAAGCGTCTGAGTTTTTTTGGGGATAGGAGAAGTTTATGCGCGGTGTAAAGCGCGTCGCCCTGGTACTGATTGTGCTAGTCGTCACCTTGGTGGTCCTGGCATTCGTACTGGAAAACCAGCAAGGCGTCGCCCTGGCGTTTTTGGGATGGTCTACGCCAGAGCTGCCAGTTTCGGTGTTTGTGACATTGGCGTTGATTGTTGGGATGCTGGTGGGGCCGATCCTGGGGTTGCTAGTGCGCCGCAAGAAGCGCCTAAAGCCAGTGTTGTAGGGTTGGACTGACGGCTTAGACCGTTTGTCGACTGTATTGTAGGGTTGAGCCTTCCCTTTGGTGTCGGTTCCCTAGGCGGTTAAGCGCTTCTCTGTGTTCGGGAAATAGTGGCTTTAATAGGCTCTCTGGCCTTAATTCTTACAACTTCTTCGATGTTTGAGAATTGCCTTAAAGTTATGTCAAGTCTTGCAATGTGACGGCGAGATGGCAAAATGCAACCTGTTCTCGATACCAGTCATTTTGTGTGTCCAAGGCTAGGCAGCGACGCTGGGCTTTTGGTCGAGCCTTATAAATATAAAATCACCACAAGATCGTCTGCATAACGAGCCCGCAGTTTCTCCTTGAAGGCAGGTTTTTGTTGTGAGTAGTAGCTTCCGCGCGCCCCCAGTTCCCCCGTCCGACGAAGTCGACTTTGTTCAACTCGTTCAAGCTATCTGGGAGCAAAAAAAACTTGTTATGATCGTTACGGCCGCAGCAGGCTTGCTCGCTGCCACCTATGCCTTTCTAGCCACGCCCGTCTATGAGGTGAGTAGCGTCTTGCGCCCGGCGGCAATCAATGAGCTGGACGCCCTGAACCGCTCTGAGGTGTACAAGCTTCCTCCGGGTGAAGCTTTGATCAAGGTCGGTGCATCTCTAGAGTCCTATGAGGCTCGACTTGGCTTTTTTCGTGCGAATCCAGCATTGTTCAAGAGTTTTGAAAAGCCAGGATCGACTTTAGAGCAGAGTTTTGAGGAGTTCAATCGGGACTCTATTAGCTTGGTGCTACCGGATCCTAAGAAAGCGAATTCTCTCAGCGCTTATATCAAACTTGAAATGAGCTATCCCGAAGGGATAGATGGTGTAGCCATTCTCAACGGTTTTGTTAACTATGCGATTGCGAGTGAGCGCGAGCAGATTGCGGCGGACTTGAAGGTTATTGTAAAGAATCGACTGACTGAACTCGACGGCAAGCTCAACGCTGCGCGTGCAAGCTATGAGGTTGATAAAGAGGCAAAAATCGCGTCTCTTAATGAGGCTGATAATCTGCGTCGTGCTCAGTTACAAGATGAGTTAAAAGCATTACGATCTCAGCTCAAGACACTGCGTACCGATAGAGTCGCTCAGCTAGATGAGGCAATTGGCATCGCTAAATCGTTAGGTATTAGAAAGCCTACTACTCCCTCCTCGCTGGGTGACTCTGAGCGGGCTGCAAACAATAGTATGATGCGTACCGAGATAAATAATCAACAGATCCCGCTATATTTTATGGGTGTTGAAGCGCTCGAAGCTGAGCGTGGGGCTTTGTTGAGGCGTAAGACCGATGACTTCACGGAGGGGCGTATTGCGCAAATTGCAAAAGAATTGCAATTGCTTCAGGCTAATCGTGAAATTGAGGTATTAAACCGCCGTGAAAAAGAAGACCTGTTTTTAGCAGGTGTCCAGCCCTTGCGCGCTGAAGAGGCGCGGCTTCGTAACCTCAGCATTGATATGCCCGGACTGAAACTGGTCACTATTGATAAGCAAGCACTTGAACCGTTGAGTCCTGTCAAGCCTAAGAAGGCCTTAGCCGTGTTGATCGGGCTTGCGCTAGGTCTTATTGCGGGGTGTGCTTTGGCGCTTACCTTGCCTTTCATCAAAAGTCGTTGGGCGACCTCACCATCAGCTCTCATTTCAGTGCAAGGCGTCAGTAATCCGTCTTTTGCCGCTAGCGAAAAGCTTCCGTCAAACATTCGTTAGGTCTGTACGTGCAGGCCTAGGCTCTTATGCGCTTGAGTGTCGGCAGCGTCTCATTATAAAAGACTGAAATCGAATAGATTTTTCCCGGTCTCCGTTGTTTAATTGTCGTTATGCACGGGCTGAGCATTCTATTTTGATCATTTTAATTGAGGTTTGCTTGGGCCGATTTCTCTCCTGGTCAGGCTTGAGTTGGATTGAGTATCTGATTCGTGAGCTTGGGGTTAGGAAGGAAGGGCTTTCGAGGGTGTAGGAGGCGTAGCCTTCGCCGTGTTCCTGGCGGTCACCCTTAGGAGCTTGGTTCTCTCAAGGCGTAGCGGGCATACGCTGGAGCTTAAGAGTGCGCTTGGTAATGACTGCATTTCAGGCATTGATCGAATTTGCGGCATAATAACCCATCTATTACGCACATCTTTCCCCCCGTTGATGCCGCAAGGGGCGCGAACCGAATATTTAAGGAAGTTATTGACATGACGGACATCAAACGTAAAGGCATCATCCTTGCTGGAGGCTCTGGCACGCGGCTGCACCCGCTTACGCTGGGGGTCTCCAAGCAGATGCTCCCGGTTTTCGACAAGCCGATGATTTTTTATCCTTTGTCTGTGTTGATGCTGGCCGGCATGCGTGAAATTTTGATTATTTCCACAATTGAAGATTTGCCCTCCTTTAAGAAGCTTCTGGGGGATGGCAGCCAATACGGTATTGAGCTCAGCTATGCCGAACAGCCTAGTCCAGATGGTCTGGCACAAGCATTCTTGATTGGCGAAGAGTTTATCGGTGAGGACCCTTGTTGCTTAATTCTTGGTGACAATATTTTTTACGGGCAGCATTTTTCCGATAGCTTGCATGCTGCCATGTCAAAACCGTCGGGAGCGACGGTATTTGGCTGTCGTGTTTCCGACCCGGAACGATTTGGTGTCGTAGAGTTTGACGCTACAGGGCGGGCTTTGAGTATTGAAGAGAAGCCTGCGGTACCGAAATCTAACTATGCAGTCACTGGGCTGTATTTTTACGATAATCGAGTGGTGGAAATTGCCAAGAAAGTCAAGCCTTCAGCGCGCGGAGAGCTTGAGATCACTGATGTTAATCTCGCCTATCTGGACAATGGATCGCTGACTGTAGAAATGCTGGGCCGCGGGTTCGCTTGGCTCGATTCAGGTACTCATGAGTCTCTATTGGAGGCCAGCCATTTTGTGTACACCATTGAGCAGCGTCAGGGTCTGAAGGTAGCTTGCCTGGAAGAGATTGCTTTTGATAAAGGCTGGATAACGGCCAAACAATTAGATGAGCAAGCCACTAAGCTGAAGAAGACAGGTTATGGGCAATACCTGAAAAAACTCTTGAATGAGGCTTCCGGCGTATGAAGTTAATTCAGAGTGAAATCCCAGATGTTATTATTATTGAACCTACAATTTTCAATGACGATCGAGGCTGGTTTTTTGAGGCTTTTAATGAGCTTGTTTTTCATAAAGAGCTTGCATTGCTAAATTGCCCTATTCCTAGGCCATTTATCCAAGATAACCATTCGAACTCAAAAAAGAATGTTCTACGCGGTCTCCACTATCAAATGGGGCCTCATGCCCAAGGTAAATTAGTGCGAGTGATCAGTGGGGCGGTTTTTGATGTTGTAGTTGATATTCGTAAAGGATCATTAACCTATGGTAAGTGGTTTGGCATAGAGCTTAGTGCCGCTAATCAAAAAATGCTTTGGATCCCGGAAGGCTTTGCACATGGGTTTGTGGCACTTGAGGATAATACGCAATTTTTATACAAAACAACCGATGTGTATAGCCAAAAAAGCGAGCGCAGTATTCGTTGGAATGACCCTGAGTTGGCTATTGAGTGGCCAATATCTGAAAATCTGATCGTTAGTAAAAAAGATCAGGAGGCTCCGTTTTTTGCAGAAATTGGTTGCTCAGCAGAGTCACTCAAAGGTAGTACTGAGCCCCATGAACTTGTGGTACTTGGAGACGAAAGGGGTAGTTTGATTGCTCTCGAGCAAGGCCAAAATATTCCTTTTGAAATTCGTCGCGCGTACTATATTTTCAATACGAAAAAAGATGTGAGTCGTGGCTTCCATGCGCATTATCGACTTCAGCAATATATTGTATGTGTCGCTGGGCGTTGCCGAATTCTAACGGACGATGGCATGACGATAGAGAGCACTTGGTTGGATACGCCGAACAAGGCGCTTCACGTTAAAAATCTAGTCTGGCGGGAAATGCACGATTTTAGCGAAGACTGTGTACTTCTTGTTTTTGCAAGTGATCATTATAAAGAGTCGGACTACATTAGAAGTTATAGTGATTTTAAAGCAGCGGTGAAACGATATGCATAGTGTCGAGGGAAAAACCATTCGGTTGCGATTAGCAGGCAGTGATGATGCTGCATATATCTACTCATTGAGGGTTAATTCAAGTCTTAATGAGCACTTGTCGGTAGTTAGTGGCGACGTTGAGGCGCAAAAGAGGTGGCTTCTCAATTACAAAGCTAGGGAGCAGGCCGCCCAAGAGTACTATTTTATTATCGAACGCCTGGATACCGGGCTTGCCATTGGTACTGTCAGGCTCTATGACTTTATTGACGGTGATGCCTCATTTTGTTGGGGGAGTTGGATTCTCGACGAAAACAAAACGCGCTATGCAGCAATAGAAAGTGCGATGTTGGTGTATGAGTTTGCGTTCAAGAAGCTTGGATTCAAGTCTTGTCATTTTGATGTTAGAAAGCAAAATACTAAAGTTATCGCATTTCATGAAAAAATGGGTGCCCTGTGTCAAAGGGAGTCGGAGTTAGACTACTTTTTCACGATGAGCCCAGCGTCGTATGAGCGTTTTTTTTCTACGAAATCTAAGTATTTAGTGAGTGAGTCATGATCGATTTTCTGAATTTGAAGTCCGTTAATCAAAAGTATGCTGCTGACCTGAAAGTAGCTGCCGCCCGAGTGATAGACTCGGGTTGGTACATAGGTGGGAATGAGCTAACAAAATTTGAAGATGAGTTTTCTGAATATTGTGGATCAAAGCATTGTATCGGTGTTGCTAATGGTCTTGATGCATTGATCTTGACGTTGAGGGCTTGGAAAGTCCTAGGGAAACTTAATGATGGCGATGAAGTAATTGTCCCTGCAAATACTTATATAGCCAGTATCTTGGCTATCACGGAGAATGGCCTGACTCCGGTGTTGGTAGAGCCTGATAGCGAGACTATGAATATCGATATTCAGAATATTGCCCGTGCGCTGACCGTTAAAACAAAAGTAATACTTCCGGTTCACTTGTATGGTCAACTGGCGGACATGCCTGCAATTATGGAGTTTGCTCGTTTCCATTCCCTGCTCGTCCTTGAGGACTCTGCGCAGGCACATGGCGCCGCAATTGCTGGCAAAAAAGCCGGGAGTTGGGGAGATGCATCTGGCTTTAGTTTTTATCCGGGTAAGAACCTGGGAGGCTTGGGTGATGCTGGGGCTATTACCACTAATGACGATAGGCTTGCTACAACTCTAAGAGCGTTGAGAAACTACGGCTCGCATGAAAAGTATAAGAACGATATTCAGGGCGTCAATAGTCGCTTAGATGAAATTCAAGCAGCGTTCTTACGTGTAAAGCTTGCCCATCTAGATGAAGATACTGCCGTCAGAAAAAACATTGCAAAAATTTACCTGGAAGGCATCCGCAACTCCTTAATCAAGCTTCCTTTAGATGTTAAAAGCTATGATGTGAATGCAGATCGTCAAGTTTGGCATCTATTTGTTATTAGAAGTCGTCACCGTGCGGCGCTTCAGGAACATTTATTGGCTAATGGCATCCAAACGTTGATCCACTATCCGATTGCACCACATAAACAACTCGCCTATCGAGAGTGGAATGAACTGAACTACCCTATTTCTGAGGCTATCCATGAAGAAGTTATTAGTATTCCTATCGGCCCAACAATGACTGAAGAAGAGGCTCTTTCAGTAGTGAAAGCGTGTAACTCGTTTACGATTAATGAGTTGTAAGCATGACCCTTATCAAAACTAGTCTCCTTAATAGTGTCGCTGTACTAGTTAAAATTTTTGCCCTTTTAGGTATAAATAAAGTTCTTGCTGTCTATGTGGGGCCTGCTGGTTATGCATCCTTGGGGCAGTTCCAGAATGCGATCACTATTATCACTACGTTTGCGAGCGGCGCGCTTAATACCGGAGTTACCAAATATACTGCTGAATATGTTGATGATGAACCCAAGCAAATAGAGATATGGAAAACGGCCGGAACACTTGCGCTAGGCATTTCATTAGTGTTCTCGGTGTTAGTTGCTGTATTTAGTTCTCGTCTTGCATATTTTTTTCTAAATGATGCAGCTTATTCAAGTGTGTTTTTGTGTTTTGCGGTAGCACTATCTTTTTTTGTGTTAAATGCATTATTGCTTGCAGTTCTAGTTGGTAAAAAAGAGGTTCCTCGTTATGTCATGGCAAATATCGTAGGTAGCCTTCTATCCATCGCTTTCGTGTTTTATTTTGTAACGCTATGGGGGTTGTACGGGGCTCTAATTGCATTGGCGAGTTATCAGTCGGTTGCATTTTTTATCACATTGATAATCTGCTGGAATTTGAAATGGTTTAAAATTTCAAATTTTTACGGAACCGTCAATCGTTTGGCTGCAAGAAACCTCGGAAAGTTTGCGTTGATGGCGGTAGTCTCAGCAGCTTGCGTACCATTCAGCCAAATTTTAGTAAGGCAGTATATTGTAGAGGACCTAGGGTCTGAGAGTGCGGGGTACTGGGAAGCAATTTGGCGTCTCAGTTCCGCGTATTTAATGCTAGTTACTACTGTTTTGTCAGTCTATTACCTACCGAAGTTATCTGAGCTTAAGCAGTATGATGAGATCAGAGCTGAAATTATAAATGGCGCGAAAATTATTGTTCCAGTGACGGTGCTGGGCGCGATTTCAATATATATATTACGATCATTTATAGTGGAGGTTCTTTTTTCAAAGGAGTTTCTTCCCGTTGAGAATGTCATGGGGTGGCAACTGATAGGGGATGTTCTAAAGATTACTAGCTGGCTTGTTGCTTATGTGTTTATCAGTAAGGCAAGGTTTAAGGTTTTTATATTTATTGAAGTGTTCTTTTCGATAACGTTTGTATTGCTGTCGATTTTTTTTATTTCCAAGTACGGGCTGGTTGGTGGAGCATACGCACATATTTTAAATTACATTGCGTGCCTAATATTTGTGATTTATAAATTTAGCAAGTTCAAGGTGTAATAAATTATGCTACGAAACATCAGGGGTTTCTTCATAAGAAAGAAAGATGCCGGGCGAGTGTATCTTTGGGTGTATATATGTCTCAATACGTTTTATGTTTATCCGGTTTTCGCGATTTTTAAGTTGCCCATAAATTTTTTGTATTCTTTATATCTTACGAATCGCCTGTGTGGGTTTAGTGTTTTGCCCAGGGTTTATTTCTCCGCCGAGATATTTAGAGTGAAAGTCACCAAGGCTCGTGGTGCAATAGTCCAGTCAGCCTCTAAGAATATTTTTATATTCGAGAACTGGTTAGGTGGTGATGAGGCTGCCTGCATTCATTTGGAGACGGCGTCAGCATTGCATGTCATTAATGAGTTCCATCTGGGCGATGGGTGTAAAATCCACCTTCAAAAGGGGGGAGTACTTACGTTAGGTGGTAAAAGCAGCACCCAAATATCAGGGATGACCTGCAAGAGTATTATATTGTGCTCATCTAATGTCAAAGTAGGGGAAGGGACTATCATTTCTTGGGGTTGTTATATAACTGACAGCACTCAGCACAGCATTAATGGGGCGGTAAAAGTAGCTCCCGTTTACATCGGTAGTCATGTTTGGATAAGCGAAGGCGTGACATGTGCCCCAGGGGCTAATGTTGGAGCTGGATGTATCATCGGTAGCAAGTCGTATGTTAACAAAACATTCGGTACGGCAAATTTTATTGCAGGTGCTCCAGCAGCCGTATTGAAAAACAACGTAATCTGGCATCGTTAGGTAAAATAGATAATGCTCACGATAGTTATTCCTTCTTATAATCATGCGGAGTACATTATTTCATGTCTCGACGCAGCGCTTGCTGTCGAGCCCGCGACTACTCAAGTTTTAGTAATCGATGATGGATCTCCAGATAATACTTTGACGGTCCTACAGGAATATTTGGATACGCACTCGGCCGCGAACAGGGTTACTGTTATTGCCAAGAAGAATTCAGGCCTAGTAAATTCCCTGAATTTAGCTCTGTCCATGATAGAGACTGAGTTCGTCTATTTTATTGCCTCGGATGATGTGGCCATTCCCGAGGGTATAAATAGAATGCTTTCGAAAGTTAGACAGTCACCTTATTTGAATTTCGTTATTGGTGGAGGTATTTATTTTTACGGTGATCGGGACGAGGAAGGACCTGTTTATAAAAGAAAACATAAGTCATTTTTTGAGCTGTCTCCAACCAAGCGGCATGATGCATTGTTTTTGGATTACCCGGCCCCAATACTTTTGCAATCGACATTGTTCAAAACATCTACATTAAGGGAAGTTGGTGGCTGGGACTCAAATCTGAAGCTGGATGATTACCCTATGTTTGTTAAATTGTTTCAGCATAGTGCGATGTATGACAAAGACTTTGCTTTTATGTCGAATGTGAATGTGGTTCGTTATCGGCAGCATGATTTAAATTCTTATAGAGATGTCGTTAAACAGTATGGCTTAGTGGAACAAACACTGGACAGCATCACACCTGAGAGACTGCGCGCGAAGGCTAAAGGTCGGGCGCTCGCTTTTTATTTTCTGGTGGCAATTAAGAGTCGTGCTTTCGGTGCGAGTGTTCAGATTTTAAAAGTAGCCGGTACAAAACAATCTATCAGAGGTATATTAAGTTTGCCCTATGTTGCTTATCTTCATTTATTGAGAGACAAGGTATGAGTGATATAGAGTTTTTCGACCTGGCGTTTGGAGACTTAAGTTTCTTGTTAGGTTGTATGACTTTAGTGATGGCTATTTTTTACCTGTCTATTCGGAAAAAAACAATCGCAGGCTATTTAGACCCCTTCCATTTTTATTGGACGTTTACGATGGGGTCTGCTTATGGCATTGTATTTTTTATGTACCTCGCCGGGAAAATTGAAACGTATTTGTTGCTGGTGTTGGTTTCATATTGTTTTGCATTTATTTGTGTTTTTTCTTTTTTTTATGGTCGGGTTTTTTGGTTCTCTAGAGCTACAAAACTTCTATTGGTACCACCGGGTAAGGGGCGATCAGAGTTTGCTATCATCATTATCCTATATACATTGCTAGCTGCGTTTTTAATTATTAATGTAGGTTTTGGTTCTTCCGCGGAAACAAATAGGTTTGAGCAGAACAGGGGGTTTGGTGCCTTCGTTCGTGTCGCTGATGGGTTTAGGCTTTTTGTTATTGCGTACTTGACGCTTTGGATTGTTCGTCGGGTTCGTAGTAAAAATATAAATCTAGTCACTATTTCAATGGTCGTTGTTCTTCTTGTTGATATCATCGTTAGTTCGTTTTTGAATGGTGCGAAATTTGCGATTCTTGAATCAATTTATGCGGTTATCTTGGTTTTGTTTTTTGCGCAGTTCAAAGTTCGTCTAAGTGTTACGAAGTTGTTTGTCTTGGGTACTGCTGTGCTACTGTTTGCGGGTTATATTTTAACCCGTAATTTGGAAAATAGTGGGGTTGATGCGACCGAGCGCGGTGTATATATGCCAGACTCGTCTGTGCTTGTAGAACGGTTGGTTCTTAGGGTTTTTGCGAATGCAGACAAATATTATTTTTCACTTCCAAACAACGTCATTGAACGCCTAGAAACGGATAGTTTTTTTCTCCAGATGCTTTCTCCTCTAGTAGGTGTTACTACTCTGAGTAAAGCCGTAGGCCATCAGGTAAATGACTACACCGTTGGGCGTCAAACACTTCTGTATTGGTATCCATCATTTGATGTCGCTGGAGGCCCCACCAGTCACTATGATCTTTTTTCATACAAGTATTTGGGATATTTTGGTGGGCTTCTTTTTGTGATGGTGCTGAGTTTTTTTCTCTGCTCCATTTCCACGATGTCCAAAGTGCCTGGTAGTGATTTTTATTATGCTCTCGCTGCGACGTTCTGGTTAAGAGCGCTACCGATGTTGTTGGAACCCGCTGTTGGTCTATCCTATGTTCTGGATATATTTATACTTTTTTTTGTTATTAAGGTTTTTGGCTTGATTCTCCGTATTTTTTCTCAGCGAGGCATAGTTTGTGTTAAGGAATGATGTTGTGATGAATGGGGTTTCTATTGTAGTTGTTACTTATAATCCCGACCTCGTTGAGTTTAAAGTGAATTTGGATAGCTACATTTTTCAAGTGTCCAAAATTTTTATCGTTGATAACTCTACCGATGAGGAGAGGCGTCAGGCGCTAGCGATGCTGGTTGTATCCGATCCTCGAATCGAACTTCTCCAGCAAACGGGAAATGTTGGGATCGCGCGGGCTCAAAACATCGGGATCTCCAGAGCCATAGCTGATGGTTTTGAGTTCGTCTTGGAGATGGATCAAGACTCTTCTCTGCCGAGTGATTATGTTTCCTCTATTGTCGTATCATACCGCGACCTTCATTCGGAAGGAGCACGGGTAGCAGGGGTAGGGCCTCTTGCTGTGAGCATTTCAACCGATCATATCTATGATGGGCTTTCCCGAGGGCGCGGGCGGATTGCGGTGGACTACACCCTCAGCTCGGGTTTTTTAATAGCCACTGAGGTCCTCAAATCGGTTGGATTGAAAAGAGAAGAGTTGTTTATCGATTTTGTTGACTGGGATTGGTGCTGGCGCGCGACGCAGAAAGGTTATAGGAGTTTTGTTGATTCAAAACTTGAGATAAATCATATGCTTGGAGACGGTCATATTAGGGTCCTGTATTGGTGGGTTGGGAAGCCAAATCCGATTCGACATTATTATCAGTATAGGAATTTCATTTTTTTGTTACGCCAAACATATGTGCCCACCAAATGGAAAATTAAGTACTCATTGATATTTTTAATGAAGGTTGTGATTTATCTTGCTTTTTTCGATCAGAAAAAAGTAAGACTTGGATATATATTGAGGGGGCTAAGGGATGCATGCCGAGGGAAAATGGGAGCCTTTTGATTGATCGCTCTTTATTTTATTTTGAAATCATGGAGCTTTTATGCAGGTTGCTAAGTTTTCGGTACTGATGTCTGTCTATATTCTAGAGAAACCTCAGTATCTCCATGAGTGTCTTGCCAGTATGGTCGATCAAGTCCTGCATCCGACAGAAATCATATTGGTTGAAGACGGTCCCATAACGCCAGAATTGTGTGATCAAATTGATCTTTTCAGAGATAGGCTAAATATTGTATCTGTACAATTAGATGTCAATGTTGGACTTTCTGCAGCCTTAAACGCGGGGTTGAAATATTGCAGCTACGATCTCGTTGCTCGAATGGACACCGATGATATCAGTTTGCCAGAGCGCTTTTTACGGCAAGTTGAGTACATGCAACGATTTCCACAGATATCGGTTTTGAGCGCCTGGATTGAGGAGCGTGACCAGGACATGAAGGGTGTTCGGAGTGTTCGCCGATTACCCGCGCATCATACTGAAATTGTGCGTTTTGCGAAAAGACGCAGTCCGGTGAGCCACCCTGTGGTCATTTTCAGAAAGTCTGCTGTCCTTTCGGTTGGTGGATATCCTGCTGTGTTTCCTGAAGACTATGGTTTATGGTCAATTATGATAGTACGAGGGCACGAGTTTGCTAATCTCCAAGAGGTGCTTTTACGGATGCGCACCGGTGAGGATTTTATTACTCGTAGGGGCGTTGGTTTTTTGAAGGGAGAGTTAAAGTTACTGTCGTACCAACGAAGTATCGGTTTTCTGACGCTTTTTGATTATGTAGTGAATTATGCTATTCGCTGTGCCGTACGCTTACCCCCGGATTGGGTTAAGAAAGCGCTATATAAATTTGCTCGATAACCTGGAGGCTCGTATGATTTTAGTGACTGGTGGCGCGGGTTATATAGGCACGCATACGTTAGTAGAGCTCATCGCCGCAGGTTATAATCCAGTAGTTTTTGATAATTTTTGTAATAGCTCAGTCAAGGCAATTGATCGGGTTCTTGAAATAACAGGTGTTACTGTTCCTGTTCATCATGGTGATATTCGTGATAAAGACGCATTGCGCAAGGTGTTCGAAACGTATCAAGACATTGATTCTGTTATTCATTTTGCTGGATTAAAGGCTGTCGGTGATTCAGTAAAAGACCCGCTAAACTATTATGATAACAACCTAGTGGGCACTATTACGTTATGTCAGGTTATGAGCGAATTTGGATGTAAGTCTATTGTGTTCAGTTCTTCAGCAACGGTCTATGGTGATCCAGACTCTGTGCCGATTAATGAGTCATTTCCATTAAAAGCTACTAATCCTTATGGCCGAACTAAAGTAATGGTTGAAGAGTTACTGCGAGATCTATTCGTGGCGGATAGCGATTGGAAGATTGCGCTGTTGCGTTACTTTAATCCTGTGGGTGCTCACCCCAGTGGATTAATCGGCGAAAATCCGTCTGGAATACCAAATAATCTGATGCCGTACCTTGCGCAAGTTGCGGTTGGCAAGCGAAATAAGCTTTCTATTTTTGGGGGCGATTACGCTACCATCGACGGGACAGGGGTAAGGGACTATATTCATGTTGTCGATTTGGCAAAAGGTCACGTGAAAGCGCTTCAGACTATCGATACTCCGAAGGTTTTGACCGTCAACCTTGGAACTGGTGTGGGGTACTCCGTCTTGGAGCTTCTACACGCGTTTGAATCCGCGTCCGAGAAGACAGTGCCTTACGAGGTTGTCGATCGACGGCCTGGCGACATTGCTGTGTGCTACACCGATCCTAGTGAGGCTCAGCGTCAGCTCGGGTGGAGTGCTCAGTTGGGGGTGGACGATATGTGTAGGGATGTTTGGAGATGGCAATCGCGCAATCCTGATGGCTATTAATGACTAGAGTCCTGCTTGATGAAAAAGATATTGATAACCGGTGCTTCCGGATTTGTAGGTCGTAGTCTTGCTGCGAGATTTTTATTAGAGCCGTCGTTGGATGTCGTCTTGGCTATTCGAAAGTCCGTGGAGGCCACGTCTGATCGCGCGACGGTCGTTTCGGTTGGGGATATTAACGGTGACACACAATGGGCCCATGCTCTTCAGGGGGTTGATATCGTGGTGCATGCTGCAGCTCGTGCTCATGTCCTTAGCGAAAGCAGTGCGAACCCCAGCGTCGAGTTTAGAAAAACGAATGTTGACGGTACTCTGGCATTGGCTCGCCAAGCCGCAGAGGCCGGAGTTAAGCGATTTGTATTCATCAGTTCGATTGGGGTAAATGGTGCTGAAACCAGAGAGCACTCGTTCACAGAGTCGTCAATTGTTGCTCCTCAAGCCGAATACGCGTTTTCTAAGCTGGAGGGGGAAAATGGGCTGAAGAAACTGCTGGCGGACTACAGTATGGAATTGGTCATTATCCGTCCGCCACTTGTTTATTCAGCATGTGCCCCTGGAAATTTCAAACGCTTAGTAAAATTAGTGTCTGCACGAGTTCCGTTACCTTTTTTATGTGTAAAAAACAAACGTAGTTTAATTGCCCTGGAAAACCTGGTTGATTTTATATTTGTTTGCTCGGCTCATCCAAAGGCAGCCAATGAGCTGTTTCTTATTTCGGATGGCGAGGATGTATCAACAGCCGATATTGTAAAGCGGTTGGGTGAAGGGATGGGGCATAAAGTGCGACTGTTTTATGTTCCAAGATGGATCGCAGTTTTAGGTTTTACGATGATTGGGAGGAGATCCATATACTCGCAATTGTACGGATCATTAGTTGTCGACTCTTCGAAGGCTTTTGACCTTCTAGGTTGGCGTCCTGTTTTAAGCCCATCTTTAGCGATTAAGCTTGCTGGGGGTAATTTCAAAAAAACATAAGTTCTTAATTCGTTATTTTATTTTTATTGTGAAATTTGGAATTTTTCTCTGATGATTTACTGGCTTTTGTTACCCACAATTACATTGCTATCTTTGGTGCTTACGGGTGCCTTGCGGCGCTATGCGCTGTCGAAGAGCTTATTGGATATCCCCAACGCGCGAAGTTCTCATTCAATGCCTACTCCGCGGGGGGGCGGTGTGGCTATCGTTGTCGTTTTTTTGTTTTCTTTACCTGTTTTTGGGGTGATTGGATCCGTTCAATGGAATCTAATCTGGGCGTTGCTTGGTACGGGAGCGGGGATCGCGGTACTGGGTTTTTTGGATGATCATGGTCATATTGCCGCCCGGTGGCGGTTGCTTGGACATTTTGCAGGTGCTTCTTGGGCGTTATTCTGGATTAATGGGCTGGCCCCAATACAAATACTTGGGGTTTCTTTGGATTTAAGTTGGGCAGGTTACTTGTTCGCTGCGGTGTATTTGGTATGGATGCTCAATCTCTACAATTTTATGGACGGTATTGATGGTATCGCCAGCGTGCAAGCCATTTGTGCCTGCCTTGGTGCAGCTCTAATCTATTGGTTGGCAGGTTATATGGAGCTAGTGGTGGCACCACTGCTACTGGCATTTGCTGTTTTTGGATTTTTGTTTTGGAATTTCCCTCCTGCACGAATCTTCATGGGGGATGCGGGTAGCGGTTTTCTCGGAGTCATGCTTGGAATTCTATCGCTTTACGCAGCGTGGACTGCTCCTCAGTTACTCTGGATGTGGCTTATTTTGCTGGGGGTATTTATCGTTGATGCGACCTTAACTCTGGTGAGGCGTTTAGTGCGGGGTGACAAGGTTTATGAGGCCCATAGAAGTCACGCTTACCAGTACGCATCTCGTCAGTTCGGCAAGCATTTGCCGGTCACGCTAGCTGTTCTGGCAGTTAATTTTTTTGTATTGTTGCCAATTGCATTGTGTGTTGGATTATCCAAGATTGACGGTTTTGTTGGTCTGATCCTTGCGTACATCCCGCTACTTGCTTTGGCTTTTCGCTACCACGCCGGGGCGTTAGAAAAAACTGATCTTTAGGTAAGAGGTTCAAAATGAGAGTAAGCTAACTTTTGCTTACACGAATGATGCGTAGTGGTGATTTTGGTTTAGGGCAGCGAGAGGCGAGCAACAGGATTATGGACAAAATTCGAACAACGTTACTAGGCCTTCCACGTCGACAAAAGCGTGTGATTCAGGTGGTTGCGGACATTCTGTTGGTTTGGTTGGCTCTCTGGCTTGCATTTGTCGTGCGCCTAGGTATTGATGAGATGAGTAACCCTGTGAGGCAACACTTATGGCTGTTCCTCAGCTGTCCGGTTATTTCTATTCCGTTGTTTATTCGTTTTGGTATGTATCGTGCGGTAATGCGTTACTTTGGTAATGATGCGTTAATCGCAATTATTAAAGCTGTTAGTTTGTCTTCTCTTGTCCTGGGGGTTGTTGTTTATTGGTACAGCAACCACCAGAATGTAGTTCCACGCTCGATCATATTCAACTATTGGTGGTTGAGTTTGATTATGGTAGGTGGTTTGCGACTCGGTATGCGTCAATACTTTTTAGGTGATTGGTTCTCCGCTGCGCAACATGTTCCGTTCGCCAGCCGCGATGATGGTCTTCCGAAAGTTGCGATTTATGGCGCAGGCGCAGCGGGAAACCAATTGGTTGCTGCTTTGCGAATGGGGCGTGTCATGCGCCCTGTGGCTTTTATAGATGATGATAGCAGCATTGCTGATCGGGTAATCTCAGGCTTGCAGGTCTATAAACCGAAGCATATTCAGCAAATGATCGATATTACCGGTGCGCAAGAAATACTGCTGGCAATACCTTCTTCCTCTCGGGGTAGAAGGCGTGAGGTTCTTGGTTTGTTGGAGGGTTTTCCGCTTCACGTCCGTAGCGTCCCTGGATTTATGGACTTGGCGAGTGGACGAGTTAAGGTAGACGATATTCAAGAGGTTGATATCGCGGACCTTTTGGGGCGTGACTCGGTGCCTGCACAAGGCGAATTGTTGGAGCACTGTATCAAGGGACAAGTCGTTTTTGTAACTGGTGCAGGTGGTTCCATTGGTTCAGAGTTATGTCGTCAGATACTGTCACTTAGACCAACAGCTTTGCTGTTGTTTGAACACAGTGAGTTCAACCTTTACAGTATTGCATCTGAACTTGAGCAGCGCGTGATTCGTGAGTCATTACCTGTGCGACTTTTACCTATCCTCGGGTCAGTACGTAATCAGCCCAAGCTTTTGGACGTGATGAAAACTTGGCGTGTGGATACTGTCTATCATGCTGCTGCCTATAAGCATGTACCTATGGTTGAACACAACATTGCCGAAGGCGTGTTGAACAACGTTATTGGAACCTTGAACACTGCACAGGCTGCGCTCCAGGCAGGTGTCACCAATTTCGTATTGATCTCTACCGATAAGGCTGTTCGTCCTACGAATGTCATGGGCAGCACCAAGCGTCTGGCCGAGCTGACGTTGCAAGCCCTGAGTCGTGAACTGGCGCCGGTATTGTTCGGTGACAACGCCAATATTTCCCGCGTCAACAAAACCCGTTTCACCATGGTGCGCTTCGGTAATGTGTTGGGTTCCTCTGGCTCGGTGATTCCGCTGTTTCACAAGCAAATCAAGTCCGGCGGGCCTCTGACCGTGACCCATCCGAAAATCACGCGCTACTTCATGACCATCCCCGAAGCTGCGCAGTTGGTCATTCAGGCGGGCTCCATGGGGCAGGGTGGTGATGTGTTTGTGCTGGACATGGGCGAGCCGGTGAAGATCGTTGAACTGGCCGAGAAAATGATCCACTTGTCCGGCCTTAGCGTACGCTCCGACAAAAATCCCCATGGCGACATTGCCATCGAATTTTCTGGATTGCGCCCTGGGGAGAAGCTCTACGAAGAGTTGCTCATCGGTGACAATGTTGTCGCGACCCAGCACCCGATGATCATGAGTGCCAACGAAGATCACCTGCCATGGGATCTACTGAAGGACAAGCTGACTCAATTGCTCGCGGCAGTGGAAGCGGACGACTACAACCGCGTCCGCCAGCTCTTGCGCGATACCGTCAGCGGTTATGCCCCAGACGGTGAGATCGTCGATTGGATCTACCAGCAACGTCGCTTGGAGCCCTGAGTTAACACCCTGTAACTCACCCATTTTTGACTATCTCCCCACATCACCTAAGTTTGAAAAGCAGCTTCGGAAAGCTGCTTTTCCCACTGATGTCATGGAGCGTCTCTAATGCGTAAATCCGTTTTATCCTCCCTGGTTTTCGCCGTCCTCACCAGCCTGTCAGTCGCGGCCTTAGCCGCCCCATCGGCCAAGCCCGAGGCGCCAGTGCCGGTAGGGGCCCAGGTAGACAAAAGCGAACAGCCAACCCCAAAAATCAACCTAAACGCAGCCGACGCTGAAACCCTGCGCCGCGATTTGTTCGGCATTGGCGCAGCCAAGGCCAAGGCGATCATCGCTTATCGCGAGTCCAATGGATCGTTCACGGCGGTAGATGAGTTGTTGGAAGTGAAAGGGATCGGCAAGTCACTTCTGGAGAAGAATCGCGACAGGCTGGAGGTTAAGTAATCAACGCAGGAGGCCGGTCATTGACCGGCCTTTTTTGCGTCAGCAGTGGCTGTATTGATCCCGGTCTTCAGGCTTTCCCGCACGACGTCGAGTATGCGTGTCGCCAGTTCCGGATTGTCGACACTGCGCGCCAACACCAAGGCGCCTACCAGTGTCGACATGATCACCAGGCTTTGTTCGTCCGCGCTGGGGCTGGCCAATGCGGTTTCGATTTGCTTGAGTCGGGCGTCGAGGACTGTATCGGTAGTGGGGCTTTGTTGCCCGCGCTGGCCCAGTTCCGATGACATGGTGGGCAACGGGCAGCCTTGATCGGGGGATGTGTGGTGCCACTCGGACAAGTAGCTGTCGATGAAGGCTTCCAGCGGTCGTTCCTGGCTGAAGAGCATTTCGCAGTGGGCGTCCAGTTCGGTGGCGGCGGCTTGCAGGGCCTTTTCCACCAGTTCGTCCTTGGATTTGAAGTGGGCGTAGAACCCGCCATGGGTCAGGTTCAGGGCTTTCATCAGGGGTTGCAGGCCGGTGGCGCCGATGCCGTCGCGGCGAAACCGGACCGATGCCTCTTTAATGATGCGCTGGTGGGTTTGAGCTTTGTGATTTTGCGAGTAGCGCATGAGAGGCCCCTCTGAAACATTGGGCCATATTAACCAAGGTCGGGTGCTGTTTCTCGGCTGTATTACAAAATACCTGAACCGATTCGCCTGGCGTGCTGCCGGTCAAGGTCAGCACGGGGCGTTTGCTTCAACGATCCTGCGCGTCCTTGGCGTCCGCTTGAGCATTGCGCTCGGCGACACGTTTGCGTTGTTCGTCGGTCAATTCCACTTTGTTGGCGCTGTCACGCAGCATCATCAAGCCACCAACGATCGAACCGATGGCGACCACCATGATCAACCAGGCATACCAGGGCATAGGGCTCTCCTTGAGGCCGACTACCATGGGGAAGATTCCCCACGGCACTATCAGCTTTGAGTGACGACGTCCGTCAGTCGTTCCATTGTAGGCCCGTTCTGCCTCGCTGGTTTAGAGCCCGGTCAACATGGCATCCGCCGGTGCATCGGCGCGGTCTTGGGCGGTCAGTTGGAAGTAGATGAAGCCTACCGCCATGAACCCGAGGAAGATCAGGCCGATCAAGGTGTTGAACCACGCCATGGCCACCAGGCACACCAGTGCGAGGATCAGCGCGATGGCCGGCACGACGGGGTAGCCCGGTGCGCGGAAGGTGCGCTCCAGCAAAGGTTCGCTCTTACGCAGCTTGAACAGGCTGAGCATGCTCATGATGTACATGACGATGGCGCCGAACACGGCCATGGTGATCATTGCGGCGGTGAGGGTCATGCCGCCGAGGTTGATCAGGCCATCGCTGTAGATTGCGGCGATGCCCACCACGCCGCCGGCAATGATGGCCCGATGGGGTGTCTGGAAGCGCGACAGTTTGGCCAGGGAGGAGGGCAGGTAGCCGGCGCGGGCCAGGGCGAAGAACTGGCGCGAGTAGCCGAGGATGATCCCGTGGAAGCTGGCCACCAGGCCAAACAGGCCGATCCACACCAGCATATGCAGCCAGCCGGAGTTTTCGCCCACCACGGTTTTCATCGCCTGGGGCAATGGGTCGTTGATGTTCGACAGGGTGCGCCAGTCACCCACGCCGCCAGCAAAGAACATCACGCCCATGGCCAGGATTACCAGGGTCAGGATGCCGCTGATATAGGCCTTGGGAATCGTGCGTTTCGGGTCCTTGGCTTCTTCGGCGGCCATGGCGGCGCCTTCGATGGCGAGGAAGAACCAGATGGCGAAGGGGATCGCCGCGAACATCCCGGCAATCGCCGGGGCGCCAAAGGTGTCGGAGCCCGCCCAGCCGTTGAGGGCGAAATTACTGAAACTGAAGGCCGGCGCGACCACGCCCATGAACACCAGCAGTTCGGCCACGGCCAGTACACACACCACCAACTCGAAGGTCGCGGCCAGTTTGACCCCGAGAATGTTCAACCCCATGAACACGAAGTACGCCCCGACCGCCGCGTGTTTCGGGTCCAGGGCCGGGAATTGCACATTCAGGTAGGCGCCAATGGCCAGGGCAATGGCCGGGGGCGCGAAGACGAACTCGATCAAGGTGGCCAGCCCTGCGATCAACCCACCTTTTTCTCCAAAGGCCCGGCGGCTGTAGGCAAACGGCCCTCCTGCGTGGGGAATCGCGGTGGTCAGTTCGGTGAAACTGAAGATGAAACAGGTGTACATGGCGGCGACCATCAACGACGTCACCAGAAAGCCCAGCGTCCCGGCTACGCCCCAGCCATAGCTCCAGCCAAAGTACTCGCCGGAGATCACCAGCCCCACGGCGATGCCCCACAGGTGCAAGGTGCCCAAGGTGGGTTTGAGTTGTGTGTTCATTGTGCTGCTCCCTGAACGGTTTTGAATGTTTCAGGACATTGCAGCGGCCATGCCAGCTTGAAAAAGGGTGTCGCAAAGGGCTGGAACTGTCGTGTGGGAGATAGTCTGTTGTTTGAGACCGTTATTTCGTGCACCAGAGTAGGGCGGTGGTGGCTATGCTGACGCTATCGCGTGCTTGCCCGCGATAGCGGTCTCAACAGCCCCACAAACCTCACGTTCACCCCACTCTTTACGCCCTCTTTACGCCCCCTCCACCCCCTCGCCCTCGTTCCTTTACGCCACTCCTGCGGACAATGCCCCCATACGCGGCAGTCGCCGTATGACGGAGAAACTTCCATGAGTGTTCTGGACGGGGTGTCACTGCTATTGGCCGTGGCGCTGTTCATTTATCTGCTGGTTGCGCTGTTGCGCGCGGACCGGGGTTAGGAGCGGCTATGCACAGTTATGACTATTGGCTGATCATCGCCTTCTTCGCCGTGGTGCTGGTTCCGGCGCCATTTCTGGGGCGGTTCTACTACAAGGTGATGGAAGGGCAGCGCACCTGGCTTACGCCGGTGTTCGGGCCGGTCGAGCGCGTTTGTTATCGCGTGGCTGGGGTCGATGCGCAACAAGAGCAAAGTTGGCAGAAGTACACGTTGGCCCTGCTGGCCTTCAACCTCGCCGGATTTTTACTACTCTTTGCGATCCTGCTCTTCCAGGACTACTTGCCCCTCAACCCGCAGCAATTGCCCGGGCAGGAGTGGACGCAGGCGTTCAACACCGCGGTCAGTTTCATGACCAACACCAACTGGCAGTCCTACAGCGGTGAGGCGACTCTCAGCTACCTGAGCCAGATGGTCGGCCTGACCGTGCAGAACTTTGTCAGTGCGGCCACCGGCCTTGCCGTCCTCGTCGCCCTTTGCCGTGGGATTGGTCGCAAGTCCGCCAGCACCTTGGGCAATTTCTGGGTAGACATGACCCGCGCCACCCTTTATGGCCTGTTGCCGTTGTGCCTGGTACTGGCGCTGTTTCTGGTCTGGCAGGGCGTGCCGCAAACCTTCGCTCATTACGTTGATGCATTGACCCTGCAAGGCATCGACCAGGTGATCCCGCTCGGCCCGGCTGCCAGCCAGATTGCGATCAAGCAACTGGGGACCAACGGCGGTGGCTTCTTTGGTGTCAACTCGGCGCACCCGTTCGAAGACCCTACGGCCTGGGCCAACCTGTTTGAAGTGGCGGCGATCATCATGATCCCGGTGGCGCTGGTGTTCACCTTTGGCCACTACGTCAAGGACCTGCGCCAGAGCCGCGCGATCCTCGGCTGCATGCTCGCGCTGTTCCTGATTGGCGGTGCGGTGTCGTTGTGGTCCGAGTACCAGCCCAACCCGACCCTGAACAACCCGGCCGTCGAGCAGACTGCACCGCTGGAAGGCAAGGAAGCACGCTTCGGTACCACCGGCACGGTGTTGTGGTCGGTGACCACCACGGCGGCGTCCAACGGTTCGGTCAACGGCATGCAGGACAGCCTCAACCCCCTGAGCGGGATGGTGGCGCTGGTCAATATGATGGTTGGCGAGGTGATCTTCGGCGGCGTCGGCGCCGGCATGTACGGCATGTTGCTCAACGTGTTGATCGCGGTATTCCTCGCCGGCTTGATGATTGGCCGCACCCCGGAATACCTCGGCAAGAAACTCCAGGCCCGGGAAGTGCAACTGCTGGTGGTGACCCTGCTGGTGATGCCCGTAGGCGTCCTGGTGCTTGGCGCAATTGCCGCCAGCGTGCCGGCTACCGCCGCGACCATCAGCAACCCTGGCCCCCATGGTTTCAGCCAGTTGCTGTACGCCTACACCTCGGCCAGTGCCAACAACGGCTCGGCCTTTGGTGGTCTGGGCGCCAACACACCGTTTCACAACCTGATGCTCGGGTTGGGCATGTTGATCGGGCGCTTTGGCTACATCCTCCCGGTACTGGCCCTGGCCGGCAGCCTGGCGATGAAGAAAAGCGCACCGATTGGCCAGAACAGTTTCCCGACCCACGGCCCGTTGTTCGTGACGTTGTTGACCGTGACCATTTTGCTGGTGGGCGGCCTGACGTTCCTGCCGACGCTGGCACTGGGCCCTATCGCTGAACACCTGAGCATGGGTTTCTAAGGGGTATGAACATGAATATGCCTGTAAACAATGCCGCTCCGGTCAAGACCCAGGAGTCGGCGAAAACCGCGATCTCCGCCCTGTGGCGCCCGGCGCTGGTCCAGGCGTTCGTCAAGCTGGACCCGCGCCAGTTGAAGCGTTCGCCGGTGATGCTGGTGGTCGAGTTGACCGCAATCCTCACTACCGTGCTGTGCCTGGTGCCGGACAGCAGCGTGCCGACCTTTGTCGCGGTGCAGATTGCCCTGTGGCTGTGGTTCACCGTGCTGTTCGCCAACTTCGCCGAAGCCTTGGCCGAAGGTCGCGGCAAGGCCCGCGCCGACAGCCTCAAGGCCGGCAGTGAGGGCCTCAGCGCTCGGCGTAAAGAGGCCGATGGCAGCTTCAAGGTGGTGCCCGCCACCAGCCTGCGCAAAGGTGATGTGGTACGGGTTGCGGCCGGGGAAATGATCCCTGGCGACGGTGAAGTCATCGAAGGCATCGCGGCGGTCAATGAAGCGGCGATCACCGGTGAGTCCGCACCGGTCATCCGCGAATCCGGCGGCGACCGCTCGGCCGTCACCGGCAATACCCGGCTGGTCTCGGACTGGCTGCTGATTCGCATCACCGCCAACCCTGGCGAGTCGACACTGGACCGCATGATCGCCCTGGTCGAAGGCGCCAAGCGCCAGAAAACCCCCAACGAAGTGGCGCTGGATATCCTGCTGATCGGCCTGACCCTGATCTTCCTGCTGGTGGTCGTGACCTTGCAGCCGTTCGCCCATTTCGCCAATGGCAGCCTGCCGCTGGTGTTTCTGGTGGCACTGCTGGTCACGCTGATTCCGACCACCATTGGTGGCCTGTTGTCGGCCATCGGCATCGCCGGCATGGATCGTCTGGTGCGCCTCAACGTGATCGCCAAGTCCGGTCGCGCCGTGGAAGCGGCGGGGGACGTGCATGTGCTGTTGCTGGACAAGACCGGCACCATCACCTTCGGTAACCGGCGCTGCGCTGGCATCTATGCTGCGCCTGGCGTCAACGGCAAGGAGTTGGCCGAAGGTGCGCTGCTGGCCTCGCTGGCGGACGATACGGCCGAAGGCAAGTCCATCGTCGAATACCTGCGTGCCCTGCATCCGTACACCGAGCCCTCTGTGCAAGAGCTGACCGGTGTGCCGTTCAGCGCCGAAACGCGCTTGTCCGGTGTGGACTATCAAGGCCGCGTCTACCGTAAAGGCGCTGTCGATTCGCTGCTGGCCTTTATCGGCCAGAAACGCCAGGACCTGTTGCCAGCGCTGTCGCGGGAAATCGACAAGATCGCCCAGAGTGGCGGCACCCCGTTGCTGGTGTGCGCCGACGGCAAATTGCTCGGCGCGATTCACCTCAAGGACGTGGTCAAGCCCGGTATTCGCGAGCGCTTTGCCGAGTTGCGCAAGCTGGGGATCCGCACGGTGATGGTGACTGGCGACAACCCATTGACCGCCGCCGCGATTGCCGCGGAAGCGGGTGTGGATGATGTGCTGGCGGAAGCCACGCCGGAGAAGAAACTGGCGCGCATCCGCCATGAGCAGAACGACGGGCGCCTGGTGGCCATGTGTGGCGACGGTGCCAACGACGCTCCGGCCCTGGCCCAGGCGGATGTCGGCATGGCGATGAATGACGGCACCCAGGCGGCACGCGAGGCGGCGAACATGGTCGACCTCGACAGCGACCCGACCAAGCTGCTGGACGTGGTGCAGATCGGCAAGGAATTGCTGGTGACCCGTGGCGCGCTGACCACCTTTTCGATTGCCAACGACGTGGCCAAGTACTTCGCGATCCTGCCGGCGCTGTTCGCCTCGATCTACCCGCAACTGGGCGTGCTCAACGTGATGCACCTGAGCAGCCCGCAGAGCGCGATTCTGTCGGCGATTGTGTTCAACGCGCTGATCATCGTGGTGCTGATCCCCCTGGCCCTGCGCGGTGTGCGGGTGCAGGCAGCGAGTGCGGCGGCGTTGCTGCGGCGCAACCTGCTGATCTATGGCGTGGGTGGGCTTTTGGTGCCGTTCGCCGGGATCAAGGCGAGCGACATGCTGCTGACCGCGCTGCACCTGGTCTGACCCAACCCTGTAGGTGCCGGCAAGCCGGCTCCTACAGGTCACGAATCAATTGAGGAAGATGAAATGTCCAGTACGATCCGTCCGGCCATAAGCCTGTTGGTACTGATGACCCTGATCACTGGCGTCGCCTATCCGCTGGTGGTGACCGGCGTCGCCCAGGTCGCCTTTCCCGACCAGGCCAATGGCAGCCTGGTGCGTGATGCCGAAGGCAAGGTGCGCGGTTCCAGCCTGATTGCCCAGCAATTTTCCGGTGACCGCTGGTTCCACTCGCGGCCTTCGGCAGGTGCGTTTGCCACTGTATCGAGCAGTGCTAGCAACCTGGGCCCAAGCAACCCGGCGCTGGCGACGCGGGTGTTCGAAGACGCTGGCAAAATCCAGGTCCCAGGCCAGGGACCAGTGCCACTGGCACTGTTGACTACCTCCGGCAGCGGTCTTGATCCACACTTGCCACCGCAGGCAATTGCCTATCAACTGGCGCGGGTAGCGGCGGCGCGGCAGTTGCCGGTGTCGACCCTGGAGCGCTTGATGGACGAGCATATCGAGCAACCGCTGGTGGGGCCGCCGGTGGTGAATGTACTGGCGCTGAACATGGCGCTGGAAAAGCTGTAACTCCCTGTAGGAGCGAGCTTGCTCGCGAAAAACCTGAGGGCGCCGCGTTTATCCAGGATGAATGCGGTGCACTTGAGTTATTCGCGAGCAAGCTCGCTCCTACAGTGGCTCTATTGACCTTGAGAGACCTTTGCACATGAGTGACTCCGGCCGCGCCGATGCCCTTCTAGCCGACCTACCCAAGCACGGCCGTGGCCGGCTCAAAGTATTCCTCGGCGCCGCCCCTGGCGTGGGCAAGACCTACGCGATGCTCCAGGCCGCCCACACCCAACTGCGCCAGGGCGTCAAAGTGGTGGCCGGGGTGGTCGAGACCCACGGCCGCGCCGAGACCGAGGCCTTGCTGGGTGGCTTGCCCCAGCAGCCACTGCTGCGTTCGGAATACCGCGGGGTGATGCTCGAAGAGATGGACCTCGACGGCTTGCTCGCCACCAAGCCCAAGTTGGTGCTGGTGGACGAATTGGCCCACAGCAACGCCCCGGGCAGCCGCCACGAAAAGCGCTGGCAGGACATCCAGGAACTGCTTTCCGCCGGCATCAACGTGTTCACCACGGTCAACGTCCAGCACCTGGAAAGCCTTAACGATCAGGTGCGCGGCATCACCGGCGTGCAGGTGCGCGAAACCCTGCCGGACTGGGTGTTGCAGGAAGCCGATGAGTTGCTGCTGATCGACCTGCCATCGCGCGAGCTGCTGGAGCGCCTGCGCGATGGCAAGGTCTACGTGCCGGAGCAGGCGCGCGCCGCCATTGATGCGTTCTTTACCCAGACCAACCTTATGGCCCTGCGCGAGTTGGCGATGCAGACGGCCGCCGCCCACGTCGATGACGATTTGGCCCAGGGCTATCGGCAACTGGGCCAGGCCGCTCCCACCGTGCGCGGGCGCCTGCTGGTGGGGGTGGACGGCGATGCCGAGGCCGAGCGCCTGGTACGCCACGCCAGCCGTGTGGCCCAGCGCCGGCATTTGCCCTGGAGCCTGGTACATGTGGACAACGGCCGGGTGCGTGACGAACAGTCTCGGTTGCGCCTGCAAAACGCCCAGCAATTGGCCGAGCGCCTGGGTGGCGAAGTGGTGTTGTTGCGTGCCGGCGAGGTGGCCAAGACGTTGATCCAGCACGCCGCCGAACGTCGTGCCAGCCTGGTGCTGGTCGGGCAGTCGCGCCCGCGCTGGTGGCGCAGGATCTTCGGTGGCGGCTTGGCCGCGCGCTTGTTGCGCAATGCCCGGGGCCTGGAAATCAACGTCCTCGACAGCGATGGAGCACCCGCCGCACCGCGCTTGCCCGATGTACGTGGCCTGGTCTGGTTCGACTACGCCTTGGCGCTGCTGGCGACCGTGCTGGCCAGTGCGTTGGCGTGGGGCGTGTCGAGTATCTTGCCGCTGCCCAATATCTCTCTGGTGTTCCTCGCAGCGGTGCTGCTGGTGGCGGTTCGCAGCAGCCTGGGCCCGGCATTGGCTTGTGCGGCGCTGTCGTTCCTGACCTATGACTTTTTGTTTATCCCGCCGAATTTCTCCTTCGCCATCCAGCGTGAAGAAGATGTGCTGACGCTGTTGTTTTTCCTGCTGATGGCGGCGCTCACCGGCAACCTGGCTGCGCGCCAGCGTCGGCAATTGCAGGCCCTGCGCGACACCCAGGAAGAAACCAGCGAGCTGCTCGACCTGTCGCGCAAACTCACCGCTGCCACCGACCGCCAGGCGGTGATCAGCGCAGCGGCCCATCATCTGCAGGGGTGGAGCGATTTGCAGCTGTGCCTGGTCAATCGCGACGGGCCCAGTGACTGGAAGGTCGAGACCGGTGGCCCGATCACCTTCACCGAGGCCGAGCGCGCCGCCGCCGACTGGGCCTGGCAGCACGACCAGCCGGCAGGCATGGGCACCGGGACCTTGCCATTTGGGCGTTGGTGGTGGTGGCCGTTGACCGCCGAAAATGGTCCGCTGGGCCTGCTCGGTGTCAGCCCCAAGGCCGGCCTGGAACTCAGTGGCCAACGCCGGCGCCTGCTCACGGCCTTGAGCCAGCCATTGGCCCAGGCGCTGGCCCGTGCTCAGTTGGCGCAGAATCTGGAGGCGGCCCGTTTGCATGGCGAGACCGAACAACTGCGCAGTGCCTTGCTGGCTTCGGTGTCCCATGATTTACGCACGCCGCTGACCTCCATGCGCGGCAGCATCGACAGCCTGCTGGCCCTGGGCGAAGCCATTCCCCTGGAAGATCGTCGCGAACTGCTGGAAGGCACTCGCGATGAAGCCGAGCGCCTGGACCGCTATATCCAGAACCTGCTGGACATGACCCGTCTCGGCCACGGCGCCTTGAAGCTGGCGCGGGACTGGGTGTCGCCCGGTGATATCGTCGGCAGTTCCCTCGGCCGTTTGCGCGCGGTGCTGGCGCCGTTGCAGGTGAGCACCGATGTGCCGGCCGAGTTGCCATTGCTGTATGTACACGCCGCCTTGATCGAGCAGGCGCTGGTCAATGTCCTGGAAAACGCCGCGCGCTTTTCACCGCCCCATGGCCGCTTGCAACTGCGTGCCGGCGTGGCGGACCAGGCGTTGTTTTTCTCGGTCAGTGACGAAGGCCCGGGGATTCCCGAGGAGGAGCGGGCGAAGATTTTCGACATGTTCTACACCGCTGCACGCGGCGACCGGGGCGGCCAGGGCACCGGGCTCGGTCTGGCAATCTGCCAGGGCATGGTCGGTGCCCACGGCGGGCATATCAGCGTGACCGAGGGCATCGAGGGGCGGGGCACGTGCATCACTTTGTTCCTGCCGTTGCAGGCTCAGCCAAGCCTGGACAGTGAAGCGTGATACCCGGTGCGCTACTCTTATCTTTTTTTAGCGATTGTGACGGAACACCATGAGCCAGACTGCGACGATTTTGGTCATTGATGACGAGCCGCAGATCCGCAAGTTCTTGCGCATCAGCCTGGCCTCCCAAGGCTACAAAGTGCTGGAGGCCGGAACCGGTGCCGAAGGACTGGCCCAGGCGGCATTGAACAAACCGGACCTGCTGGTGCTGGACCTGGGCCTGCCGGACATGGACGGCCAACAGGTGCTGCGCGACTTGCGCGAATGGTCGACGGCCCCGGTGCTGGTGTTGTCGGTACGTGCCAGCGAAGGGCAGAAGGTCCAGGCACTGGACGGTGGTGCCAACGACTATGTGACCAAACCGTTTGGCATCCAGGAGTTCCTGGCCCGGGTCCGTGCGTTGTTACGCCAGGCACCTGCTGGAGAAGCCCAACAGGCGGCGCTGCAGTTTGGCCCGTTGACGGTGGACCTGGCCTATCGGCGGGTGTTGCTGGACGGGGCCGACGTGGCCCTGACCCGCAAGGAATATGCCGTGCTGGCGCAACTGGCACGCCATCCCGGCCGGGTGATCACCCAGCAACAGTTGCTCAAGGACATTTGGGGGCCGACTCACACCGAAGACAGCCACTACCTACGGATTGTGGTGGGGCACTTGCGTCAGAAACTGGCGGATGACCCGACCCAGCCGCGGTTTATCGTGACCGAGGCAGGGGTGGGGTATCGGTTGTTGGGGGCTGAAGTCTGAGGGAATGTGGTTGCTGGGCCGGCCTCATCGCGGGCAAGCCCGCTCCCACATTTAGATCTGTGAATACATTCAAGTGTGGGAGCGGGCTTGCCCGCGATAGGGCCCCAAGCCCCAGCGAAGATCTCAACTCTGCTCACTCTCATACCGATCCAGCGTATCACTGGCAATCTCGCGCCCCAGCGCGATCAATTCCGGTGCCTTGTAGAACTCGAAGAACCGGCACACCCGCTTTGGCACGTTGATCAGCACATCCGGCGGATAACCGGCGATCTTGTACTGCGCCAACGATGTCTGCATCACCTCGAAACTCTGGTTGATCAAATCCAGCAGCGACGCCGGCCCGACGTTGTCGATGATGAACGAGCCGGTAGCGGATTTCGGTGTGCCGGCAGCTTCCGGTGCGGCAGCCGGTTGCTGGGCCTCAGGCTCGGCGCCTTCGAGCCATGGATTGATATCGGCGGCTTGCGCCTGTAGTGCTTCCTGCTCCAGCAGCAACAAGTTCTCGGCTTGTTTGCGCCGAAACGGCAAGTGCGAGCCCAATGAACGCACCAGGCTGTCGAAGCGGCTTTTAAACGCCGGTGGGCGCTGGATCACCGGCAGTTTGTAATGCTTCTGGTTGGTGGCGTTGAGGTTGACCGCAATGATCAAGTCGCAATGGCTCGACACCACCGGCACGATGGGCAACGGGTTAAGCAGGCCGCCGTCCACCAGCATGCGGTTGCCTTGCATTACCGGAGTAAACAGGCTGGGAATCGCCGCCGAGGCCCGCATGGCCTGGTGCAGGCAGCCTTCCTGGAACCAGATTTCCTGCTGGTTGGTCAGGTCGGTGGCCACCGCCGTGTAGGGAATGCGCAGGTCCTCGATATTGATCTCGCCGACGATCTTGCGGATCTGCCCGAAGACTTTTTCGCCGCGTATCGCCCCCAGGCGAAAGCTCACATCCACCAGGCGCAACACGTCCAGATAGTCCAGGCTTTCGATCCAGTTCCGATAGTCTTCAAGCTTGCCTGCCGCATAGACCCCGCCCACCACCGCACCCATGGAGCAGCCGGCGATACAGGCGATTTCATAGCCGCGTCTTTCGATCTCTTCGATCACCCCGATATGGGCATAACCCCGCGCACCGCCGGAGCCCAGGACCAATGCAACACGTTTTTTCATGACCGGATCCTTCGCAAAACAGCTGTCCACAATGCACCCATCGAGGGGGCTGCTTCAATCCTAGCTGACAAGAGTGATTATTTTCAGAAGCCGAGCTATTTGCTCGGGTATGCTTTGACCATCGGCGCTGGGCATTTCAGGCTGTGTGATAAGGCACTTTTCGATGTAGGCAACGTCTACATCCCACGACTGTTTTCTTTTCTTGAGGTGTCATTGATGAAAGCCTGGATGTGTTTGCCTGTGATCGTACTGGCCTTGGCCGGTTGTGCTGGTAAAACGGCCTATCGCGATAGTTGTGGCAGCCAGTTGGATTCTGCCTGGCGTGAGCTGGACTTGGCCAAGGCTGAAGGTTTTGCCGGGACGGTCAGCTATTCCAAGGCCCTGTCGTTGCTGACCGGTGCCAAGACCCAGCAACAATTCGAAGCGTTCGAAGGGTGCGCCAATAAAGCGGAAAAAGCCCGTTTCTATATCCGTGAGTCGCGCGCCGGGCGTTGATCCGAGTCAGCGCAACACGCCGGGGTAGTGGTTAAGGTGGTTCCAGGCGCCTGTTTTGCGCAGGCGTATGGACGTTGTTTAACAGGGGAAGCAGCATGTCGGCGTTGGTAGATCAGTTGGTCGCCCAGGTCATTGGCCTGGAAGTCGGATTGTTGAGTTGCCAGGCGCGCCTGGCGGCGGTGACCGATGACGAGGCGTTGCATGACTTGCGCACCACCGTGCGGCGCTTGCGCAGCTTGTTGCGGCCCTTGCGCGGGCTGCCCGGTGTCGAGCAACTGGAAGCGGCCGCCAGCGCGGTCGGCCAATTGACCACGCCGCTGCGCGACCGTGAAGTGCTGGCGGCGTACTTGCAGCAGCACGGCTATCACGAAGCTGCGGCGCGGCGCCTGCGCCAGCAGCCACAAACCTATCGACAGGTGGCGCGTAGTCCGCAAGTCGCACACCTGCTGCTGATCCTGGATGCCTTTCCCCGCTTTATCCGCGCGTCCGATCACCAAAAATTGCTCAAGGGGCTGCAGGCGCGCATCGAAAAACGGTTGGCCAAGCAGTGGCAAACCCTCGATGAGGCCCTGCACGATCCCGGTCACGACCGTCATCGCCTGCGCTTATTGATCAAGCGCGTCCGTTACGCGGCCGAGGCTTATCCGCAATTGGGGCAATTGCCGGCCAAGGCCATGTCCCGTCTCAAGTCCGCCCAAGGCGCGCTGGGGGATTGGCATGACTGCTGGCAATGGCTGGCGCAGGCCGAACATCAGGCGGATCTGCAACCTTGTGTTGCGGTCTGGCATCGCACCATGGCCCAGGCCGAAGGCAAGGCCGATCGGGTGCTGGATAAGCTGGCGGCGGAGTGTTTCTGATCCGGCGGCTTATCTGTCCGGTTTTTTGGCCGGAATAAGCGCTGTACCTGACTGTCACGCTGGTTAAGATCGCACAATCGATTTTCTTGATGTGAGGTCGCCATGCGCTTTAGTGATTTGCTCGACGCCGCCCGTAATAACCCGTTGGATGTGTCTATCCCGGCCGAGTGGGCCCAGGGCCGCGCCACGTTTGGCGGGCTGGTCGCCGCTTTGCAGTACGAAGCCTTGCGCGCCCAGGTGCCGGCAGACCGCCCGTTGCGTTCGCTGGCCGTGACCTTTGTCGGGCCGGTAGCGCCAGACGTATCGGCCAGCTATCAAGTGGAAGTGCTGCGCGAAGGCAAGGCAGTCAGCCAGTTGCTGGGGCGGGTGGTGCAGGGCGGTGAAGTCATGACCCTGGTCCAGGCCAGTTTCGGCGCATCGCGCCCTTCGGAGATCGATGTGCAGGCGTTGCCGGCGCCGACCTTCAAGCATTGGGACGAGTGCCAGGAACTGCCGTATATCAAAGGTGCGACCCCCGAGTTCATGCGTCACCTGGCGATGCGCTGGAGCGTCGGCGGCTGGCCGTTCACCGGCAACAAGTCGCGGGACATGGGCGGCTGGGTACGTTTGCGTGGGGATGTGAAGGAAGAACCCTTGACCGAAGCGCATATCCTCGCGTTGGTGGATGCCTGGCCGCCGGCCCTGTTACCGCATCTGAAGCGGCCTGCAGCGGGCAGCACCCTGACCTGGACCATAGAGTTCATCCAGCCGCTGGCGCAGTTGACGACCCTGGACTGGTGCCAGTACCACGTCGAGATCGAGCATGCCCGTGATGGCTACGGCCATGCCGCTGCCAAGCTATGGGGGCCTGACGGCCAGTTGATCGCCATCAGCCGTCAGACCGTGGTGGTATTCGCCTGAGTGGCCTTCAGTGGCGGTGGCGCTGACGCCAGGCTTGCCACCAGCCGCCACTGAGGACAAAGCGCGGAAAAGTCACGAACTGCTCGACCAGCAGGCGCTGTACCGCATCTTTACGATCACTGAACGGTTCGCTGGCCTGGGCTTCCAGGCTATGGCCATGGCGTTGCAGCGCCAGGCCGGCCAACACGCCGATCACGCCGATGGCAAAGCTGGCCAGGCTCAGGCTGAACACCCCGGACACAATCAGCAGAAACCCGACGATGAACAGCGGCACGGCAATCAGGTGCAGTACCAGATTGGTCGGGTGCTGATGATTCTGCGGGTAGGCGCGCCATTGCCAGGCCGGGAGATTGGGGTGACGTTTGCCCATGATGATAAATCCTCTGTCCATTGATACTCGATGAGCAGAGTTTAGGTTGGGCGGGCAGGGTCGGCGAATTGGTGTTGGCTATGGGGGTTATAGCGATTTGATGGGATCCGCCAACGGCAAGCGTTGGCTGATCGGCAGGCAAACTTCACAACTTCAGTTGACCGATCGCCTTGTTCAACTCGCCGGCCAGGGTCGCCAGCTCGTTGCTGGTGGTCGCGGAATCCACGGTCTGTTGCACGGTGTTTTCCGTGACATCACGAATGCTCACCACTGCGCGGTTCATCTCTTCGGCCACGTGGCTCTGCTGTTCGGCGGCCACCGCAATCTGCGTGTTGCTCTCGCGCATCTGCGCCACGGCGCTGGTGATTTCGGCGAGTGAGGCGCCGGCTTCCTGGGCTTGCTGTACACAGTCATCTGCCTTGAAGGAGCTTTCCTGCATAAAGTCCACCGCGTCCCGGGTGCCGGCCTGCAGGGCCGAGACCATGCGAGTGATCTCATCGGTGGAGCTTTGTACGCGCTTGGCCAGGTTGCGCACTTCGTCGGCGACGACGGCAAAGCCGCGGCCCATTTCACCGGCGCGGGCGGCTTCAATCGCGGCGTTGAGGGCCAGCAGGTTGGTTTGTTCGGCGATGCTGTGGATCACGCCGACCACGCCGTTGATCTTCTGACTGTCTTCGGCCAGCTTCTGGATCATCTCTGCGGTTTGCTGCACGCCGGTGGACAGCCCGGCAATCGAGCGCTGGACCCGGGTCACCACTTCCTGGCCGCTGCCGGCCAGGGTGTCGGCGGTCTGCGACAGGTCGCGTGTGGCGCCGGCGTGTTGGGCTATGTGATACACGGTGGCGGTCATTTCATTGATCGCGGTGGCAGCCTGGTCGGTCTCGCTTTGCTGGCCGAGCATGCCGTGCTGGACCTCGTTCATGCTGCTGGCCAGGCGCGCGGCACCGTCGTCCAACAGTTTGGCGGTGCGCGCCACGGTACTGACTACCCGCTGGTAGCCGGCCTGCATGGCGTTGAACGCGCTGGCCATCTGCCCGACTTCGTCCTTGCACGCCAGGGGCACCCGAGCCGAGAGGTCACCGGTTTTTTCTACGTGCAGCATCACGTCTTTCAAGGTGTTGAGTTGGGCGAGCAAAAAGCGGATCAGCAACTGTGAGGCGCAGAGCATCGCCAGCATCAGGATCAGCACCGCTACCGCGTAGTGGGTGAAGCGTTCGGTAAACACTTGGCTCAAGCTGGGTGCATAGGCCAGGACGGCGACTTGCTGGCCGTCGGCGCGGGAGATGACTTCGGCGCCCAGCAACGGGTTTTCGCCGAACAGCGGCATAGGGTTGAACTCGACCCAGCCATTGGCCTCGCTGAGGGCGGACAGGTCCTGGTCTGCCAGTTCGGGCGCCAGGCCCCGCTGGAACACCAGCCAGTGTTCATCCTTGGGCAGCGCCTGCCCCGCCGGCCATGCGCCGAGCAAGCGGCCCTGGGCTTGTGCCGAGGCTTGGGAGGCATGGCTGCGGGCCTGTTGCTCAAGGTGCACGGCATACAGCACCAGCAGCAGCGTGGTGATGAAAGCGACCGCATTCACGGCCCAGAATTTGTACTTCAGCGAGATATTGCTAAGCCAGGCACCCATGGAAGGTTTTCTCTGATAGCGGAAACAGTTTTGGCAAGGTGCCATTATTGTGCCGCTATTCGAAAAAAGGGTGTTGATATGGGTCAATACGCCGCGTCAATCCAACGCAGGCAGGCCGAAAAACGCGCGGGCGCAGGCGGTGCTGTGTTGTGCCAGGTCTTCCAGGCTTTCTTCGCGGTGCTGGGCCACTTCACGCAAGACTTCCGGTAAATAGGCGGGTTCATTGCGCCCGTTCTTGGGTTTGGGACGCAGGGTGCGCGGCAGCAGGTAGGGTGCGTCGCTTTCCAGCATCAGGCGGCCTCGGGGGATTTCCCTGACAAGCGGGTGCAGGTGCGTCCCACGCCGTTCGTCACAAATCCAGCCGGTGATACCAATATGCAGGTCAAGGTCTAGGTAGCTGAACAGGGCGCGCTGCTCGCCGGTGAAGCAGTGCACCACGGCGGCGGGCAGATGGTCGCGGTAGTCGCGCAGGATCTCCAGCAAACGCTGATTGGCATCGCGCTCATGGAGAAACACCGGCAACTGCAATTCGACGGCTAATGCCAGGTGGGCTTCGAGGACTTTTTCCTGCTGGGGGCGTGGTGAGAAATCACGGTTGAAGTCCAGCCCGCATTCACCCACGGCGCGTACCCGGTCCTGGCTGAGCAGGTCACGCAGTTGCCGGGCGCTGTCGGCGTTCCAATCGCTGGCGCTGTGGGGGTGAATGCCCGCGGTGGAGAACAGCCGTTGGGCGCTTTCATCCCAACGCTGGCACAGTTCCAGGGCCTGTTCGCTGCCTTGCACACTGGTGCCGGTGACAACCAATTGGCCCACGCCGGCGGCATAGGCGCGGTCGAGCACGGCCTGGTGTTTGTCGTCGAAACTGGGGTTGGTCAGGTTGACGCCAATATCAATGAGTTGCATGGTGCTATCTCCGCCTGCGGCCGGAAAGTCTATCAGAGCTGTAGATTTATAAGAAAAACCTAGAACTACAACGAGTTATCGCTGTCTTTGAACGTCGCAAGTAACACCGTGGTTGGCCGATGAGCTGCTGCTGTGACACCCTTGCGCCCAAAGTCTGCGCCTCTGGCGCTCTGTTTCTGTCCCCCAATGTGGCGTTTTCCACGGTGCATGGGGCCTTGTTCTTTCCGGAGAGCGGATGATCCGACCCTCGGCATTGCTCATGGTATGCCTGACGCTGCTGCTGCCCACGGCGGCGGTTGCGCGCCTGGACGGGCCGCTGGAAGTGACCAAGACGGGCAAGGTCCGCGACCTGGCCGAAATCCGCAGCAGCCGCACGTTACGGGTGCTGGTCAACCAGAGTCGCAACAGTTCCGGTGAAGTCCAGGGGCAGTCCATCGGTGCTGAATACCATCGCCTGCGCGCCTTCGAACATTACCTTAATGGCCGGGCCCGTGACGGCCAGGAAATCAACCTCAAGATCATTCCCAAGGCCAAGGACCAATTGCTGGGGGCGCTGGCTCGCGGCGAAGGCGATCTGGTTGCCCCCGGTGAATTGCTGGATGCGACGGGGGCGCACAAGATCAGCAGCAGTGACCCGATTGCCAGCGATGTGCCGCTGTGGCTGGTGGGGCTCAAGGGCGAGCGGCGGTTTACCCGGCTGGAACAGTTGTCTGGGCGCACTTTGGCCTTGACCACTGGCAGTGCGGCGGGGGAGGCGGTCAATCAGATCAACCAGAAACTGGCGCTGCGCAAACTGCCGCCGGTCAAGGTGGAATGGGTGGACCCCAGCCTGGCGGTGGAGGATGTGCTGGAGATGGTCCAGGCCGGGATCTTCCATCTGACCATTGTCGAGCGACCGATTGCCGAGCGTTGGTCCAAGGTCCTGCCCAAGCTGCGTTTTGATCGGCAAGTGGCGATCAGCGAGCCGGGCGAAGAGTACTGGTTCGTGCGCCAGGATGCCTCGATGCTACGGGCGAGCATTGATCGCTTCCTGAAAACCTACAAGACCCCGTCGGACCAGGATGTGGCTTTCCAGCGTATCTATCGCCGTCTCTATAAGGTGCGCTATCCCCTGGCGCGGGCTGATCGCCAGCGTCTGGAAAAGCTGCGCCCGGTGCTGCAAAAGCATGCCCGGGAACAAGGCATGGACTGGTTGAACCTGGCGGCCCTGGCCTACAAGGAGTCATCGCTCAATCCTGCGGCGAAAAGTGGCAGCGGGCCGACGGGCCTGATGCAGATCACCCCGTCAGCCGCCCAACGGGTCGGGGTCAACAATATCCAGACCCTGGACAGCAATGTGCAGGCGGGCGCGCGCTACCTGGCGCTGATTCGCCGCAAGTTCTTCGCCAGCCCCAAACTCAACGAGCGCGAGCGCATGGCGTTCGTGCTGGCGGCCTACAACATGGGGCCGGAGCGAGTACAGGGCATGCGTGCCGAGGCCAGGCGCCGGGGCTTGAACCCCAATCAGTGGTTCTTTCAGGTGGAGCGCATCGCCATGGAGCAGGTCGGAATGGGCGGTGTCAGCTATGTTAATAGCGTGAACAAGTATTACTTGGCCTTTGATCGGGAACGGGACTCCCTGGAGCCGGTGTCAGCGAAGATTGTCTCGCGAAAATAATCGATATTATCGATATGATTTAGGCATTTTTTCCGCTTTTATCATTATTTAAACTGATTAATATAGCGGCCAACCAACCCCTACATTGAAAGGATTGTCAGCATGAGCCCATTGATCAAAAACATTCTGTCCACCCGCGCAGGCTACGGCCTGACGGTACTGCGGATTTTCGTCGGCATCATTTTTGCCGCCCACGGTTCGCAGAAGCTCTTTGGCTGGTTCGGTGGTGGTGGCTTGGCGGGGACGGCGCAGTGGATGGAAAGTATCGGCCTGGCACCGGGCACTCTAATGGCACTGTTGTCGGGCGGTACCGAGTTCTTTGCCGGCCTGGCGCTGATCATCGGTTTGCTGGTACGTCCAGCAGCGCTGGGCTTGGCCTTTGTCTCGCTGGTGGCGATTTTCTCGGTGCATATCAGCAACGGTTTGTTCATGGCCAACAACGGCTACGAGTTCGCCCTGGCATTGCTGGGCGGTACAGTGGCAGTGCTGTTTGAAGGGGCTGGCAAACTGTCTGTCGACCGCGCAATCGCCAATTGATCCTGCTAACGCTCCTGTAAAGGCCCGCCCCGTGCGGGCCTTTTTCGTTGTACGGGATTCTTGACACTTCCCCACCGGCTTCTCTAGGATGCTGCATGCGCCGATTTAAACAGCTAATTGCGGGGCGCCACAGGGACTCGATGCAGCCCCGACAGAAGCCTGCTCCAGGTTTCGAAATACCGCTAAAGCGCTGGTTCGGTGTTGCCTCTCACCTGCCCGCAGACTTTTGAGGCAGAGACACGACACGATGAATGCACTACGACCTCTTGTACGCTTGGCCCCGATCACTGCGGGCCTGACTCAGCGCAATCCGAAAATTCTTCTTGGCGGCAAGCACCAGCCGACGCTGCTGCGTTATCTGGATGGCTGGCCCCGGCGCACGGGTCGTCCTTCGGCTTTCCTGATCCAGTTTGTCGAAGACGGCGAGTCCCTGGCGCGTTTTGCCACGAACAGCTTTGATCTGGCGGTGATCCAGGCGCCGAACGCCGAGGATGCCGCTGAGTTCATCCAGCACCTGACCCGCGTGGCGCGCCAGGGCTTGATTACTCGGCGGTAACCCGTACGGCTCAGTAGAACGCTGCGGTAGGCGGATGATGGCGACGTCGCTGCGAGATGAAGATCCCCAGGCCCAGCAGGCTTACTATCAACGGAACGGTGGTGAGAGTGAGCAGTGCCACAGTGAGTTCGAGGCTGCGGACGTTCCTGTAGGCATCCCTTTCCAAGGTGTGAAGCTCCAAGCGTAATCGCAGGCGTTCTTTGTTTAACGCTTGCAGTAACGTATTGGAGGAGATGGCCTGACTCCCCAGCATTGATGACGGCGTGTTCAGCGACTGCCATTCTTTTTCTGCCTGGTCCAGGCGTTGCTCCAGAAGGGGGGCTTTTTTTCGATAGGACTGCGCGGCCTCGTTGCGCAACCTGTCCAGCAAACCGAGTGGTTGCCGGCCGCTCGCACGAGGGCTGATAGCGCTTAGTGTGTCGGGCGCAGCCAGGTTATCCAGGGTATTGAAGACAAACCTGGCATTGCCCGGAAGCCGCGCTTGTTGTCCGTTGGCATTGCGTGCGGCCAGCCAGACGCGGTCACTGAGCAGGTCAGTGTCGGCCACTACCACCACATGGATGTTGGCGGCCTTTTGCAACGTTGCTTTCTGACCATTGAGACCGTCAGGAAAGGCGGAATAGGCGGGCCCTTCTATGCGAGCGGCGATCACATTCTGCCGGCCGCGAGTGGTTGCCTCGCTGAGCATGGCGTCAAATGCGTCCTGTTGAGCGAAGCGTGCCCCATCGAACGTGCTGGCTTGTCTGGAACTCTGGAGTAGCGCGGTGAATGTGATGCGGCTTTTTTTCAGTGGCGTGAGCGTGCCGGGATTTAACAGCGTTATGTTGTCAACGCCCCAGGTGCTGATATCGTGCCGGGTCATCGCCTCTCTGGTCAGGGTGAGCGCCCCGGGATGGCGTACGGGCGGCAGGCCGCTCGCCAGTACTACCGGGGTTGCATAGAGGTTGTCTGCCAATACCTTGTTTGCTGGCATCTGCACGCCCCACGCCGCGAGCAGGTTTTGCTGGCCTGAGGTGTCGGCGGTTGAGCCCGGGTCATTCAGGGGGTCGATAAACATCATCAACTTACCCCCACCCAGGACAAATTGATCAATGGCAAACAGTGTCTGTTGCGGTAGACGATCGGGATGGATGACCATCAAGGTCTTTACATGCCCGGGGATGCGCGAGATGTCGCTGCCCAGGCTCATCAGATTAAACTGACTGCGGAGTGCCTTGAGTAACTGCCACGAAGGTGCGATTTCCTGGTTGGGTTCATCCCGGCTGCCGTCCATGGCCAATCCGGAGATTAGCCCGATTATGGGTTGTTCCTGGCGCGCGACGTTGTGGATCAGGCGACTGATCTCATACTCCAGGAAGCCCGCCTGGGCAGGGTCGAATCGTTCGATTTTCTGAGGTTCATGGTTGGTACGGGTCCCGATGAGGCCAAACAGCCCATGCTTGCTATCCAGGCCCAATAACTCAGCCTTGTACTCATCTTCTGAAAAGGGTTTAGGGTCAATCAGGTGCAGCGTAACGTTGCCCTTTGACGCGCTTTCATAGGCCTTGAGTAGCAGGGCGATGTACTCGCCATGGCTTTTCAAGGCTTCACTTTTTGGGGGATGGCTTGCGTTGAAAAAATACAAGTCCATGGGGGTTTCAAGTGCCGCGAGCAGGGCGTTGGTAGACGGTGACAGGATGTGGATTTTTTTCTCTGAGAGGTCCAGCCTATAATTGGGCAGCTTCAGTGCCCATACCAGATTGAAGGCGAGAAAAAGCAGGGCGATGACGATCAACGTCACGCCGAAGTTCATAAGGTTCCTCATGGGAATTTCCTTCCTCAGCTTTTTCTGAAATTTAAAATAAGGGTGGTCGCGGTGAGGAAGGCAATGATCATGCTTATGAAGTACGACGTGTCTTGTAGCGTCAGAAGACCGCTGTCTATCGTACTGAAACGTATTCGTGGATTGAGTGAAATCAAACTGTCAACTACCCAGATGGGGGCCTGATGGGACAACATATCCAATACTGACGATAAAGTGCTTGCTGTCAGTAACAGCGCGAGTGTGATGCCGAAAATAATCAGGCGGTTATAGGCCATGACACAAACAAGGCAGGCGAACGAGAGATAGGCACCTGCCAGTAGCCAGCTCCCTATGAATTGAGCCAGTATGGTTGAATTGTCTGCTATGACCAGGTAGTTAATGGTAATGACCAGTGGGAGCGTCAGTGAAAGCGTTAGTGCGCAAAGGATCCAGGCGGCTAGAAATTTACCCAGTGTCAGTTCTAGGGCTGATACTGGCAGTGTGTTTGTAAAGGAAAAAGCATTGTCTTTGTACTCGTCCGACCAAAGTAGAGTGGAAATAAATGGAATGAAAAAAAGATAAAGCCATGGGTGGTACTGAAAGAAAGCGTGCAAGTTTGTTGGCGTATTCTCCAGGAATTTTCCTACATAAAAACCGAGCGCAGTGTTGGCAGTCAAGAAGGTCGCGATGCCAAAATACGTGGACGGGGTCGACAAGTAGTTACTCAGTTGTCGTTTGAATATCACGGGTAGACGTTTCAATTGGGCGCCCCCTGGCTCAAATGGTGGATGACATCGCTCAGGCGTCCCGGCTCAAGGCTCAAGGTATTGATCTTCCAGCGGCGGTTGGCGACCAGGGCGTTGACATGTGGGTAGATGATTTGCCCCGGCATCGCGAGTACTGTCACGCTGCCGTCGGCATGCCGGTCTTCTTCGATGCCAGCCACCCCCGGAAGCACGGCCAGTGCCAGGAGGTCCAGGGGGGTATCGCCAGCCAGGGTGATTGCCTGGTAATGACGCGAACTACGTTGTAGCTCGGTGATGGGGGCATCGGCCAGTAATCTACCCTCGGACAGAACCAGCGCCCGTTGGCAGATACAGGAGAACTCTTCTGGATTGCGTGAGGCGATAATGACCGTCATGTCTTCGGTCAGCGACTGGATAAGCGTCCCGACCTTTTGTTTTTGTAGGGGGGCCAGGCCTTCTGTTGGTTCATCGAGTAGCAGTAGCCTGGGGTCATGCAGGATGGCTTGGGCCAGCGCCACTTTGCGCTGATGCCCTGGAGGAAGGGCTGCGATCGGCGAGTCAAGTATTCGCCAAAGCTCCAGGCGGGTGATGGCTCGATCGACCATCTTGCGCTTTTCCAGGCCATGGAATCCGCGGACTTCGGCCATGTAACCCAGAAAATTTTTTACCTTCATGTCGCCATGGCCGAGTGCCGATTCAGGCTGGTAACCTATTATTTTTTTTGCCTTTATGGGGTGGGTAGAGATATTAATATCATATATTTTCATAGTGCCGGAGGTTGCCGGAATTGCGCCTGAGAGCAATTTGAGTAGCGTGCTTTTGCCAGCACCATCATGTCCAAATAACCCTAGGCATTCCCGGGGATGGGCGCTAAATGACAAGTTGTCGATGGACGTCGCCCGTCCTGTTTTTTTTGTTAGATTTGTTATTTCGATCATTGGGTTTTCTACTTGGTTGTTTGCCTGGGTATGCGAGTATGCGGTGGCCTCAATAAGCCTGTGTCTTTAGGTTGAAAAATTCCGAAGGTTGAAGGCGAAAAGTATTGATCAAGTGTTTCAGGTGCGGCTTTGTTAAAAAATGGTACGTTCAATAGGATCGCTTGGAAACGCTGAGGCGCTGAAATAAGGGAAGTCCTACATGTGGCTCAATCACTCGCTGAAACAATTGTGTTGCTCTTGATGTGGTGTTGATTTTTATTTGATAGATGGCGTGTATATGAAGTACTACCGTAATGGAGTCCGACACTCATGATGCTTCTACGTACTCTTGTTCTTGAACACTCTGGTCATGATTCCCCGGTTAACGGTGCATTGCTCTGTTGCTTTGCGATACCCCAAATCGCTTCGAACTTTCTTGTCTATAGCCTGGACGAAGAGGTTGAGCCGGGGAGCTCTCGGGTCTATATCGCCGCCCTGCGCAAAAAGGCCGAGCGTTATTTTCTTGGCGGCATCGAGTCCAAGGAGAACCTGCAACTGGCGATGAGGGTCCTCAAGCAGATCATCACCCTGGCCACGGGGGCCGGTGTCAAGGATGGCAATACCTCAGAGGCACAGGTGCCTTACCACTTCATTGACCTGAAGGGTAGCAAGCTACCGACGGCTAGACCGGAGGATCACCACTCGCTGATGATCAAGAAGGCATTGGTGATGAAGGTGATCACCCTCGGAACGTCAGTCATTGGTCTACCCGCGATTGAGAGTACCGAGTTGATTGTGCCGTCTATTCGTTTCTCGTCAAAAATGGTGTCGCCTCCCAGTACGGCAGATGGCACTGAGGCTGTGGCGCAGGGGGCGGATGAGGAACCGTCAGTCGTCTTGCCGGTGGCAGCGCCTGCTGACCTATTGCCTCCCCCGCCTAAGGAGTCGGTGCCGCAGGTGCCCGCTCCGCGAGTGCAGCAGCCTGTTACGCCGCCGGAAGCCGTTTCGTCAGTCGTGGCCCGGGATCAGTCGTCCCTGCTTGAAGTGGACACCACGCTGACCAATCTTGCCCGTGTGGCGCAAGAGTTGACGCAACAAAAGCGTGCAGTGTTCCAACAACAGGAGGAGCTTGAGCTGCACAGAAGTCAGTTGCTACGGGAAAAGGCCGTACTGGAGCAGGCCAATCAACAACTGGCCGTACTGGAGTCAGCCTTGCAGCAGCGAACCGAAGCGTTGAATGGGCGTGAGGAGCACCTGGCCCAGGATGCGCAGTTGCAGCAGGCAGAACAACGCCGCCTGGAGAGCTGGGCCCGCCAGTTGGAAGAAGAGTCGTTCAGGCTACAAGCGTTGGATAGGGCATCGCAGCAACAGGCTGAGCAATTGGCGACCGGACTGGGGCAGTTATCGGGTTTCAGAGGTGATCTGAAGGGGTTACTTTATCGCTTGGACGGAACCTTGTTTCCGGTTGAGAAAGTTGACCGGCGGCAGGGTGCGGATGCAGGCAATGTGCCTGGTCCTGATTGACCAGGGGAATCAGGCCTGGCTACTTTCTGGCGTTCATTTATCATCAAAGCCGACCGATTGCCGTCAGGCAGCCAGTGCATTCTTGGCTGATGCAGAGGTGGTTTGAACCAATGGACATTTCCTGGGGATGTGACGCTTTTGAGTACCAAGCTGATTACCAAAGAAGGTCATGAGGCGCTGAAGAAAGAGCTTGATTACCTGTGGCGAGAAAAGCGTCCCGATACAACACGCAAGGTCACTTGGGCTGCCTCGCTGGGAGACCGCAGCGAAAACGCCGACTACCAGTACAACAAAAAGCTGCTGCGCGAAATCGACCGCCGGGTGCGTTACCTGCGCAAGCGCCTGGAAGATATGCGAGTGGTGGAATACATGCCCGAGCAGGAGGGCAAGGTATTCTTCGGGGCTTGGGTGGATATCGAGAACGAGCAGGGCGATACCAAGCGTTTTCGGATCGTGGGCTATGACGAAATTTATGAGCGCATGGATTACATCTCCATCGACTCCCCCATGGCCAGGGCCTTGCTGCGCAAAGAGGTGGACGATGAGGCCATTGTGCAGACGCCCGGCGGCGAAATGTGCTGGTGGATCACCGGCATCGAGTACATCAGGTAGGCGCCGGCTTGCCGGCGATGGCGCCAGGAAGAACGCCGTGATGCAGTGAGCCGGCTCCCACAGGGGGGCCGGCTTTTTTGTTTCAGCCTTCGCGCAATACCGTCAGCGGGCTGGCGTTCAGCGCACGGCGTGTACCGAACACCCCCGCACCGCCGATCAAGACCGCACCAATCACCGGAAGTACCAACAACCAAGGGTGAGGGTGCCAGACCAGGTCGAACGCATAGCGATACAGCACCAGGGTCACCAACTCGGTACCCAGCGCCGCCAGCAGCCCACTGACCGCACCCAACAGACCAAACTCGATACGCCGGGCCTTGACCAGCAACTTGCGCTCCGCCCCCAGGGCGCGCAACAAGGCGCCCTGGCGGATGCGTTCGTCCAGGGTGGCCTGCAGGCCGGAGAACAGCACCGCCATGCCTGCCGCCAGGACAAACAGCAGCACATACTCCACGGCCAGCGTGACCTGGGCCAGGATGCTGCGCAGTTGGGCCAGCAACGCCTCGACCTGCAGGATGGTGACTGCCGGGAAGGCCCGGGACAGGTCGACGATCTGCTGGTCATGGCCGGCGGCCAAGTAGAAGCTGGTCAGGTACGTGGCCGGCAGGTCCTTCAGGGTGCCAGGTTGAAAGATCATGAAGAAGTTGGGTTGGAAGTTGTCCCAGTTGATCTCCCGCAGGCTGGTGACCCGGGCCTCACGGTTTTCCCCGCCAACGGTGAAGACCAGGTGGTCATTGAGCTTGAGCTTGAGGCTTTCGGCGACCTTGGTTTCTACCGAGACACCAGGTATCTCATCCTTCGGCTGATCCGCCCACCAGGTGCCCGATGTCAGGGTGTTGCCCGGGGGCAGGTTGGCGGCCCAGGTCAGGCTCAAGTCCCGCTGTATCGCACGATCGCCACTGGAGTCCTTGCTGACAATTTCCTGCACGGGTTCGCCGTTGATGCTGATCAGGCGCCCTGGTACCACCGGATATAAGGGCGCTGCCTGCGCTTGCAACTCCAGCAGGCGGGCACCGAAGGCGTCCTTGTCGGCCGGCAGGATGTTGAGCGCGAAATAGTTGGGGGCATCCTTGGGCAGTTGGTTCTGCCAGGTGTCCAGCAGTTCTCCACGCAGCAGGGCGATCAACCCCATCGACAGCAGGATCAGGCCGAACGCCAGGGACTGGCCCGCCGCCGCCAACGGGTGGCGCAATAACTGGCCCAGCCCCAGGCGCCAGGGCAGGGCTGCACGCGCCAGCAGGCGGCGCAGGCTTTGCAATAGTAGCAGGAGCAGGCCGCCGAGGAGCAGCGCGGCGATAACCCCGCCGCCCAACAGCGCGAAGGTCAGCACCAGGTCCAGGCTCAGGCGCCACATGATCAGGCCCAGGGCAAACAATGCCGCGCCATACACCATCCAAGTGCTGGAGGGGATCGGCAACAGGTCGCGCCGCAGAACCCGCAGTGGTGGTACGCGGCCCAGCGCCGCCAGGGGCGGCAGGGCAAAACCGGCCAGGGCTACCAGCCCGGTACCGATGCCGGCGACGGCTGGCAGCAATCCGCCAGGCGGGACATCTGCCGGCAGCAGATCGTGCAACAGGTAAAACAGCCCCAACTGCGCCAGCCAGCCAAGTGCCGCACCGGCGAGGCTGGCCAGCAAGCCCAGGACGGTCAGTTGCAGGCTGAACAGCAGCATGGTTTCGCGCCGCGACAGGCCCAGGCATCGCAACAGTGCACTGGCGTCGAAGCGGCGGCTGGCAAAGCGATTCGCCGACAGGGCCACGGCCACCCCGGACAGCAGCACGGCGACCAGGCTGGCCATGTTCAGGTAGCGCTCGGCCTTGCCCAGGGCACCACCGATTTGCTGGTTGCCGTCCCGTGCATCCTGCAGGCGCTGGTTGGCCGCCAGGCCAGGTGTTATCTGGTCGCGGTAGGTTTGCAGGGCGGTACTGGCTGGCGGCGCGCGCCACAGCTCGCGGTAGCTGACGCGGCTGCCTGGCTGGACCACGCCGGTGGCCTCAAGGTCGGCCAGGTTGATCATCACCCGTGGGGTAAGGCTGTAGAGGTTGCCGGCCCGATCCGGCTCATAGGTGAGGACGCGGGTCATGCGCAGGGCTTTCATGCCGACGTCGATGCTGTCGCCGACTTTCAGGTCCAGTGCGGTCAGCAGGCGAGCCTCGACCCAGGCCTCGCCGGGTTTCGGGCCGCCGCCCGAGGTCTCTTGCGCGAACGGTTCAGCCGCGCTTTTCAGTTGGCCGCGTAGCGGGTATTGCTCGTTGACCGCCTTGATACTCGAAAGCTGAATGCCGTTGTCGGTGGCGATGACACTGGAGAACTCCACCACCCTGGCGTGCGTCAGGCCCAGTTGCGTGCCGCTGGTTAACTGCTCGGAGCGGGCCGGGGAACTGCCCTCCAGCACCAGGTCGGCGCCGAGGAACTCGGTGGCGCGCAGCAGCATCGCGCCGTTAAGCCGCGCACCGAAATAACCGATGGCAGTGCTGGCGGCCACTGCCACCAGCAGGGCGAAGAACAACACGCGCAACTCACCGGCACGGGCATCGCGCAGCAATTGGCGCAGGGCAAGGCTGAACAGGCGTAACAGCGGCAGACGTGCCATCAAGGCTCCAGGGGCTCGACCATCAGGCCGGCTTCAAGGCGGATCAGGCGTCGGCAGCGGTGGGCCAGGCGCTCGTCGTGGGTCACCAGCACCAGAGTGGTGCCGTTTTCTTTATTGAGTTCGAACAGCAAGTCGCTGATGCGCTCGCCGGTATGGCTGTCGAGGTTGCCGGTGGGTTCATCGGCAAACAGCACGTCCGGCTCGGCGGCGAACGCCCGGGCAATCGCCACTCGTTGCTGCTCGCCACCGGAGAGCTGGCGGGGCGAATGGGTCAGGCGCTGGCCCAGGCCGACCCGTTCGAGCAAGTGCCGGGCGCGTTCGCGGGCGTCCTTGCGCCCGTCCAGCTCCAGGGGCAGCATGACGTTTTCCAGGGCGTTGAGGCTGTCGAGCAATTGGAACGACTGGAACACAAAACCGACGTGTTCGGCGCGGATGCGTGCCCGCTGGTCTTCATCCAGGAGGCTCAGGGCCTGGCCGGCGAGGGTGACTTCACCGCTGCTGGGCAGGTCGAGCCCGGCCAGCAGGCCAAGGAGCGTGGATTTTCCGGAGCCGGAGCTGCCGACGATAGCCAGGCTATCGCCCTTGTTCAGTTCCAGGCTCAGTTCGTGCAGGATGGTCAGTTCACCTTCCGCGCTGGGAACCACTTTGCTAAGGTTCTGCGCGGTGAGAATGCATGCGCCCATGGAGAATCCGATGCGAATATGGTTTTTGAGTGCTGGCCTGGCCCTGATGTGCATGGCCCAGAACGCAGCGGCGGGTACTGTCCTGATCGTTGGCGATAGTATCAGTGCCGGTTTCGGCCTGGATACCAGCAAAGGGTGGGTGGCGCTGCTGGAGCAACAGCTCAAGAAGGAGGGTTTTGACGACAAAGTGGTCAACGCCTCCATCAGCGGCGACACCAGTGCTGGAGGCCTCGCGCGGCTGCCGGCGGCGCTTGCAGAGCATAAGCCAGACGTGGTGGTTATCGAGTTGGGTGGTAACGACGGCTTGCGCGGGCAGCCCCCGGCGCAATTGCAACAAAATCTTGCGTCGATGATTGACCAGTCCAAGGCCGGCGGTGCCAAGGTGCTGCTGCTGGGGATGCAGTTACCGCCCAATTATGGCCCGCGATACACCAAGGCATTTGCCGAGGTCTATGGCGTGTTGGCCAAGGAAAAAAACGTTCCCCTGGTGCCGTTTTTCCTTGAAGGCGTGGGGGGGCATCCGCAGATGATGCAGGCTGATCAACTGCACCCGGCAGTCGGCGCCCAGGCCAAGTTGCTGGAAAATGTCTGGCCGACGCTAAAACCGCTGTTATGACGCTTTTCTAGCAGCGGTCTTTCGGCTAAGGTGGCGCCCCCGATTTGGAGCCCCCGATGTCGTCGCGTCCTGCCTGGTCCCTGTTTGCCTACCAACTGATCGAGCCCGACGAGCAGTTGGATCTGTTCGCCTGCCAGGAAGTGAAGGTGCATCTGGTGACGCGCCAATTGGAGCTGGGCGGCACCATCGACCGCACGCTCTGTGGCACATTGCTGCCTGCCCAGCCACGCTGGTCCTCGGTGGATCGCTCGATCTTCCAGGATCAGCGCCTGTGCCCCCTGTGCCGGGCGATTCTTGAATCGCAAAAACGCGGCACACCGCCTATCTGGCCTGAGCTGCGCTTCGAGCTTTAAGGGCCGCTACACGCTACAATCGCCATTTTACCCCCCGTCGATCTGCGAAGGATTTCCCGGATGTTGTCGCGCCTCCCTGTCGTCACCCGTTGCCTGTCTCTCGCTGCCTTGTGTGCAGCCGGTCCTGTTGCAGCCCTGCAACTGCCCCTGCCACCGCCGGGTGAAGACATTGTCGGCCAGGTCCAGGTGATCAAGGCCAAGTACGAAGACACCTTTGCCGACCTGGGGGTGACATATGACCTGGGCTATTCGGAGATGGTCGCGGCCAATCCGGGTGTCGATGCCTGGCTGCCGGGGACCGGCGCCGAGATTGTATTGCCGACCCGTTTCATCCTGCCGCCGGGCCCCCGGGAAGGCATCGTGATCAACCTGGCCGAGTACCGCCTGTACTACTACCCCAAGGGTCAGGACGTGGTGTACACCTTCCCGCTCGGTATCGGTCGCGAAGGCTGGGGCTCGCCGATTGCCCATACCAGCATCATCGCCAAGACCCCCAACCCGACCTGGACCCCGCCTGCGTCGATCAAGGCCGAGCACGCGGCTGACGGTGACCCGCTGCCCAACGTGGTGCCGGCAGGTCCCGACAACCCCCTGGGGCCATTCAAGTTCACCCTGGGTACGCCGGGCTACCTGATTCATGGCTCCAACAAGAAGTTTGGCATTGGTACCCGTACCAGCCATGGCTGCTTCCGCATGTTCAACAACAACGTGCTGGAGATGGCCAAGATGGTTCCGGTGGGTACGCCTGTGCGGATCATCAATGACGCCTACAAGTTTGGCATCAGCGGCGGCAAGGTTTACCTGGAGGCGCATGCGCCATTGAACGACGATGGCACGCCGTCGGTGGTCGACAAGCACACGGCCGTCATCAACGCGATGCTCAAGCGCGAAGACCTGGCCAACAACCTGCGGGTCAATTGGGATGAGGTGCGTGATGTCGTGGCGGCCGAAGATGGCTTGCCGGCGCAAATCGGCGAGCCAGGCGAGGCACCTATGGTCACCAGCGCGCCGGGCGACTTGCTGCAATAACGTCACCCAATAGAAGCCCGCCACGGATTATTCCCTGGCGGGCTTTTTATTGCCTGGGATCCGGTGCCGAATTACGGGCAATAAAAAGCCGATCCAAAAATGGATCGGCTTGATAACAATCCCGAGGGATTATTACTTGCGGCTAGCTTTTTCAAGCATGCGCAGAGCGCGCTCGTTAGCTTCATCAGCAGTCTGTTGTGCTTTTTGAGCAGCAGCCAGAGCTTCATCAGCTTTACGGTAGGCTTCGTCTGCACGGGCCTGGGAGCGAGCTGCTGCGTCTTCAGTTGCAGTCAGACGAGCTTCGGTTTCTTTGGAGACGCTGCTGCAACCGGTAGCCAGAACTGCGGCCAGAGCCAGAGCAGAGAATTTCAGAACGTTGTTCATCGTGTTCCCCTTCAAGGACTTTCTATTTAATGGCTACTATCTCAGAGTGAGCTAATAGCCGGCGTACATACTACCCATTACTTGTAGTAAGTAAACTGACGTAGCGCAAGAAGCAAAAAAAATTCTTGTACCGCATCTATTTTGGCTAATCTTTAGCGAGTTTGTATAAAAAATGTCCAGTCTTTGATGCGCAGTCAAAGATTGGATCCAGGCTGAAAGCGCCAGCTGGCAAGTGTTAAACGTTGTAAGCGCAAGTCAATTTATATATCAAGGCGAACACTATTGTTCAGAATTTCCTGGCGTTGACGGGCATCTTTTGCGCATGTAGAGGTGACTTTAAGAGCCGCTGTTCGTCTCAAGCTTCAACTGCCGGCAATGTTCAGGCTATCGACCAGCGGATGCTCGATCAGCCCTTTCTATGTCCGCCAGCCCCATGGATGACAAGCGTCCCTTGAGCAATGACAGGATTGGTGCCTACTATTCCTGGGTGCGGGGCGTGAGTGCTGTAGGGCTTTTCTCGTTGTCGAAACCGGCACGGGGTGGCGTAGATGTTCCTTCGCCGGAAAAACATCGGTAAGGTAGGGGTCAGAAACCAAGACCCGCGAGGAGTAGTGATGAGCGAGGCGTTGTCCATCCACCATGACCAGGCTGGTCATCAGTTCGAGACCAATGTGGACGGTCATCGTGCCTATCTGACCTACATGGACCTGGGGAAACAGACCCTGGATATTTATCGCACGTTTGTGCCCAATGCCTTGCGTGGACGCGGCATTGCTGCTGCGCTGACCGAAGAGGCACTGCAATACGCCGAGAGCATGGGCTACACGGTGATCCCGTCCTGTTCCTACGTCGAGCGCTACATGGAGCGCCACCAGCGCCATGCCGCGAAGCTGTGAAAGCCGATAGACACGCATAAAAAAACGCCGGGCTTAGCCCGGCGTTTTTGTGTGCGTCAGGTACGTTTGCGTTTGGGCAATACGTCCTTGAGCTTGGCGTGCATGCTGCGCAGGGTAGTCTCGGTGGCGGACCAGTCGATGCAGGCATCGGTGATCGACACGCCGTACTGCAGGTCGGCCAGATCCTTGGGGATCGCCTGGCAGCCCCAGTTCAGGTGACTCTCGACCATCAGGCCGATAATCGACTGGTTGCCTTCCAGGATCTGGTTGGCCACGTTCTCCATCACCAGCGGTTGCAGGGCTGGGTCCTTGTTGGAGTTGGCGTGGCTGCAATCGACCATGATGTTCGGCTTGATCTTCGCCTTGGTCAGCGCCTGTTCGCACAGGGCCACGCTGACCGAATCATAGTTGGGCTTGCCATTGCCGCCACGCAGTACCACGTGGCCATAGGCGTTGCCCTTGGTGGTGACGATGGACACGCCACCTTCCTGGTTGATCCCCAGGAAGCGGTGTGGGCTGGAAACCGACTGCAAGGCATTGATCGCCACGGTCAGGCCGCCATCGGTACCGTTCTTGAAACCCACGGCCGAAGACAGGCCGGAGGCCATTTCGCGGTGGGTTTGCGATTCGGTGGTACGCGCACCGATCGCCGACCAACTGATCAGGTCCTGCAAGTACTGCGGGGAAATCGGGTCCAGGGCTTCAGTGGCCGTGGGCAGGCCCATTTCAGCCAGGTCCAGCAGCAGCTTGCGGCCGATATGCAAGCCGTCCTGGATCTTGAACGAGTCGTCCAGGTATGGGTCGTTGATCAGGCCTTTCCAGCCGACGGTGGTCCGTGGCTTCTCGAAATACACGCGCATCACCAGATACAAGGTGTCAGACACTTCTGCAGCCAGCACTTTTAGGCGCTCGGCGTACTCGTGGGCAGCCTTGAGGTCGTGGATCGAGCAAGGGCCGATCACCACGAACAAGCGGTGGTCAGTGCCGTCGAGGATGTCACGAATGACTTCGCGGCCCTTGGTGACGGTCTGCAGTGCAGCGTCGCTCAAAGGGATTTCGCGTTTGAGCTGATCGGGCGTGATCAGGGTCTCGTTGGATTCGACGTTTAGGTCGTTGATCGGTAAATCAGCCATCGTGTTACTCGTCAGGGTCACGGGTGCCGGCCGCCAGCGAACCCCGTGCGGCGGAGCACAGCATGATTTAAATGCAGCGGGGAGCCGAACCTTAGCGCGTACACGCCGGCTCGACAATGGGCAATTGCGCGCAGTGGCGTACGGCCTGATAGTGTGTTGCCTGGTTAAAGGGCGTGGTGTGGATCGAGTGAAAGCGTTTGAATTGACGGATTTGGATATCGACCAGCAGTTACTGACGTTACCGGGCACTTCGCTGCTGGTGTTTACCAGCGTCGGCTGTTCCAGTTGTCGTTGGGCACGCCAGCAGATACCGGGTTGGAACCTGCCGGTGGCGCGCATCTGCTGGGTCGACGCTGGGCACAATGGTGGTGCGGTGGAGCGCTACGGGATCTTTCATTTGCCGGCTTTATTTGTAGTGTGCGAGGGTCAACTCCACGGTGCACTGCAGGTGGGCCTGAACCCCAGCGACCTCAGCGACGCTATAAATGAGGCGCTCAAACAAGAACCAGAGGAGTTGCCATGACGAGTGCAGTTGAGCCTGGCCCGCGCATTGGGATTATCGGCACCGGTGCCATCGGTGGTTTTTACGGGTTGATGCTGGCGCGCGCCGGTTTCGACGTGCATTTCCTGCTGCGCAGTGAATACGCGGCGGTCAGTGAGCGTGGCTTGCAACTCAATAGTGCGGTGCATGGGGCCTTGAACCTGCACCCGGTCCAGGCCTACGCCAATGCGGCCGACATGCCGCCTTGCGACTGGCTGCTGGTGGGCACCAAAACCACTGGTAACGTTGAGTTGGCGCCGACGATTGCCCAGGTGGCGGCGCCGGGTGCCAAGGTCGTGCTGTTGCAAAATGGCCTCGGTATCGAGGATGACCTGCGCGAACATTTGCCTGAGTCCCTGCATTTGCTCGGTGGGCTTTGTTATATCTGCGTACACCGTTCCGGGCCGGGGATTGTCGAGCATCAGGCCATGGGCCGGGTCAGTCTTGGCTATCACAGTGGCAGTGCCACTCATGATGCTGCACGCCGCCAGGCGATTGTCGAAGAGGGCGCCGGGCTGTTCCGCGAGGCCGGGATCGACTCCCAGGCCATGCCCGACCTCGACCAGGCACGCTGGCACAAACTGGTGTGGAATGTGCCGTACAACGGCCTGTCGGTGCTGCTCGGTGCGAACACCTCGACGTTGATGGCCGACGAATCCAGCCGGGAGTTGATCCAGGGGTTGATGGCTGAAGTGGTGCAGGGCGCCCGGGCGTGCGGTCATGAGATCGCGCCTGGCTACGCCGAGCAGATGTTCAACATGACCGAGCGTTTGACGGACTACTGGCCAAGCATGTATCACGATCATCAGCACCAGCGCCCGCTGGAACTGGCCGCGATCTACGCCCGCCCGCTGGCCGCTGCCAGGGCCGCAGGCTGTGAGTTGCCGCGGATGCAGGCGCTGTACCAGGCCCTGAGCTTTATCGATCGACGCAACGGCTGAGGAACTGACATGGCCAAAGGGATAAGCGACAAACTGGTGCTGGCGATTTCCTCGCGAGCGCTGTTCGACCTGAGCGAAAGCCACAAGATCTACCTGGCCCAAGGCGTCGAGGCGTACCGCAAATACCAGATTGAGCACGAGGAGGAAATCCTTGAGCCGGGAGAAGCCTTTGCCTTGGTCAAGAAACTCCTGAGCCTGAACGCCAGCCTCGGGCGGGCTCGGGTCGAAGTGGTACTGGTGTCGCGCAACAGTGCCGACACCGGTTTGCGTGTGTTCAATTCGATCCAGCATTACGGTCTGGATATTTCCCGTGCCGCGTTTGTCGGTGGGCGTAACCCGCACCCTTACCTGGCCGCGTTTGGCAGTCACTTGTTCCTTTCGACCCACGCCGAAGATGTGCGCAGTGCGCTGGACGAAGGTTTTGCCGCCGCGACTATTTTGTCTGGAGGCGCACGGCGGGCCTCCAGCGCCGAACTGCGGATAGCCTTCGATGGCGACGCGGTGCTGTTTTCCGATGAGTCCGAGCGTGTCTACCAAACCGGTGGCCTGGAAGCGTTCCAGGCCAGCGAGCGGCAGTCGGCCCGCGAGCCTCTGCGCGGCGGTCCCTTCAAAGGCTTCCTGGCGGCGCTCAATCTGCTGCAGCGCGAATTTTCCGACGAGTCATGCCCGATCCGCACGGCGCTGGTGACGGCGCGTTCGGCGCCGTCCCACGAACGGGTGATCCGCACCTTGCGTGAGTGGGATATCCGCCTGGACGAGTCGCTGTTTCTGGGTGGCCTGGAGAAATCAGCGTTCCTTGAGGCGTTTGCTGCCGATGTGTTTTTCGACGATCAGGCCGGTCATTGCGAAAAAGCCAGGGCGGTGGTGGCCACCGGGCATGTGCCCCATGGCATCAGCAATGAACCAAAAATCCAGGTCGAAAGCTAAGTCCATCGCAGTCGCCAAGGCGCTGCTAAGCTGAAGCAACCCCCGCCATCCTGGCAGTCCAGGAGGTTTTATGATCGGTTCGATGTTGTACGCCACTGACTTGGGTGTTTATGCGCCTTATGTGATGCAACATGCGCTGGCGATGGCGCGAACGTTCAAGGCTGATCTTTATGTGATTCATGTTGTAGAGCCTATCGGGCTGTTCGCCGAGTCGGTGCTGCAAAGCTACCTTGATGAGCATGCACTGAGTGAATGGCAGACCCAGGGATTGGACACAGTGATGGCGAGTATTGAGCGGCGGGTACTGGACAGCTTTCGCGAAGAGCTGGAGGACGACGCCCAGGATTTGAAGCTGATTCGCTCGGTGCGGGTGATCCAGGGGGATCCCGCCCAAGTGATTCTCGACCAGGCGCAGAAACTCTCGGTGGATTTGTTGATCGTAGGAAGTCATAGCCAGGGCACAGGGATCTCGACCCCACTGGGACGTACTGCGGCGCGAGTGTTGCAGTTATCCCAGGTGCCGGTGTATCTGGTGCCTTTACTGCAGCGTCGGCGCAGTGATGATGTGTGATGGGGCGTAAACGATAAAAAGTTCTAGATTTATCATTCAAACCTTTAATATAGTTATATACCGTCGCTGATATCCGTGGCGTCTATCTGCTTTGAGGGACACATATGAAGCTTCAACAACTGCGCTACATCTGGGAAGTGGCGCACCACGACCTCAACGTTTCCGCCACGGCTCAAAGCCTCTACACCTCGCAACCGGGTATCAGTAAACAGATCCGCCTGCTGGAAGACGAACTGGGCGTCGAAGTGTTCGCCCGCAGCGGCAAACACCTGACCCGCGTTACGCCAGCCGGTGAGCGCATCATTACCACGGCCGGCGAAATCCTGCGCAAGGTAGAAAGCATCAAGCAGATCGCCCAGGAGTTCTCCAACGAGAAAAAAGGCACCCTGTCGATCGCCACCACCCACACCCAGGCGCGTTATGCGCTGCCGCCGGTGATCAGCTCGTTCATCAAGCAGTACCCGGACGTGGCCTTGCACATGCACCAGGGCTCGCCGATGCAGATCGCCGAAATGGCGGCTGACGGCACCGTCGACTTCGCCATCGCCACCGAAGCCCTGGAGCTGTTCGGTGACCTGGTGATGATGCCGTGCTATCGCTGGAACCGCTGTGTAGTGGTCCCTCAGGGACACCCATTGGCCAAACTGCCGAAGCTGACCCTTGAAGCCCTGGCCGAATACCCGATTGTCACCTACGTGTTCGGCTTCACCGGCCGCTCCAAACTCGACGAAGCCTTCAGCCATCGCGGCCTCACGCCCAAAGTGGTGTTCACCGCGGCTGACGCTGACGTGATCAAGACTTACGTGCGCCTGGGCCTGGGCGTCGGCATCGTGGCCAAGATGGCGGTCGATACCAAGCTCGACAGCGACCTGGTGGTGCTCGATGCCAGCGAACTGTTCGAGTCCAGCGTGACCAAGATAGGCTTTCGTCGTGGCACGTTCCTGCGCGGCTTCATGTGCGATTTCATCGAGAAGTTCGCCCCGCACCTGACCCGTGAAGTCATGGCCAAGGCGATCCAGTGCCACAACAAGCAGGAACTGGAAGAACTCTTCGACGGCGTTGAACTGCCGGTTCACTGATCGGCTCAGCGGGCCTCGGTCACGGTGAACTGTTGCCGGGCGCCCGCCACCAGAATCTCCACCTCATCCCCTTCGAACTTGCCCAGCAGGCTTTTGCCCAGCGGCGAACGAGGGGTGATGACGGTCACCAACTGCCCCACCACGTAGACTTTCAAGCCTGCCGCATCCGGTGCGAGGAACAGCCATTGCTGGCGACCGTTGTCGTCTTCCAGGCCGAGCAGGGCGCCCACTTCGATACCTCGTTGCTCATCGTAGGGCCGCAGGTTGAGGTGCTGGCACAGCACCAGTGACTGTTTGATCTCCTCGACGCGCTTGGCCTGTCCGGCGGCAAGGTAAGACGCCTCCAGGCCCAGGGTGTCGTATTTGTTCTCGGCGATATTTTCTTCGTGGGTCGCGGTTTCGTACGCGGTTTGCGCGGCGCGTTGGGCCACATCCAGATCGGCGGCGAGTTTTTCCAGGATCAACTGGAGGACGGCGTGTTTATTCATGGGGGCTTGCGGCTCAATCACACAATTGCAGGACGTTGGCCCGGCTCTTGTCGCTGGGGGCGTTCTGGTCCTGCTGGAGCCAGAACTGGCATTTGGGGTTGGACAGGTTGCGCGGGTTGGCGCGCGCCTGCTCCATCGCCTGTTGTTGCTCCTGCTTGTGCAGGTTTTGCTGGTATTGCTCGAACATTTGGTTCGGCGGTTCAGGCGTCACGGCAGGCGGCTTGCCCAACTGTTGCACGACCTGGGCCACGGGCTGTTCAAACAGGTAGCGCGAGGCCAGCCAGCCTGTCAGCACGATGGCGACAAAGCCCAGCCACAGGCCCAGGGCCACGGCAATACTGAGTTTGAACATCGACAGCGGGCGATCGGACATGGCGGCCTCCTGGCGGGCGGTTGCGGTGAGTTGCGGATTGTCGCACAGCCGGCGTGCAGAATAATCGCGATCAACCCTTCTGCATGGCGGCATTTATGCGGACAATCGAGCCTTTCAATGATGGAGCCCGGAATGAAAGCCCGCTGGGATATTTTTTGCAGCGTCGTCGATAACTACGGCGACATCGGCGTGACCTGGCGCCTGGCCCGGCAATTGGCAGCGGAACACGCCTGCGTGGTGCGCTTGTGGGTCGATGATTTACGGGCGTTCGAACGCATGTGCCCAGAGGTGGATGTGCGGTTGGACCAGCAGTGGCAAGAGGGTGTCGATGTCCGTCACTGGTCGCAGGAGTGGGTTGCGACGCCGGCAGCCGATGTGGTGATCGCCGCCTTTGCCTGCCAATTGCCCCATGACTACATGGAGGCCATGGCTGGGCGTGAGCTCCCGCCACTGTGGATGAACCTCGACTATTTGAGTGCCGAAGAATGGGTAGTCGGTTGCCACGGCCTGCCGTCGGTGAAGTTCAAGGGCGTGCAAAAGTATTTCTTCTTTCCCGGATTTCGTCCTGGTACGGGCGGCTTGCTGCGTGAGGCCGGGCTGATCGAACAGCGGCAGGCCTTTGGGCGTGATCGGCAGGCTCAGCAACAATTCCTACAAGCGCTGGGCGTCTTTCCCGCAAAGGGCGCGCGTTTGATGTCGTTGTTTGCCTATGAAAACGCCGGCTTGGCCAGTTGGCTGGACGTGTTGGCGTCTGATGGGCAAGCCACTCATCTGCTGGTGCCGGAAGGGCGCATCCTTGGCGACGTGCAACGCTGGTTGAGTATCGAGACGTTGGCAGCGGGGGATGTTCATCTGCGCGGTACCCTGACGGTACAGGTGCTGCCGTTCGTGCGGCAGGAACAATACGACCGCTTGCTGTGGTGCTGTGACTTCAACGCCGTACGCGGCGAAGACTCCTTTGTGCGGGCGCAGTGGGCAGGACGTCCGTTGCTATGGCATATCTACCGACAGGATGACGACATTCACCTGGACAAGCTCGATGCCTTCCTCACGCTCTACACCCAGGATCTGTCTGCACTGGCGAAAACTGCGCTGATTGCCCTATGGCAAGCCTGGAACACAGACAGCGATATGGCCTCAAGCTGGAAAATGCTGCTTGAACATTGGCCGGAACTGACCACACACGCCGAAAAATGGTGTCTGGAACAGGCCTTGCAAGCCGATCTTGCGACGGCGCTGGTACAGTTTTATGAAAATTGGATATGATACGCGACCTTGATTTTTGTAAATCCCATCCAAATTTCGGATATTCGTAATGAAAACTGGTAAAGAACTGAAACCCGGTACCGTGATCCGTATCGACAACGACCCTTGGTTGGTTCAGAAAGCTGAGTTCACCAAGTCTGGTCGTAACAGCGCAATCATGAAGACCAAGCTGAAGAACCTGCTGACCGGTTACAAGACCGAAACCGTATACAGCGCCGATGACAAACTGGACGACGTGATCCTCGACCGCAAGGAAGCGACCCTGTCCTTCATCAGCGGCGACACCTACACGTTCATGGACACCACCGACTACACCATGTACGAGCTGAACGCTGAAGACATCGAAGCCGTTCTGCCGTTCGTGGAAGAAGGCATGACCGACGTTTGCGAAGCCATCTTCTTCGAAGATCGCCTGGTTTCCGTAGAGCTGCCGACCACCATCGTGCGTAAGGTTGCCTACACCGAAGGTTCCGCTCGCGGCGACACTTCGGGCAAAGTGATGAAGCCTGCCAAGCTGGCTAACGGTACCGAGCTGCAAGTGGCTGATTTCATCGAAATCGACGACATGATCGAGATCGACACCCGCGAAGGTGGTTCGTACAAAGGTCGCGCCAAGAAGTAATTCTGGCGTTACTGACAAAAACCCGACCAAGAGTCGGGTTTTTTTATGCCTGTTTCCCGTCACACAGTGATATGCAAGCGCACATCGACATTGCCACGAGTGGCATTGGAGTACGGGCAGACCTGGTGTGCGGCATCCACCAGGCTTTGTGCCTCATCCGCGGCCAGGCCGGGCAGGGATACGTGAAGGTCGATGTCCAGGCCAAAACCACCGAGGATCTGGCCGATGCCTACATGGGCAGTGATCGAGGCGTCATCGGGGATTTTGCGTTTGCTCTGGCTGGCGACGAATTTCAGGGCACCGATAAAGCAGGCCGAGTAGCCAGCGGCGAACAGTTGTTCCGGGTTGGTGGCTTGGCCGCCGGCGCCGCCCAGCTCTTTTGGGGTGGCGAGCTTGACGTCGAGGATGTTGTCGCTGGAAACGGCGCGACCATCACGGCCGCCGGTGGCGGTGGCTACTGCGGTATAGAGGGTTTGCATGGGTTTTTCCTCGCTTCTTCTACACTAAAAGTTAGTGCGATAAATAGTTGGCGAGATAAATCTATCGTGCAAATATTTTGCGCGCAATATATTTTTTAAATGACCACGATTACCTGTAGGAGCCAGCTTGCTGGCGAAAAACCTGAGCGCGACGCGGGGCACCTGGCCCCCCGCATTATCGTTGGCGATTTTCGCCGGCAAGCCGGCCCCTATAGGGGCCTATGTTCGGTCGAAAACAGTGAGAGGGTCAGACGCTACCCTGCAAGTTCCTGCGCAATTGCAGCAAGTCCGCCTGCAGCTTCTGCAGTTGCTCCACCTGCAACCCGCTGGCGCCGAAGATGCATGGAGGAACATCCATAGCCTTGTCTCGCAACGCTCGACCTGCCTCGGTCAACTCCACCACGACCACGCGCTCATCGGCACGGCTGCGCGTACGGCTCAACAGGCCTTCGGCCTCCAGGCGCTTGAGCAGTGGCGTCAGCGAGCCCGGGTCGGTGAGTAGGCGGTTGCTGATTTCGCCCACGGTCAAACCATCCTTTTCCCACAACACCATCATGGCCAGGTACTGCGGGTAGGTCAGGCCAAGGGCTTGCAGCAGGGGTTTGTAGACCTTGGTCATCAACAACGACGTGGAGTGCAGGGCGAAGCACAGTTGGTTGTTCAGAAGCAGGGCGTCGCAAGAGTCTTTCATGGCAGTGCCTTAAAGCGTATTTGATCTGGAATCTAGCGGCCAAATCTTTAACGCGCCAGATAATTCTGTGGCAGTTGTCAGCCCCAGCCGCTTTGCAGTGCCAGATCCCAAGGCGGGACGGGGCTGAAACGGCTCTTGAGGTACTCCAGCAGCAGGCGGCTGCGGGCGTTGGCCTGCTGCTCCAGGCGCAGGGCGTAAATACCCGCGCTTTCGGCGGTAGGCAGGCCGTTTTCGCAGAACAACGGTACCAGTTCGCCGCGCACAAGGTATTCACTGGCCAGCCAGGTCGGCAGGTGAGCGATGCCCAGGCCGGCCAGGGCACCGGACAGCAGGGCTTCGGCATTGTTGGCGCTCATGCGGATACGCTGTGGGCGGTAAGTGTTCTTGCGCCCATCGAGTTCAAAGCGCCAGGCGAACATCGGCGCCAGTCCTTCCCAATCCAGGCCATCGTGTTCGTTGAGTTGGCTGGGGTGGGTCGGTGTACCACGGTTTTTCAGGTAGGCCGGACTGGCACAGGCGATTCGCACGATGCTGGCCAATGGCGTGGCGATCAGCCGGGTGTCGACGATATGTCCCGCGCGCAGCACCAGATCCACCTTGCCCAGGTGTTCGCCTTGCATGTCGACAAAGCTGTCGATCAGGTGCAGGTGCACGTCCAGGCCCGGGTAGACGGTCAGAAAGTCCGCAATGGCCGGCGCCAGGTGTCGCCGGCCAAAGGCGGCGGGCGCGTCCACGCGAATCAGGCCCTCGGGCGCATGGCTCAGCGACACGGCTTCGGCCCGCGCCAATTGCAACTCCCGGACAATCCGCCGCGCGCGCTCGGCAAACGCCAGGCCGGCGGGGGTGGGCAGCACCGCATGGGTACTGCGCAGGAATAACTGGCTGCCCAGGGCGCCCTCCAGGCTGTCAATCCTACGGGCAACAGCGGAAGGGGTCAGCGGATGGCGGCGCGCGGCTGCGGAAAAGCTGCCGGCCTCCAGCACATCGAGGAACAGGCCCAGCTGGTCAGTCAAGGTCGTGGGGTTCATGGGGGATTCGCTTGTGCGTATTTGGCATAGCCATTGTGCGTTGCTATGCGTTTCCATGCCAGAGTGGACTGCGTAGCATGCAGAGCTTGAGTCAGTGCGGGAGTGTAGCTGTGGTGGATATGGCGATGTATGTGGTGCTGGGCATAGCCCTGGGTACCGTCGGCGGTCTGTTTGGCATTGGTGGCGGGCTGATCGCGATTCCGGTGCTGGGCGTGCTGTTTGGCCTCGATCAGCAAATCGCCCAAGGCACGGCGCTGGTGATGGTGGTGCCGAATGTGATGCTGGCCTTGTGGCGTTATCACCAGCGTAATCGCATTGAGCTGCGCCATGCCTTGCCCCTTGGCGTCACGGGTTTCTGCTTTGCCTGGCTGGGTTCGATCTGGGCGGTAGGCATCGATGCGGGCGTCATGCGTATTGGCTTTATTGCGTTTTTGGTGGCCCTGTCGGCGTACAACTTGTTGCGTATGGTCACCAGCAATGCGCCACCCAGTGCGCAGATGCGTTACTCCTGGCCGTGGCTGGGGGTGTTGGGAGCGGCGTCGGGTTCCATGGGTGGCCTGTTCGGTGTCGGCGGCGCGGTGGTTGCGACGCCGGTCTTGACCAGTGTGTTCGGCACCACCCAGGTGGTCGCCCAGGGCCTTTCCCTGGCATTGGCCTTGCCTAGTACAGGCGTCACGCTGGTGACCTATGCCTGGCACCACGAAGTGGATTGGCTGATCGGCGTACCCCTGGCCGTCGGCGGGTTGCTCAGCATCAGTTGGGGCGTGAAAATCGCCCACGCATTGCCGGAGCGCCTGTTGCGCGGTTTGTTCTGCGGCTTCCTGGTGATGTGCGCGGTGATGTTGACCTTTAAAGTCTGAAACCCTCCAGGATGTATTCCGCCAGGCATTCGGTGATGGGGGAGGACATGCTCGGGTTGCGCAGCAGTCGCAGGTTGACCGTGTGCAGGGGGCCGAAACCTTCGTCACTGCCGAGTATGCGCAGATCTTCGGTGACCAGGCTTTCCATCATGACCGTCACCGCCAGCCCCGCACCGACCACCGCCTGGATCGCCGCGCCGTTGGAGCTGTGATAGGCCAGGCGATACTCGCGCCCTACGGCATCCAGCGAAGCGCGGGCCCATTGGGTGCAGAAGCTGTCCATGCCGGAAATCGCCAGGGGCAGGGCTTCGTGTTCATCCACGCAGAAGCAGGGGGAGGCCACCCAGACCATGCGTTCATTACGCAACAGCTCGCCGATTTCATTACCCGCCTCGCGGCTGACCACCGTGAGTGCCAGGTCGCGTCGCTGCATCAGGATGGGTGTTCCTTCGCAGTGCATCTCGATCTGGATCAGCGGGTATGCCTTGGAAAACCGCTTGAGAATGCCCGGCAGGTAGCGCATCACATAGTCATCCGGGGTGCCGATCCTCACCAGCCCGACCATGTGCGGTTCGCGCAGGGTGTTGAACACCTCGCTGTGCAGTTTCAGGATGCGCCGCGCATACCCCAGCAACACCTGGCCCTCGGGTGTGAGCCTGACCTGCCGCCCATCGCGCTCGAACAGCTTGCGTTGCAGCACGTCTTCTTCCAGGCGCTTCATCTGCATGCTCACGGCGGACTGGGTGCGATTGACCAACTCGCCGGCGCGGGTGAAACCGCCCTGGTCGGCGATGGCGACGAAGGTGCGCAGCACGTCGGTGTCGATGCTCGGGTAGTTGGACAATTGATCAATCTCCGAGATGTATAACATAAGAAACATTCGTTGGATTGATCATAGCCGCAGGCACAGACTTCAGTCATCCCCACTGGAGGGCGAGATGATGAAAGGTCAGAAAGGTTTTGTGTTGATGGTAAGGCGGCCGTTTTCCGGGCTGTTTCAACGAGTTTCTCGTTGGTATGCCCTGCATTGCGAACGTCAGTTGCTGGCAAGCATGAGTGATGAGTCGCTCAAGGATATCGGTTTGACGCGTGCCGATGTGGAGCAGGAGCGCCACCGGCATTTCTGGAATGATCCGTTGGGTAAATGACGGGCATCGCGCTACAGTTCGCGGGCGTAATCAGGAGATGCACATGCCCGCAGAACTGAGTTTTTCCCTCAAGCAGGCGCGCCGTCTGGCGCTGGCGGCCCAAGGTTTCAGCGGGCGCCAGCCGCCGGCGCAGGTCAAGGCCGCGCAGGTCAATCGCCTGATCGAGCGCCTGGGCGTATTGCAGATCGATTCGGTCAACGCAGTGGTGCGCTCCCACTATCTGCCGCTGTTTTCCCGCCTGGGCAATTATTCCCCGCTGCTGCTCGAACAGGCCGCCTGGAGCCAGGGCCGACGGCGCACGCTGTTTGAATATTGGGGGCATGAGGCCTCCCTGCTGCCCATGGCACTGTATCCGTTGATGCGCTGGCGCATGCAGCGCGCGTCCGAGGGGCAGGGGATCTATCAGCAGATGGCGCGTTTTGGCCGCGAGCAGCAGGCCACCATCCGCCGCGTGCTGGCTATCGTCGAACAACAGGGCGCGCTGGGAGCTGGCAGCCTGTCGACCCGTGAAGAGCGCGCCGGGCCCTGGTGGGACTGGAGTGATGAAAAGCACGCCTTGGAGTGGTTGTTCGCCGCGGGCTGGGTGACGGTGGCCGGGCGGCGGGGTTTCGAGCGGTTGTACGACTTGCCGGAGCGAGTCATTCCAGCGGCCATTCTGCAACAGGCGCCCTTGAGCGAAGCCAGCGCCCAGCGTGGTCTGATAGTGCATGCCGCAACGGCGTTGGGTGTCGCTACGGAAAAGGACCTGCGCGATTACTTCCGCCTGGAACCCGCGCAGAGTCGCGGGCGCCTCGCCGAATTGGTCGAGGATGGGCAATTGCAGGTCTGCCAGGTTCAGGGTTGGAAGCAGCCGGCTTATTGCCTGCCCGAGCCAAGCGTCCCGCGCAAGGTGGTGGCCAGTGCCTTGCTGTCGCCCTTCGATTCACTGATTTGGGAGCGTAGCCGCACCGAACGATTATTCGACTTTCGCTATCGACTGGAAATCTACACCCCGCAGGATAAACGGGTGTATGGCTATTACGTGCTGCCGTTTCTGCACAACGAACGGATTGCTGCGCGGGTGGACTTGCGGGCCGAGCGGGCCAATGGCCGGCTGGCGGTGCATGCCGTGCACGAGGAAGAACCGGGGTTGGACGAGGCGGGGATGCTGGCGTTGGCGTTGAACTTGCGGCAGATGGCCGATTGGCTGGGGTTGGCGCAGGTGCAGATCAACTGTCAGCGGCACAGTGCGGCCCGGTTGCGGGTGGCGATGCTGGCGATGGAAGTTGCCAGGTAGGGCGCTATCGCGGGCTTACCCGCGATAGCGGTGGATCAGGCCACCACCGCTCTAGCGTTTGACCTGTTTCAATGTCTCGGCAATCAGGAACGCCAATTCCAGCGACTGATCGGCGTTCATCCGTGGGTCGCAATGGGTGTGGTAGCGGTCCGACAAGCCATCCTCGGTAATCGGCCGCGCGCCACCAATGCATTCGGTAACATTCTGTCCGGTCATTTCGATATGAATCCCTCCGGCATAAGTGCCTTCGGCTTCATGAACCTGGAAGAACTCCTTCACTTCGCTGAGGATCTGCGCAAAGTCCCGGGTCTTGTAGCCGCTGCTGGCCTTGATGGTGTTGCCATGCATCGGGTCGCTGCTCCACAGCACCTGCTTGCCTTCGTGCTGCACGGCGCGGATCAGGTTGGGCAGATGGTCGCCGACCTTGTTGGCGCCCATGCGCGCGATCAGGTTCAGGCGGCCGGGGTCGTTGTCCGGGTTGAGGATATCGATCAAGCGAATCAGGTCGTCGGGGTTCATGCTCGGGCCGACCTTGACCCCGATCGGGTTGTTCACCCCGCGCAGGAACTCGACGTGGGCGCCATCGAGCTGGCGCGTGCGGTCGCCGATCCACAGCATATGGGCCGAACAGTCGTAGTAGTCGTTGGTCAGGCTGTCGCGGCGCACGAAGGCTTGCTCGTAGTTGAGCAGCAGGGCTTCGTGGGCGGTGAAGAAGCTGGTCTCGCGCAATTGGGGCGAGGTGTCCATGCCGCAGGCACGCATGAAGGCCAGGGTCTCGTCGATGCGGTCTGCCAGTTGGCTGTACTTGTCGGCCAGGGCGGAGTTGGCAATAAAGTCCAGGTTCCACTTGTGCACCTGGTGCAGGTCGGCAAAACCGCCCTGGGCGAAGGCCCGTAGCAGGTTCAGGGTGGCGGTGGACTGGTGGTAGGACTGCAGCAGGCGGTCGGGATCCGGGACGCGGCTTTTCTCGTCGAAACCGATGCCGTTGACGATGTCGCCACGGTAGGCGGGCAGGGTGATGCCGTCGATGGTTTCATCATTGGCCGAGCGCGGCTTGGCGAATTGGCCGGCCATGCGCCCGACTTTTACCACTGGGCAGCCGGCGGCGAAGGTCATGACAATGGCCATCTGCAGCAGCACTTTGAAGGTGTCACGGATCTTTGCGGCGGAGAATTCGGCAAAGCTCTCGGCGCAATCGCCACCTTGCAGCAGGAACGCGCGACCCTGGGTCACCTCGGCAAACTGGCGGCGCAGCTCCCGGGCTTCGCCGGCGAAGACCAGCGGCGGGTAACTGGCCAGGCTCTGCTCGACCTGCAACAAGTGCGCGGCGTCAGGGTAGCGGGGTTGTTGCTGGATCGGCAGGGCGCGCCAGCTGTCAGGGCTCCAGGGTTGGCTCATCGTGAACTCGAATGAATGTCGGGGACGTGCATGTTATCAGCAATTAGTGCGTGACCTGCTGGCGCTGCTTGGCCGACAATCGCGCCTTTCCCGCCTGGTACCAGGCGGCTTGCACCCGTGCCGGGGCCATTAGGAGATGAAATGTCTGAGGAGCGCGTCGAGCGCCTGCTGGCTGAGGTCCATGACGACTTCGGCATGATCCGTGTGCTGGAAGTGGCCGATTACCGCTTTCTTGAGTTTGGCGATGCCATCGAGCAGAGCTGTGTGTTTACTGCCGATCCGAGCTGGCTGGAGTATGACTACACCCGTGCCATGCTGATTGGTGCCCTGTGCCATGAGCAGCCCGAAAGTGCGCTGTTCCTCGGCCTGGGTGCCGGGACCCTGACCCAGGCTTGCCTCAAATTCCTGCCCCTGGAAGATGTCGAGGCCATTGAGTTGCGCCCGGACGTGCCGCGCCTGGCTATCGAGTATTTAGGGCTCGATGATGACCCGCGGTTGTACATCCGCGTGGGCGATGCACTGGAGTTGCTGGAGACTGCGGAGCCGGCGGACCTGATTTTCGTTGACTTGTATACCGATGTGGGGCCGGGGGTTGGTCACCTGGCCTGGACCTTCCTGGAAAATTGCCAGAAAAAACTCAACCCCGGTGGATGGCTGGTGATCAACCAGTGGGCGACCGATGATGGCAAGCCGCTGGGTGCTGCACTGTTGCGCGGGCTTTATCATCGGCATTACTGGGAGTTGCCGGTGAAGGAGGGCAACGTGATCCTGCTGGTGCCGGCGGATCTGGAGCAGACGCTGGACCTGGCGGCGGTTTCAGCGCGGGCCGAGGCGCTGGCGCCGCGCCTGGGGTATTCGTTGCAGGCGTTGATCAAGGCTGTTCGTCCGGCGACCTAGTTGCCTGTACTGGCCTCATCGCGGTCAAGATGACCGCGTACACCTGTGGGAGCGGGCTTGCCCGCGATGAGGCCATCACATCTGCTCACAATCCCTTGAACACCCCCGGCCGCTTCTCCAGCATCGCCCGCACCCCTTCCTTAGCATCCTCGCTGTTAAGCAGTTTCTCGACCAGCACTGGCAGCCCGGCCGCCGCAGCGGTCTCGCCTTCATCCCGCGCCTGGCGTGCCGATGTCAAAGTCGCCTGCACCCCCAGCGGCGCCTGGCTGGCGATCCGATTGGCCAGGGCCAGCGCCCGGGGCAGCAGGTCTTCGCTGGCCATGACCTCCTGCACCAGCCCCAGTCGTAGCGCTTCATGGGCATCGAACTCATCGCCCGTCAGCAACCAGCGCATGGCATTGCCCCAGCCGGCGATCTGGTGCAGGCGCAGGGTGGCGCCGCCAAAAGGAAAGATCCCACGCTGTACTTCCATCTGCGCAAAGCGCGTATTGCTGGCGCACAGGTTGATGTCCGCCGCGAGCATCAATTCGATACCGATGGTCAGGCAATAGCCCTGCGCGGCAACAATCACTGGTTTGCTGACCCTGGGCCCGGCGAACACGCCCCATGGGTCGCAGCCTCCCAGCGGCGGTTGCCAGCCTTGCGCCATGGTGTGGGCGACGTTGATCAGGTCCAGCCCGGCGGTGAAGTGGTCGCCATGCCCGAACACCACGGCCACGCGCGCTTCTTCATTGCGATCGAACTCGCCATAGGCCAGGCTCAGTTCGTTGAGCAGGTCGAGGTCAAAAGCGTTGCGCTTGGCGACCCGATCAAGTCCCAGCAGCAGGACATGCCCTTGTAGTTCACGGCTGACGCGGCTACTGCTGGCTTGTTTCATGGGTGGATCCTCGGGCGCGAAAGGCAGTTTCGGACCGAAGGGCCCACTGCAAAAGGTGAAGCGTTTAAGCGCAATGACCAACAGGGCCGGGCCTTTGAAAAATAGACGTTCCTGCGAGGATGCGCAAAGCCTGTGACACAGAGCAGTTGAATGGCCTTTTCCGATAAAAAAAGCTCCCTTTTTCAGGGATTTCCGGTATAGTGCGCGCCGGCCTTTAACCGGGCCGCGTTTAGGTAGCGCAATTCCCCGAAGTCAGCTTCGGCTGCACGTCCGCATAGCGGACTCTTCCTTGACGAATCTTTTTCATTCATTCGTTTTCGCAAATCCCCGCCGACAAAGCAGCCAGGGCGACTCTTGAGTCTCAACACGGCATGCGCAGCTTTGGAGCATGGGTCTTTGCGGATGCACTTAGAGGCAGACCCATGACCCAGGAAACCGGCGGCTTCGCCGCTTTTAATCTTAACCCGAACATTCTTGCTGCCGTCATCGCGACTGGCTACGAAGAACCTTCGGCTATTCAGCAGCAATCGATCCCGATCATCATGGCCGGCCAGGACATGATTGGCCAGGCGCAAACCGGTACCGGTAAAACCGCCGCGTTCGCCCTGCCTATCCTGCACTGCATCGATCCTGCCAAGCGCGAGCCGCAAGCCCTGATCCTGGCGCCAACCCGTGAGTTGGCGCTGCAAGTAGCAACCGCTTTCGAAACCTACGCCAAGCAAATGCCGGGCGTTACCGTTGTGGCCGTTTACGGCGGCGCCCCTATGGGCCCACAACTGAAAGCCATCCGTAATGGCGCACAGATCGTTGTCGCCACTCCGGGCCGTCTGTGCGACCACCTGCGTCGTGACGAAAAAGTGCTGTCGACCGTGAACCACTTGGTTCTCGACGAAGCTGACGAAATGTTGAAGCTGGGCTTCATGGATGACCTGGAAGTCATCTTCAAGGCGCTGCCACCGACCCGTCAGACCGTATTGTTCTCGGCCACCCTGCCGCAGTCGATCCGTGCCATTGCCGAACGCCATCTGCGCGATCCGCAACACGTGAAGATCCAGACCAAGACCCAGACCGTTACCGCGATCGAACAGGCTCACCTGTTGGTTCACGCTGACCAGAAGACCTCGGCTGTATTGAGCCTGCTGGAAGTCGAAGATTTCGATGCCCTGATCATGTTCGTGCGCACCAAGCAAGCGACCCTGGACCTGGCCAGTGCCCTGGAAGCCAAAGGCTACAAAGCCGCTGCGCTGAACGGTGACATCGCCCAGAACCAGCGTGAGCGTGTGATCGACTCCCTCAAGGATGGCCGTCTGGACATCGTTGTGGCGACCGACGTTGCTGCTCGTGGCCTCGACGTTCCACGTATCACCCACGTGTTCAACGTTGACATGCCGTACGACCCAGAGTCCTACGTTCACCGTATCGGCCGTACCGGTCGTGCGGGTCGCGAAGGTCGTGCATTGCTGCTGGTGACTCCGCGTGAGCGCCGCATGCTGCAAGTGATCGAGCGTGTAACCGGTCAGAAAGTTGCCGAAGTCCGCCTGCCGGATGCCCAGGCCGTTCTCGATGCGCGCATCAAGAAACTGACCAACAGCCTGTCGCCGCTGGTGGCTGATGCTGAATCGACCCACGGTGATCTGCTGGACCGCCTGACTGCCGATATCGGTTGCACCCCGCGTGCCCTGGCTGCAGCCCTGCTGCGCAAGGCTACCAACGGTCAGGCCCTGACCCTGGCTGCGATCGAGAAAGAACGTCCACTGGTGCCGAACAACGCTCCACGCGGTGATCGTCCAGAGCGTACCGGCGACCGTCCGGACCGTGGTGATCGCGAGCGTCGTGCTCCGGTTGCATTGGCTGAAGGCCGTGCTCGTTGCCGTACCGCGCTGGGCGCACGTGACGGTATCGCCGCCAAAAACCTGCTGGGCGCTATCCTCAACGAGGGTGGCCTGGCACGTGAAGCGATCGGTCGTATCCAGGTGCGTGACAGCTTCTCCCTGGTGGAGCTGCCGGAAGATGGCCTGGAGAAGTTGCTGGCCAAGCTCAAGGACACCCGCGTTGCCGGCAAGCAGCTCAAGCTGCGTCGCTATCGCGAAGATTGATCGACCTTAGGGTTGATTGATCGAACATAAAAAATCCCCGACTGGTTCGGGGATTTTTTTTGCCTGGGATTTGGGCCAGGACTGTAGGCGCGAAGTTATCCGAAGCGGTAGATGTCCATCCCCAATGCGCCCAGGGTGAAGCCTTGGTGCGCGATGCTGAACTCGCCTCCGGCCCCGCGCGCGAAATACAACGGTAACAAGTGCTCATCGCTGGGGTGGCTGCGCACCGCATAAGGCGCTTGCTTGCGGTAGTCGTGCAGCGCGGTCTCATCCTGTGCCGACAGTTTGTCGACCACCCAATCGCGAAAGTCCCCCGCCCAGGGCTCAATGCTTTCCGGCCCGGCTCGCCAATCCAGCTCACCGAGGTTATGGGTGATGCTGCCGGAGCCGATCAACAGCACGCCTTGTTCACGCAAACTGCGCAGTGCCTGCCCGATCCGGGTTTGCAACGCAGGGCCCATATGGCTAGGTAGCGAGACCTGTACCACTGGGATATCGGCCGCCGGATACATCAGCGACAGCGGCACCCAGGTGCCATGGTCAAACGGGCGCTGGTTATCGAGGCGGGCAGGCAAGCCATCGGCTGCGAGCAGTTCGACGATCTGTTGCGCCAGTGCTGGGTCGCCGGGCGCTGGATATTGCACCGCAAACAGTTCGCGGGGGAAGCCGCCGAAGTCGTGCCAGGTTTCTGGGGCAGGGCTGCCACTGACCAGTAGCTCGCGACTTTCCCAATGCGCGGACATCACCACGATTGCCCTGGGGCGTGGCAAGTCAGCGGCCAGGCGCTGGAGTGCCGGGCCGCTGGCGCCGGGTTGCAGGGCAAGCATGGGGGAGCCGTGGGAAATAAACAGGCTGGGGAGCATGAGCAGGGCCCTCAAGGTTAAGATGGCACCATCTTCAATCAGATCATTGATCTAAATCTAATATAAGTTTTAGCGCTATTTGATCAAGTTTTCAGGGGTATTCATGGATTCCACTTTTTGGCATGACCGCTGGGCACGCAATCAGATCGGCTTTCATCTGCCAGAGGTCAATCCCTATTTGCAGCGACACTGGCCGGGTTTGGGGTTGGCCAGTGGGGCCAGGGTGTTGGTGCCGCTGTGTGGCAAAAGCCTGGACCTGCTGTGGCTGGTGCAGCAGGGGTATCGGGTCCTGGGTGTGGAGTTGTCGCAAAAGGCTGTTGAAGAGTTCTTCCAGGAGCAACACCTGACTGCGCAAGTCAGCCAGCGGGGGGATTTCAAGGTTTATCAGGCGGACGCTATCGAGTTGTGGTGCGGTGATTTCTTCCAATTGAGCGGTGCTGATGTGGCGGGATGCACTGCACTGTACGACCGTGCGGCGCTGATAGCCTTGCCGCCGCCGATGCGTGAGCGTTATGTCGCGCATTTGCAGGCGATTGCACCTCAGGTGCAGGACGGCCTGTTGATCAGCCTGGATTATGAGCAGGCCCTGAAGGCAGGGCCGCCATTTGCAGTGAGCGACGATGAGGTTCGGGGGCTGCTGGGAGTGCACTGGCGCCTGAGTGTCCTGGAGCAGCGGGATATCCTGGCCGAGAGCCCGAAGTTCGCCCAGGAAGGCGTCGCGCGGCTGGAGGAGCGGGTTTACCAACTGACGGGGCGGTAAAACACGCGAGCACAAAAAAGGGGCGATTCAATCGCCCCTATTTGACCTGCTTGGCTGTCAGCCGCGACGACGCAGTGCGTCGATTCGCTCTTCCAACGGCGGGTGGCTCATGAACATCCGCGCCAGGCCTTGCTTGACGCCACCGTTGATGCCGAAGGCATTCAGGGTGTCAGGCATATGCACCGGCAGGCCCTGTTCGGAGCGCAGGCGTTGCAGGGCGCCGATCATGGCGGCAGTACCGGCCAACTGGGCACCGGCTTCGTCGGCGCGGAATTCGCGTTTGCGCGAGAACCACATCACGATGGAGCTGGCGAGGAAGCCCAGGACCAGTTCGGCAAAGATCGTCGCCACGTAGTAGGCGATACCCTGGCCGCCTTCGTTCTTGAAGATCACCTTGTCGACAAAGTTGCCGATGATCCGTGCGAAGAACATCACGAAGGTGTTCACCACGCCCTGGACCAGTGCCAGGGTCACCATGTCACCGTTGGCGACGTGGCCGATTTCGTGGGCCAGCACGGCCTTCACTTCGTCGGGCGAGAAACGCTCCAGCAAACCCTGGCTGACGGCAACAAGAGCATCGTTCTTGTTCCAGCCGGTGGCAAAGGCGTTGGCCTCGTAGGCCGGGAAGATCCCGACTTCGGGCATCTTGATCCCGGCTTCGCGGGACAGTTGCTCGACGGTCTGCAGCAGCCATTGCTCATGCCGGGTGCGCGGCTGGGTGATGATCTGGGTGCTGGTACTCATCTTCGCCATCCACTTGGAGATGAACAGCGAGAAGATCGAGCCGGCAAAACCAAAGACGGCACAGAAAACCAGCAGCTGATTGAGGTTCAGATCAACCCCGTTGGCCGCCATGAACCCGTTGAAGCCGAAAAGGCTCAGGGTGATGCTGGCAATCAGCACGACCGCCAGGTTAGTGGCCAAGAACAGCAGGATGCGCATCATGGTTGTAGAATTCTCCTCATGCTTAATATGTCGCGTACTGCGGGGTATATAAGGTGCGGCACTGGGCTATTCAACCGGGCGACTATTTCAAACTGTGTCCTACAGCTTGAATGTAGAGTCTTGAAGGTTTTTTCTGACTCTGAATGCCGAGGGAAATTCCCGTTCGGCAGCCTTGGGGCCCTGTGATTGTTGGGGACTACAGAGTCGATGGGGCGTGGGGCGGGGCAAGAAGGTGTTTCTGCCTGGCGTGGGCACAGATGTGTTGCCAGATACTCGCTGTACGACCTGTGCCGGGTCGTACAGCGAAAGCAGGGTTACTGGCGATAGGACTTCAGGAAGTTGCCGATGCGGCCGATGGCCATGTCCAGGTCATCCACACGCGGCAAGGTCACCACGCGGAAGTGATCAGGCCACGGCCAGTTGAACGCGGTGCCTTGCACCACCAGCAGCTTTTCCGACAGCAGCAGGTCGAGGACGAACTTCTCGTCGTTGTGGATCGGGCAGACTTTCGGGTCGATCCGTGGGAACGCATACAAGGCGCCCATGGGTTTGACACAACTGACGCCAGGAATATCGTTGAGCAGCTCCCAGGTGCGGTTGCGCTGTTCCAGCAGGCGGCCGGCTGGCAGCACCAGGTCGTTGATGCTCTGGTAGCCGCCCAGCGCGGTCTGGATCGCGTGCTGGCTGGGTACGTTGGCGCACAGGCGCATATTGGCCAGCATGTCGATGCCTTCGATGTAGCTCTGGGCATTGTGCTTGGGGCCGGAGATGGCCACCCAGCCGGAGCGGAAACCCGCCACCCGGTAGGACTTGGACAGGCCGTTGAACGTCAGGCACAGCAGGTCCGGGGCCAGGGAGGCGGTGCAGATGTGCACGGCATCGTCATAGAGGATCTTGTCGTAGATCTCGTCGGAGAACACCACCAGGTTGTGCTGGCGCGCCAGCTCCAGCATGCCCAGCAGCACTTCTTTGGAATACACCGCGCCGGTCGGGTTGTTCGGGTTGATGATCACCAGCGCCTTGGTGTTGGGCGTGATCTTGGCCTTGATATCGGCCAGGTCCGGCCACCAGTTGGCTTGCTCGTCACACAGGTAGTGCACCGGGTGACCGCCGGCCAGGGTCACGGCGGCGGTCCACAGCGGGTAATCAGGCGCTGGCACCAGCACTTCGTCGCCGTTGTTGAGCAAGGCCTGCATGGCCATCACGATCAGCTCGGAGACGCCGTTGCCCAGGTAGATGTCCTCGATGCCGACACCTTCCACCTGTTTTTGCTGGTAGTACTGCATCACCGCCTTGCGTGCGCTGAACAAGCCTTTGGAGTCGCTGTAGCCCTGGGCGGTGGGCAAGTTGCGGATCACGTCCTGGAGGATTTCGTCCGGCGCTTCGAAACCAAAGGGCGCCGGGTTGCCAATGTTCAGCTTGAGGATGCGATGGCCTTCCTCTTCCAGGCGTTTGGCGTGCTTGAGCACTGGGCCGCGAATGTCGTAGCAGACGTTGGCGAGCTTGTTCGATTTGCTGACCTGCATGGCGATGTGATCCTGAAAATGAACGATCCAGACGATGTGAAGACTACCGTGCTGGGAATCCGGCGTTTGGCTTGACCCATAAATACGTTTGAATGCCGATAACGCGGGTGCCAGACTGGCGCTTTGAAGAGGCGCAATCATACGTGCCGCCTGATCCATGGAAAAGACACAGATCAGGCTTTTTCAGTTGTCGAGGTGTATTGATGGAAAAGTTGGATAAAACCCTGGATGAATGGCGGGAAATGCTCGACCCGGCGCAGTATCAAGTGTGTCGCCTCAAGGGCACCGAGCGGCCGTTTTCCGGTAAGTACAACGCCACCACCACAGACGGTGTGTACCACTGCATCTGCTGCAATGAGCCGCTGTTCGACTCCAGTACCAAGTTCGATGCCGGTTGTGGCTGGCCCAGTTTCTATGAGCCGATTGCCGATAGCGCGATGATCGAGATTCGCGATGTCAGCCACGGAATGATTCGCACCGAAGTGACCTGTGCCAAGTGCGATGCGCATCTGGGCCATGTGTTCCCTGATGGGCCGCCGCCTACTGGCTTGCGCTATTGCATCAACTCGGTGTGCCTGGACCTGGTTCCCCGCGAAGATCGTTAACGGTGACGCGGGTTGCTTGGGTGAACGCGGCGTCTGGGCGTTTTTCGCGGGCAAGCCCGCTCCTACAGGGGAGAATGTTGGGGTATCAGTTTGGTCAATTACATTGTGTGCAATTGAATTGCTCGCTATGTTTATCTTGTCTTCCCTACTTCTTGAGGCCTTGTCATGAGCGACAACCTGCTGACCATCCCCTGCACCACCATCAAGGGCGAGCAAAAGACCCTGGCGGACTTCGCCGGCAAGGCGATCCTCGTGGTCAACACCGCCAGCAAATGCGGGTTCACCCCACAGTACAAAGGCCTTGAACAGCTCTGGCAGCAGTACAAGGACCAGGGCCTGGTGGTCTTGGGTTTTCCGTGCAACCAGTTCGGCAAGCAGGAGCCGGGCAACGAGGGGGCCATTTCCGAGTTTTGCGAACTGAATTTCGGCGTCAGCTTTCCCTTGTTCAAGAAGGTTGATGTCAACGGTGGCGAGGCCCACCCGTTGTTTGTGCAATTGAAGCAGCGGGCGCCGGGGCTGCTGGGTTCCAAGGGCATCAAGTGGAACTTCACCAAGTTCCTGATCGGGCACGACGGTCAGGTGGTTAAGCGTTTTGCCCCGACCACCAAACCCCAGGAACTGACTCAAGAGATCGAAGCGCTGCTCAAATGACGGACTTGCCTGCCACATCCCTGGCCCTGGATGACCAGCTGTGTTTCAAGCTCTACGCCGCCTCTCGGTCGGTGACACGGGCCTATAAACCCATGCTTGATCAGTTGGGCCTGACGTATCCGCAATACCTGGTCATGTTGGTGTTGTGGGAGTGGCACACCGCCGCGCCGCTCCAGCCGACGCTCAAGGCGCTGGGGGAGCGCTTGCTGCTTGATTCCGGCACGTTGACGCCGTTGCTCAAGCGCCTGGAACACCTGGCGCTGATCACGCGCCGTCGTAGCGCGGTCGATGAGCGTGAAGTGCACCTGCGCCTTACCGACGCGGGCCAGGCGTTGCGTGAGCGCGTCCAGCCACTGAAGGCCCGCCTGCTGTGTGACAGCGGAGTCGATCTGGGCCAGGCCGACGTTTTGCGTCAGGGCCTGGACCAGTTGCTCCAGCAGGTCAGAGGGTTGTCGTAGTCGGCACCCAGAGGTCGAGCAGGGCGTTGAGCTCTTCGCGGCGAAAGGGCTTGGCCAGGTAGTCGTTCATGCCGGCCGCCCGGCAGCGTTCGCGCTCTTCGGCCAGGGCATTGGCGGTCAGCGCGACAATCGGCAGCTCTGGCCAGCGTCCGCTGCGGCGGATCTGCCGGCTCGCCTCGTAGCCATCCATGACCGGCATGTTGCAGTCCATCAGCACCATATCGAAACGTTGTTCGTCCAACTGTTTCAGTGCCTCTGCGCCATGGGCCGCTACAACGACCTCGCAGCCGAGCTTGCCGAGCATGCCTTTGGCCACCAGTTGATTGACCAGATTGTCCTCTACCAGAAGGATGCGCGCGCGATGCGCAACCGGGCTGGTTTCCAACTGGACAAGGTCGAGGACGATTTCGCTGTCGGCGCGCAGGGTACGGTGCAGTACCTGATACAGCGCGGCGCGACTCAGTGGGCGCGCCTGTTGTTGCAAGGGGGCCAGGGCGACCACTTCTTCGCTGGGCATGAAGTTGCCGTAGGCGGTGACCAGCAGGATCGGTGCGCTGACGGTCGGGCGCAGGCGGAATAGGCATTCGGGGCAATCGGTGATCAGGATGTCGGGTGCCAGGCCACTCAAGTCATCGTCGATCGTTTTGCAGTACGGCGTCAGTCCCCAGTGCGGTAGCAGGGTGAGCAGCAGTTCTGCCAGGCCACTGCTGGCCCCGGTAATGACAGCAACCTCGCCCTTCAACGGCCCCAGCCGCGCCGCCGGTATGTGGGCGGGCAGTGGCAGTTCGGCACAGAACTGGCTGCCGAAGCCGGTTTCCGAGCTGATGGTCAGCCGGCCGCGCATGGCCTCGCAAAGATTGTGGGTCAGTGCCAGGCCCAGGCCGGTCCCGCCAAATTGGCGGGTAATGCCGGCACCCGCCTGGGTGAAGGGGTTGAAAATCCGCGCCTGGGCCTCCAGGGCAATGCCGATCCCGGTGTCGCACACTTCGATCCGCACGCCATCGGGGTGCGCACTGAGGCGTACATCAACGCGGCCGAAACGGGTGAACTTCAAGGCATTGGACAACAGGTTGCTGACAATCTGCCGGACCCGGGTTGGATCACCCACGACCTGGGCAGGAAACTGCGGATCGATCAGGCAGGTCAATTCGACGCTGGGCGCGGCGTTTTGCGACAGCAGGTTGGCAGTATCTTCCACCAGGGAGCCGAGGTCGAAGGGAATGCTCTCCAGTTCCAGTTGCCCGGCATCGAACTTGGACAGGTCGAGAATATCGTTGAGCAGTTCCACCAGGACTTTGCCGGAGTCATGGGCAATCGACAATTGTTGGCGCTGCTCGGCATTCAACGCGCTGTCCAGGGACAGGGCAATCATGCCGAGCAGGCCATTGAGCGGGGTGCGGATTTCATGGCTCATGTTGGCTAGGAAGGCCGCGCGTGCCTGGGCCATGCCCAAAGCGGTCATTTTCGAGGCTTCCAGTTCTTCGTTGGATTGGCTCAGTTGCTGGTTGATCGCCTTGAGTTCGGTGGTACGGCTCGAAACAATGCTCTCCAACTGGCCAAGGTACTCGGTCAGGCGGTCCTCGGCGTGGCGCCGTTGCTGGATCTCGGTCTCCATATTCTCGAATTGCTGGTTGGTGACGTTGACCAGCACGCCGATCTCGTCGTGTTCGTGCCCGGGTGGGCAATCCAGGCGAGTCAGGGGTGCACTGCCGGGGTTGCGGGTGCTCAGTTCGCGGATGATCCGGATCAGCGGCTGGGTCAGCATCACATAGAACAGGCCCAGCAGGATGGCGGTCAGGATCAGGCTGCGGGCAAAGCCATTAAGCAGCGTGATCTCTGCACGGCGCAGGAAACGGCTGCCAAATGCGTAGGTATCGACGTCAAGGCGTAAGACGCCCAGGGATTCACCGGGCATGTGCGTGAGGTAGAGGCGGTCTTCGAACTGGCGGTTGGCGCCAAACAAAAAGTCGCTGACAGGGCGGTAGGGGCTCTCCTTGCGAGAGCGGCCAACGTCAGCCAGCACCAGGCCATTGTTGTCGACCAACTGTGCCCGGATGATGGCGGGGGAGTGCAGCAGGCCCAAGGTCAGTTCCTGGGCCAGTTCAGCGTCGATGTTGTAGGCGATACGTGAGGCAGGGTTGTGACTGATTTCAAGCAGCGCGTGTATTTCACGGTTGATGGACGTGTCTTCGCTGGCATAATCAATGCCGATTTGGATCAGGCTGAGCAAGGTTCCCAAGACGAAACCGACCAGCACAGTCAGTCTGGCTTGTTTATAAGACAAGCGGTGGGCGAACTTGATATCCATTGGGTGCTGAACCACTTTACGTTTCCCTTCGCCCGGCAAGCATAGCTGAACATCCTCTGCGCCAGCCTTGCCCGGTATGAATGGTTTTTCAGGTGCAGTTGTCTGGCAACTGCGTCAGGGTTGCCAATACGCCATTTTTTATAAGAACTTGCCACAGGAATAGTCATGGATTCTCGATTGAATGCCTTTCTTGAACGGGCCGATGCGGTGCTCGCTCGTCTGGAACCCCTGTTGCCAGCGCCTCGCGAGGTCATTGACTGGAACCACTGCCTGGCGGCCCGCTGGCAGCGCGAGGGCCGCAGCGGGTTTTTGATGCCGCTGGAGGTCAGCCTGGATATGCGTCTGTCCGACTTGATCGGTGTCGACAAGCAGCGCGAGCAATTGGCACGCAATACCCAGCAGTTTATCGATGGCCTGCCTGCCAACCATGCATTGCTCTGGGGCTCGCGTGGCACGGGCAAATCGTCCATGGTCCGCGCCTTGCTGGCCCAGCATGCCAAGGCCGGCTTGCGCCTGATCGAAATCGAGCGTGATCACCTGGCCGATCTGCCGCGTGTGGTCGAGCAACTGCTCAAGTTGCCGCAGCGTTTTATCCTGTTCTGCGACGACCTCTCGTTTGAGGCCGGCGAAGGCGATTACCGTGTGCTCAAGAGCGTGCTGGACGGCTCGCTGGAGCAGGCCCCGGAAAACGTGCTGCTGTATGCCACGTCCAACCGTCGTCACCTGGTGCCGGAAAACCAGAGCGACAACGACAACTGGAAACGCGTGGACGGTGAGCTGCACCCCAGTGAGGCGGTGGAGGACAAGATTGCCTTGTCCGACCGGTTTGGCTTGTGGTTGTCGTTCTACCCGTTCACCCAGGAGCATTTCCTGGATGTGGTGGAGCATTGGATCGGTGAGCTGGCGAGCAAAGCGGGTCTGCAGTGGCAGCGCGATGAGGCCCTCGACATCCTTGCCGTGCGCTGGGCTACCGGCCGGGGCAATCGCAATGGCCGCTGTGCTTACCAATTTGCCCGTTACTGGGTGGGACTTAAATTGCTGGAGCGTCAGTCTTGATCGATCTGCAACAGGCCGGTAACGGCCTTGATGGGTACGCCATGCTCTGTGCGCAGCTGGAGTCGCTGCTGGCTGATGAGCGCGACTTTATTGCCAATGCGGCGCAGTTTTCCGCGTTCCTGTTCAACCAGCTCGATGATTTGAACTGGGCTGGTTTTTATCTCAATCGTGATGAAGAACTGGTGCTTGGGCCGTTCCAGGGGCAGATCGCCTGTGTGCGGATTCCGTTTGGCCGAGGTGTGTGTGGTGCGGCGGCGGCTTCGCGGCAAACCCAGCGGGTGGAGGATGTGCATGCGTTTGCCGGGCATATTGCTTGCGACAGCGCTTCCAATAGCGAGTTGGTGGTGCCCTTGATCAAGGCGGGGAGGTTGATTGGGGTGCTGGATCTGGACAGCCCGAAACTGGCGCGTTTCAGTTCTGAGGATCAAGTGGGTATTGAACGGCTGGCCGCGATTTTCCTGCGGTTGACGGAGTGCTGAGAGACGCGCGCTTAAGCCTTTTGGTAGGAGCGAGCTTGTTCGCGAAGAGCTTGATAACGCCGCGTTTATTCAGCAAGCCTGGGTTATCGTTGACGTCCTTCGCGAGCAAGCTCGCTCCTACAGTGGATGAGCGTTCAGTCAGTGTGGTGGCAGGCTGTCCAACTGTTGTTGCAGCACCTGCTCAAGGTCGAGCATGGCTTTCTCGATGGCCTTGCCCCAGGTGTCGACCTGCTCCTGGTCAGTATCCTCGCTAGCCTGTTCCAGCCTCTCGCATTGCTCGGCCAGTGCACGGGCCTGGACGATCCTGGCAGCGCCCTTGATCTTGTGGGCCTGGTCGATCAGGTCCTGGTGAGCGCCTTGTACGAGCAATGCCATGAGTTCCTCGCGATCACGACGGCTACTGCTCAGCAGTTCTTCCAATAGACGCTGGCTTAACAGTGGATCACCGCCGGTGAGGGCGTTCAGGCTTTCGAGATCGAAAATCCGCGCTGGCGACAGCGGGGTGATCTCGGCCAGGTGGCGTTCCAGCGTCGTAAGACTGATGGGCTTGAACAGGCAGTCATTCATGCCTGCATCCCGGCAGCGCTGTTTTTCCTCCGGCTGGGCATTGGCGGTGAAGCCCAGGATGATGCAGGGGGTGATGTTCTCCCGTTGCTCCTGTTCACGGATCGAGCGGGCCAGTTCATAGCCGTTCATGACTGGCATATTGCAGTCGGCGATGATCAGGTCGAAATGTTCCTGGCGCCAGGCCTGGAAGCCCGCTGCGCCATGTTGGACTGCGGTGAAGCGATGCCCGAGGAAACCCAATTGCTGGCACATAAGCAAGCGGTTTGCCGGATGGTCGTCCACCACCAGCACATTCAACACCGCTGCAGCATCCTGTGCCGCGGGCTTGAGTTCTATCAGCGGGTAGGCCGGTGGCAGGCTGGTCATCTGCAGCGAGACAAACACCTGGGTACCGACGCTGGCTACGCTGCTCAGGGTCAGTTGCCCGCCCATCATCTCGCACAGGCTGCGACAGATCACCAGCCCAAGACCGGCGCCGCTCCTGGCCAGATGCCCGGAATTGTCGGCCTGGGAAAAAGGTTCGAACAGGCGTTGCTGATCATCCCGGCTGATACCGATACCGGTGTCCTCGACCACCAGTTTCATCTGGATCTGTTGTGGCTGCCCGGTGGGCTGGATATCCACCTTGATCTTCACCTCACCCTGCTCGGTGAACTTGATGGCATTACTTACCAGGTTGGACAAGACCTGTTTGAAGCGCAGGGGATCGATCTGCACGTCGCGTTCTTCGACGCCGGGATTGAACTCCAGTAACAGGTTGAGATTCTTCTGGCGGGCCAGGCCATCGAACACACGCACGACTGACTCGATCAGTTCCCGCAGGTTGACGCGTTCCGGCGCCAGGCTCAGACGGCCCGATTCGATGCGCGCGATGTCGAGGATATCGCCAATCAACTCCAGTAGATCCTTGGCCGAATTGTAGGCGACCTCGATGGCCGGACGATCCAGGTGCCCGTGGTCGGCGCGCTTGAGGGTCAGCTCCAGCATGCCGATCACCGCGTTCATGGGGGTGCGGATCTCATGGCTCATGGTCGCCAGGAACGTGCTTTTCGCTCGGTTGGCCTCATCTGCGCGGTCCTTGGCGGCGCGCAGGTCATCGAACAGTTGGCGGCGCTCGCTGATGTCGATCCAGCCGCCGATGATGCCCTGGACCTTACCGACCGAGTCGCGATAGGGCAGGATCCAGTGATAGATCGTCAGTTGTTGCCCGTGAATATGCAGGGCGCGGTCAAGGATCAACGGCTTGCCTTCGGCCACCACCCGCAGATAGTCGGCATGGTACTGGTTGGCTTGCGCCTCGTTTTCCAGGCTGATCTGCCTGACACTCTTGCCAATGACCTCTTCGCGCTTGACGCCAAAGACCTGCAAGTAACTGTCATTGCAGGTCTGTAGCAAACCGTTGCGATCACGCACGTAGATCGGGTGAGGGGTTTCATTGACCAGGGCGCGCATGAATTCGTATTGATCGCTGAGGGCTCGCTCTGCCATCTGCCGATGCTTGATCTGCCTGCGCATGTAGCCGTTCCAGGCCAGTGACGTGAGCAGCAGTAGCCCGGCGGCGCTGATGATCTGGATGATCAGGCGGTGGTAGTTGCGCCAATAGCTGTCTGATGCAGCGGTATAGCCGCGCCAGCGATTGTTGATCACGCCAAGTTCATCCGGCGCGATGCTGAGCAGGGCCTTGTCAAGAATGGAGGCCAGTTCGGTAGCGTTGCGTGACGTGGCCAGGGAAAAAGACGCCAGTTGCGTGCCGATACTCGAACTGATCTGCAATTGACCTTGGAAAAAGTGTGATGAGAGGAAATAGTTGGCGACCACCAAAGAGTTGACGGCCCCGTCTACATGCCCCTGGGCCAGCATTTCTGAGGCCTTGAAGGTATCGCTGGCCTGCACCAGGGTGATCTGCGAAAAATTCCGACGCAGATAATCCACCAAGGGGTTGCCCTCGGTGATCGCCAGTTTCTTTCCTGCCAGTTGCTCAAGGCTTGAGGGGGCTCCAGGCTCCTTGCGTGTCAGCAGCACGTAGGAGTTCTGCAGGTAGGGCCGGCTGAAGTTGAGCCTGGCTTCGCGTTCGGGGCTTGGGCTGATGGCGGCAATGATGTCCGCGCTGCCATTTTCGACCTGCTCGATCATTTGGTTGACGTTGCGGGTGTGCTGGAACTCCAGGCGCAAGCCCGTACGCAGCCGTATCAACTCCAGCAGGTCGGCGGTCATGCCCCGCATCTGGCCGTCTGAATCGACGAACGTCAAGGGGGCGAAGGTTTCGTTGATGACCACTTTCACCACCGGGTGGTCCTTGAGCCAGCGCTCTTCACGTTGGCTCAACTGCAACTTGTGGTCGGTCAGCAGGATAGCGCTGCCTGCACTCCAGCGTTTGGCGATGTTTTCTCGCTCGTAGGTACCGATGCCCGTGAGGACCGTATCGACGATGCCCAATAGGGTTTGCTGGTCGCGGTGTACGGCGAAGCTGAAGCCGTACGCTTCGTGCTTGCCGAAATTGGCCATGCGGATGTTCTTCAGGTAGCCCTTGTTGATCATGTAATGGGTGGAAATGGTATCGCCGAGAAACACATCGGCCTGGTCGAAGGCCACGGCGTTCAGCGCATTCAAGTAGGACGGATAGACCTGGATGATCGCATTGGGGTAAAGCGCTTTGACTTCCTTCAACGGCAGGTAGTGGTAGACAAGGCTCAAGCGCATGCCCGCCAGCCCGTCATTGAGCGGGCGGGTTTCTGCGTCGCGGGTGACCAGCACCGGCTGGTCGACCGCGTAGGGCGTTGACAGGACGATGTCGGCGTTGCTCGCTTCAAAACCGTTGGCGCTACCCAGTAAATCGATTTTCCCGTCTTCCAGCGCCTGGATGGCTGCCTCCCGTGATGGGTAGCGCATCACCGTCACGGGTAATGCCAGGGCTTTGGCCAGGATGCCTGCGTAATCTGCAGTAATACCTTCATAGTCATGACCGCTGGCGGTGATGTCGAAGGGGGGGTAGTCGGGTGTCGAGGTTCCCAGCACCAGTTCGCGTTTGTTCTGTAGCCATTGGCGCTGCGTGTGGTTCAGTTGAGTGTCCAACTGAACGATGCCGGCACGACTCAGCAGTGAGTAGCGTTCTGGAGCGGTTTGAGTGGCTGGCACGGCTGTACTCATGCACAGTCCGGCACTCAAAATGATTAGATAGTCCTTTAAACGCCTTGGCATCCTGTTTCTCACACTAACGCGTTGCGTTTTGCCATCTCGATAAGCTCTACCAAAGACTTGGCCTTGAGTTTTTGCATCAGTCGTTTTTTATAAGTGCTGACAGTTTTGTTGCTGAGAAACATGCCTTTGGCAATTTCCTTGTTTGTACGGCCTTGCGCAAAAAGTTGTAAGACCATAAGCTCTCGGTCGTTGACTGATTTGAAAAGATTTAATTCTTCGTTTTCGCCGAGCTCGGTGCCATTGGTGTTCAATGCCTGACTTGGAAAATAGTTGTAACCTGAAAGTACGGCCCTGATGGCACTTAACAACTCACTTAGGTCGCCTTCTTTACAGACATAACCATCGGCACCTGAACGCATGCAGCGTGTGGCAAAAAGTGTCGGGGACTGGGCTGTCAGAATCAGGGTTTTCATTGGGGTGCTCATGGCATTGAACCTGCAGAGAACCTCCAGACCGTCGAGTTTTGGAATGCTGATATCAAGTATGATGAGGTCTGGAAGACATTCGCGGACCATTTGTATTGCATCACAACCGTTATCTGTTTCACCCACTACTTTGTAACCTTCATGTTCCAGCAACATTCTGATTGCAAGTCGAATAACCGGGTGGTCGTCAATAATAAAGACTGTATTCATGAGCCAATTCCATACTAGTGCAAATAAGCGCGCACAGTAGCTCAGAAGGTGGGGTAGGAGCATGAAGGGAAGGCTGAGCAGATATAAAACAGGAAAATTCCTACGCATAAAAAGGTGTTGGACTACGATGCGCTAAGGCTTTGTTGGCTGCGCTGTAAGAGTTTCTTGGGTGAAAGGTTTTAAAGTTGTGCGGTGTTGTTTGCAGGCTGAATAGAGGTGACATTTCATTTGTGTGAGCGTTTAGTATCCTACGTTAAATGTTGAAAAATACCTGAGCAATCAACAGGGTGTTGGTGTCGTGGAGCACTTCAGGTTTGTCAGGCAATTTGTGGTCAAGTGCAAAACAGTACTTTTTAATCGTAGGCAAGCCCTGATTGGCTGATCAACTCGATCCAGGCTTCTTTGTTCAAGGGCTTAGCCAAGTATCCAAGCAGACGCAAGTCACGTTGTATTGCTAAGGTTTTCAGATGTTCCAGTTCGAGGGCGGGTAGTCCACTTAGCAATACAGCACTTTTGACAAAGCCTGCATGGCTGGCTATCTCCACCAGCTCCAACCCGGTAAGGTCGGGCAGGCATTGATCACATAACATCACATCGAAGGGGACTTCGGTTGTTCTCATCAACTTGATCGCCTGCTCGGCATTCTCGGCAGGTGTCAGTTGATTGAAGCCGAAACTTTTGAGCAGGCACTGAAGGGCCAGGAGTTGAAAAGGATGATCTTCCACCAACAGGATGCGCAATTGTCGTTCGGGCATAGGAAGTTCCGTGGACGTAGCTAAAGCCGGAAGATACCAGCCAGTGCCAATGACGATTTGCCCAGTGAACCAGGCGCTGGGCGATCGAAGGTTTGCGTGAATGTAGGAGCTGATCGCTGGGGTGGATCAGAGAGGGGTGATTATTCATCGGGTGTTGGGGCGAATTCGATCAGGCCGCTCTGGAGCCTGTGTAGGTCAATTCTTTGAGGCAAGCACCCAGGCAGGAAAACCTGCCTGGGTCACGGGTCACTGAGGGTGCGAACGTCCAGTCATCTCGCGGGCCATTTCGCTGGCGTAGCTATCGGTCATGCCGGCGATGAAGTCGATCATGCGCAGAAACGAGCGATGCAGCGACCAATCAGGATGGGGGGCGCTATTACCCAGTAAATCCAGGACGCGCCGATTCTTGAAGGATGGGGTGCGGCCGCCATGTTGTTCCAGGGCTGCGCCACAGAAGGTGTTCAGGAGGATCTCCAGGGTGGTGTAGGCGCCGATCTCATGCAGGGTCTTGCGTTTGTCCTGGAAGATTTTCTTGCGCGCCATGTCCTTGGCATTCAGTACACAGCGTTTGGCCGGGCCATGCATATGCTCCACCAGATCCCCTTGCAGGGTCCCGGCCAGCAGCGCGGGTTGTTGCTCGACGAACGCCCGCGCGGCGGCGTTGGTCAGGTGCTCGATCGCCTTGCCGCGCAGAATCGCGAGTTTGCGTCGCCTGGAGTCCAGGGGCCCCAGTTGCCGGTAGGTTTCCGGCAGGTCATCGCCTACCAGGTTCAGCAGCAATGATTCGACCTCGGCGTACTCCAGCAAGTCCATTTCCAGGCCATCTTCAAGATCGATCAGGGCGTAGCAGATATCGTCGGCCGCTTCCATCAGGTAGACCAGCGGGTGGCGGGCCCAGCGTTGTTCCTCAAGTTGGGGCAGGCCAAGCTTCTGGGCGATCTGCTCAAGGATCGGCAGCTCGCTCTGGTAGCAGCCGAACTTGTGTTTCTTGTAGCCCAGGGAGTCGGCGTGACGGGCGGTCCATGGGTACTTCAGGTAAGTACCCAGGGTGGCGTAGGTCAGGCGCGTGCCGCCGTCGAACTGGTGGTATTCCAATTGCGTCAGGACGCGGAACCCTTGCGCATTGCCTTCGAAGTTGAGGAAGTCATTGCGCTCGGCGCCGCTCATATCATCCAGCCAGCCACGGCCGGCAGCCTGTTGGAACCAGTGGCGAATCGCATCTTCGCCGGAATGGCCGAACGGTGGGTTGCCGATGTCGTGGGCCAGGCAGGCCGATTGCACGACCATCCCCAGGTCACTGGGGTCGCACCAGTCGGGCAGGGCGCTGCGGATGGTCTCGCCGACGCGCATGCCCAGGGAGCGCCCGACGCAACTGACTTCCAGCGAGTGGGTCAGCCGGGTATGGATATGATCGTTGCTGGTCACCGGGTGGACCTGGGTCTTGCGACCCAGGCGACGAAAGGCCCCGGAGAAAATGATCCGGTCATGGTCTTTGTGAAATGGGCTGCGACCCAGCTCTTCCGGGCTGTGCAGGGGTTTTCCAAGGCGTTCGCGGGTAAGCAGGGTAGGCCAATCCAAGGCGAGGGCTCTCCGTGGGATGAATGTCGACCCCCAGCTTCCCGGTTCGGCGTGCCCGGAGCAAGCGAAAAACTACAGGCCGGCGGCGTCAATATCGATTAGCAGCAAGCGCTGACCGTTATCGAAGAATTGTCCTGCTGTCAGGCAGTATTGATTGGTTGTGGCATCGCGGTAGGTGGTGGAGAGAATCACGCGGCGTTCTTCCCAACCTTCGGCCAGCAGGTGATAGAAATAGGGGCGCCACGACCAGTTGTGACCCAGATAGCGGCCGTCCGCTTGCCAGGCATCCTGGCGCCACTCGAAGTTGGGAGTCAGTTGGGTGCCGTGGCGATCGCACTGATAGAACCGCAGCAGCCTGGGGAAACCCGGCAACCATGGCAGTTGATTGAGCGGCTCCTGGGCCAGCACCCAGCCTTGCAGGATCTGCATCAACTCGATCAGTTGCTGGCGCAGCAGCATGATTCGCCCGCGCTCTGCCAGTTTCTGCTGCACATATGCCTGGCGCAGCACGGCGAAACGCGAGACGAAGGCATCGGCTGCGAACCAGTTCAGTTGCGCCTGGGCAAACAGGTAGCCTTGGACATAGCGCGCGCCACATTCAAGGGCAAAGTTCAGTTGCGCTTCGGTTTCCACACCTTCGGCAATGATCCAGCACCCGGTTTTTTCCGCCATTTGGGCCAGGGCGCGTACCACCTCACTGCTTGGGCCTCCCAGGGCCGCAGCCTGGAACAGGCGCATATCCAGCTTGAGGATATCCGGGCGCAAGGCCAGGACCCGATCCAGTTGCGAATACCCGGCACCAAAATCATCAATGGCAATCCGTGCACCGGCCTGACGGTAGCGTGCGACGACTTCAGCCAGGCGCTGGCTGTCACCTCCCAGTTCGGTGATCTCAAACACAATGCGTTTTGGATCGATGTCATGGGCCTGCAACTGTTTCAGGCTGGGCAGCGGTTGGCCCGGTCGCAGCAGGGTGATCCAG